>JBDRJH010000099.1:0-8416 GCA_043815125.1 Verrucomicrobiota bacterium
CTCCGTCGGCTGGGCCCACCAACGCGACGGCAAATACAACTCCGCCACCGGCATCACCCGCCGCTGGGGCACCGACGAGTGGGCCGCCCGCGCCGGCCAGGGCGCCTACTTCCACTGGGTCAGCGCCAACGCGATGCTGCCCGACAAGGACACCAACCCCGCCCACACCGGCATCCAGATCATCGACCGCACCACCGTGCCCGAACTCAGCGAGATCGTCTCCAGCGCCGTCGAAATCCAGGCCACGCTCGACGCCCAATCCGCCCACCTCAACCCCCTCGGCCTCGCCAAGGGGGCCATCACCTTCGACATCTCGCCCACCGAACTCCTGTCGGGGAAATCCCACTACGAGCAAATCTACGAGCGCGCCCTCCGCGCCTCGCTCAACGCCCAGGCCGCCTTCAACCAGGCCGGCACCATGAACCGCCTCCTGCGCGATCAGAACAACACCCTCGACACCTACAATGACGCCGTCGAGGACCAGGAGCGCGCCTACCAATACGACCTCCTAAACATCTTCGGCTCCGCCTACCCCGGCGACATCGGCCCCGGCAAACTCTACGAACAAGGCTACGCCGGCCCCGACCTCTACCACTACTACGTCATCGATAAGCCCTCCGACTTCGTGGACACCACCACCACGGTGAACGTCCAGTTCCGCGAGCCCATCGAGATGAACCCGTTCACCACTTGGTCGCTCGACAACGTTTACAACAAGATCCGCGACCCCTTCCAATACACCACCCGCACCCGCTCCATCGCGCCCGACCGCCTCATGCAGTTCGCCGCCTCCGGCGCCGGCTCGCGCGCCGAACCCGGTGCGCTCCAAAGCGCCCTGCTCGCCGTCTATCAGGCCCAGGTCAACGCCCGCGAATCCGCCAACACCCTCGACACCCTCCAGCGCCGCTTCGACCGCGACTACCAGCTCTTCACCGAGTTCCGCACCGCCTACGACGACGCCAACGACGGCGCCGCCGCCAAGCTCGACCAGGCCGCGTCCTACCTCACCGCCTCCTCCGCGCTGACCAACTCCGCCGCCCTGCTCGCCCTCAGCGCCGACTTCATCACCGCCATCAGCGAGGCCACCGCCGAGTCCTTCCCCGTCGCCGCCGGCCTCTCCGTGGACGCCACCTCCGTCGCCCGCGGTCTCTCGCTCTACGGCGGCGCCACCGCCGCCTACGCCCAGGGCCTCTCCGGCCTCGCCTTCGAAAACACCGTGGCCTACCTCGAAGCCCAGGCCGCCAACCTCGAATCCGAAGCCGACGACTTCTACACCCAATACGATTGGGACAACGAAGATAAGCAGCACGTCGTCGAGTTTGAGCACCTCCTGGACAAGGTCCTCGCCCACCGCTACGAACTCGCCCGCCGCCTCGGCGAACTCCAGAAGGCAAACGAGGAAGTCTCCCGCCTCGTCGCCCAGGCCAACCGCATCCTCGCCGACCGCGAGATCTTCCGCCAACGCGCCGCCGCCGTCATCCAGGGCTACCGCACGCGCGACATGACCTACCGCACCTTCCGCAATGAGGAGCTCTCGCAGTATCAGGCCCTCTACGACCTCGCCGCCCAATACACCTACCTCACCCTCCAGAGCTACGACTACGAGACCGGCCTGCTCGGCCGCCCCGCCGGCCAGACCCTCATCAACGGCATCGTCTCCACCCGCTCCCTCGGCGACTTCAAGAACGGCGCACCCGTCGCCACCACCGGCTCCACCGGCGACAGCGGCCTCGCCGGCCTGCTCGCCCGCCTCCAGGCCGACTGGTCCGTCGTCAAATCCCGCCTCGGTATCAACAATCCGGATACCTACGGCACGCTCTTCTCGATGCGCCAGGAACTCTTCCGCGTCCGCACCGACCAAGCCACCACCGACGACGACAAGGCGTGGCGGCAGGTCCTCGAACAGCACATCATGAGCAACGTGCTCAACGACCCCGACGTCGCCGAGTATGCGCGCAACATCCGCAAGACCGACGGCTCCGCCGTCCCCGGCATCGTCATCCCCTTCAGCACCACCATCGGCCAAGGCCTCAACTTCTTCGGCCTCCCCCTCGCCGCCGGCGACCACGCCTACACCGCGTCGAATTTCGCCACCAAGATCGCGGCCTCCGGCCTCGTGCTAAAAGGCTACATCGGCATGGACCCCTACAGCATCGGCACCCCCGGCGCCGGCGGCCCCGCCAGTTCCGATCCCAACGCCCTCAGCGCCACGCCCTACGTTTATCTGATTCCCGTCGGTGTGGACCACATGCTCGCCCCGCCCCTCGGCGACACCGGCGAAGTCCGTTCGTGGAGCGTCAAGGACCAGGCCATCCCGCTGCCCTTCAACCTCGGCCAAAGCGAATTCTCCGCGACCCAGTTCTTCAGCCCGCAAGGCACGCTGAACGAAAAACTCTGGATCACCCGCAAGCACCAGGCCTTCCGTCCGGTGAATGATCCCGCGTATTTCTACAGCACCCTGCCCGGCGAGTTCACCAACCGCCGCCTCATCGGCCGCAGCGTGTGGAACACCCAGTGGAAACTCGTGATCCCAGCGAACACCCTCCTCAACAACGAGCAGGAAGCCCTCGACCGTTTCGTGCGCAGCGTGAGCGACGTGCAACTCTTCCTCCGCACCTACTCGCACTCGGGGAACTAAGGTGCCGACGTAGGGGCTTCGCTCGCGAAACCCGTTACGAGCAAGCTGACGAAAATCACGCGTATTCCGAGTTTCCACGTCTAACGGGCTTCGCAAGCGAAGCCCCTACATTCCAAACCATCCGTGCCCATCTGTGAAATCTGTGGTCAAAAGCTCCGTCCTCCTCGCGTTCCTCTCCGTCGCGCTCCTCCCCGCCTGCCGCCGCGACGCCCGTCACGAAAATCCGGATACGCAACCCGCATCCGTCGTTCCCACGCCCACCACCGCCTCGACCTCCGACCACGCCGAGGTTTTCCGCCGCGCCGTTTGGCGCCAGCCCACGTCCGCCGACCGCATCCTCCAAGCCGAGCGCCGCATCCACCCCGACGACAACTCTTGGGCGTGGTTTATCCAACTCCACCCCGGCCCCGAACTCCTCGCCGCCCTGCGCGACCCCGAGACCTTCGGCCTGCTCGCGCTTCCGCCCGGCATCATCCCGGACCCGTGGCCGGCCGCGCCCGCTTGGTTCCCAACCCACGACTCGCTCGACGCAGATGATTTCGAAATCCGCCAATCCCCCGCGTCCGGCCTCACCGTGCTCTACCGCGCGAGCGGCAACCTGCTCTTCGCCACCGACCACGGCGCCGGCTTCAAACCGCCTGTCCGTTGAAAAAAGAAGTCCTCCCGTCCTCAATGACACGGGATTGCCTTTGACCACGGACCGCGAGCCGATGCCCGCCTCCCTGTTCGTCCACTTTCTTTAAAGCCCACGCCTCAGGGCTTGGCCAGATGCGGTCGGACCAACTCAGTCCAGATCGCGTAGCCCTTGGCGTTCATGTGCAGGCCGTCCTCCACGAAGATGTCCGGCAGGGGCTGACCATCCGGCCCGAGCATGGCGGCAAACGCGTCGATGAAGCCGAGCCTTTCGTCGAGCCGTGTCTGCTCCTCGATGAGGCGGTTCGCCCGTTGGATTTTTTCGCGCAGATGCCAGCGCGCCGGATTTGACGCGACCGCGATGTAGAGGATGCGCGTATTCGGCAGCTGCTCGCGCACCATCTCGACGAATTGTTTGAACTGCACTGCCAACGTCTCGGGCGGCACGCCGCCGTTGATGTCGTTGGTGCCGGCGTAGAGCACGATGGTGGCGGGTCTGAGTGGAAACACGATGCGGTCGGCATACGCGATGGTGTCGATCAGGTAGGAGCCGCCGAAGCCGTGGTTATACACGCGCAGCCCCGGGAAATCGCGGTCGAGGGTCTTCCACAACCGTATGCTCGAGCTGCCGACAAACACGATGGCGTCCGTGCCCGCGACCGCCGGCTTGAGACGGGCGCGCGCTTCCATTGCCTTGATCTCCGGTTCCCAATGCGGATTGGACGCGGGAATGGACGCGACCGCGTGCTGCGAGCCGCAAAGAATCAAGGAAACACCGATCAGAAATGAACGCCGAAGGAAGGAAGGAATCATGGGGAATGCGTGTGAGGGGAAAACGGCCGAAGACAAAATCGCGAGACTCGACCCGCGGGAGCAAAACGACCCGAGCCGAAGCCCGGGTCGAGGCACGAAAGCACCGCCGTTCAGTTCGCGCGACGGCGGCGCAGCGCGACGGCTCCGATCAGGACGACGCTCGCGCCCAGCGCGGCGCTGGCCGAGGGTTCGGGTATCGCCGTATACTGGATGTCCAGCGCACCGAGATAGGCGAAACCGGTGGCCTGATCCCCGCTCCCGATCGTCGGCAACCCGGACTCAGCCACTGTCGAGTGGTTCACGCTGATCGTAATCGTGCCGCTCACCGACGCGAGGATCCCGCTCGCCGAAACGGTATGCGAACCGGTGTTGCCGTTCGCTTCGAGAAACAGGTTCGTCGTGCTGGCGCCGGTGATCTCGTAACGCATGATGCGGTTGTCCGAGGTCAGTCCACGCGAGGCGAAGAAGCTCAGATCGACCGACTGATTGGGATTGAAACCGCTCAGGGTCAAAACCGGAACCACGTTGGATTCGCCACCAAAGTCGGCGACATTGCCGAACAAGCTATCGCCGGTCGCGGTGGCGGGATAGTCGGGGTTCAGGTTGGTCAGGCCATTCGTGTTCACGTCGTTTACGTTAAAAGCCTGAGTCAGGGTGAAGGTCACGCCGGTGGCGGCGTTGGCGGAGTCAACCAGACCGAAGGTCGTGCCCGTGGTCATGGTATGCACCACGTTGTTCCACTGACGGCTCTCAGAATCGACCGTGGTCTGGTTGGCGGCGCTGCCGAAATCGATCAGCACCTGAGTCTGGGCGAAGGAAACCGACGAGGCCAAACCGAGCATAACGCCGACGAACGCGGCGGAACGAGCGAGGAGAAACAATGAGGAGGTCATGGGGTTGGAATAATGAGGTTACCGGTAACTTAAAAAGCGTTCATGCTTCCCGTGTCAAGGGCGCTTGTTGTCCGATCTGGCAACTCCATGGACCGTCGGTTCATGCGCAGGCCAAGAAACCAGCGCGCTTTCGCCGCGCAGCCCAGGCCCGGATCAGACGTGGCATGAAACGAAAGGCCAACACGGGCGGCTCAATCAAGTCGTTGTTTTCCACTACGGGGAGCGACGAACTGGGCGACAGAATGACAAAGGGACGCTTAGGGACGGGCGGCTCCGTGTCGCCGTCGGGCGGCGTGGTTTCCAAGCCGCCAAGATAGGCCAACCTGATCGCATGGTCGCCCGCGCTGCGCGGCGGGATTAAACCGTTGAATGCCGTGCCGCTTGTTGGCGACCGGCGTGCGGGGCATGGTCGGCGGGTCGGCGAACGGTCGTGGCGACAAGTGTCGTCCGCAGTCGCCGGATTCAACCCCATCCACCCCATGCCCACCCCACTACCTCCGGGCGCGCCTCGTTCCGCGCGCCGCCGTCTGCTCCCCTGTCTCGTTCCCCTCCTGCTCTGTCTCGTAGCACCTCTGCGTGCCGGCTGGGGTGAGGACGCGATCAAGAAGGAGTGCGACTACATCGTGAACTGCTCGTTCACCACCTACGCGGTCAACAACTCCCAAGCCCAGGTCGGCGACGCCGCCTACGGCACGATCAACGTCGTGCGCATTGCGAGCGCCGGCGCCGACTGGGTAAACCCCGGCGAATCGGCCATCGCCGCCGTCGGCCTGATGGAGGGCGCGAAAAAGCTCTGGCAGCTGGGTGTCTACACCACCGACGTGGCCCGCTACGACGCCGTGCTCGACGCCTTCTTCTACAAATGGGTGAACGGCTCCTCGAGCGGACTGTTCGTCACCTCCGGCACGGATGCCGGCGGTGCCCGCAGCCGCGTGTATTACAACGTCAACGGCTCCTACAGCAGCGCCAACGCGCCCACCTCTGCAGCCACCGGCCAGATCCTGGTCGCCTCCTGGAAATACTACGAATACCTCGTCGACACCAACCAGACCAGCAAGGCGGCCAACTGGCTCTGGTGGAGCCGCACCTTCGCGCAAAACGCGGGCGCCTTCCTCAACGCCGCCTACCATACCACCTACCAGATGAACGCGGGCCGCCCCTCCGTGTTGACCACGTCCGACCTCTGGATCAGCGACGCCTCCTGGGCTCAGGTCGGTATGCGTGTGCTCTCGCGCTACCAGGCCTACGGCCTGATTCCAGCCCCCTCCGGCTACACCTATGCGGGCCGCGCCGACAGCCTGGCGTCCGGGCTCGCCGCCATGAAGGACCCCGGCGGCTGGAAAAACTTCTACCGCTATCGTGCCTGCGCCGCAGGCTACGCCGCGCGCTACGGCGACAAGCTCGACCAGCTCTGTTTCCTTCCCTACGAGACCGATTCGCTGTCGGTCGGCGAAACTTACTGCGGCGAGCTGAGCGACTGGTGGACCACCGGCGGCGTGATGACACCAAACTCAACAAACAGCTCCATCTGGACCTTCTACGGCACGAAGTGGAAACACTTCTTCGCCGGCTCGTCGGAGAACAACCGCCTCACCGCCGGTCCGGGCCTGCAACTCGCCAAGGTCGAGTGGAAACACCGCAACGCCACCGGCCTGATGACCTACCAGACGCGCGCCGCCAATCGCCTGTCCTTCGCCGACAGCACCTCGCGCTCCAACCTGTGGCTGGGCAACTTCTCCACCACCGAGGCCGGGGTCCCCAACGGCATCGTCGACTGGCGCGACCAGACCAATTACAACGTCGTCGCCCCCACCTGGCAGCGCTTTGCCGACACCAGCGCCTACTTCATCCAGGTCGTTCTGATGATCATCTACGGCACCGACACCACCTACCAACCCGTGCTCTGATTTTAAGTCCAACCATCCCCGGCCGGCTCCGCCCTTTTCCGGGCGGAGCCGGCTTCTTTTCTATTTCTTGCATGCCCTCCCCCGCCCGCCTGCTCCCCCTGTTCACCCTGCTTTGCTCCGCGCTCTCCGCCGTCGCCGACGACACCCCGCGCGTGCTGCGCGATATCGCCTACGCGCCCGACGCTCATCGGCTCCAGACCTACGATCTACATCTGCCGACGCCCGCGCCCGACGGTCGCCCCGCGCCACTCGTTGTCTGGATCCACGGCGGCGCGTGGAAGGTCGGCGACAAGAACTGGAACAACGTCAAATACCTCGTCGCCCACGGCTACGCGCTCGCCAGCATCGACTACCGCCTGAGCGGCGACGCCCCCTTCCCCGCCCAGATCCGCGACTGCAACCTCGCGCTCGACCACCTGCTGACCCACGCGCCGACCCACGGCATCGACCCGGCCCGCGTCTTCCTCGGCGGCGCCTCAGCCGGCGGCCACCTCGCCCTCCTCCTCGGCCTCGCGCGCGACCGCGCCGACTTCGGCGCCGATCCCGACTTTCACCCTCTCGCCATCCTCGATTTTTTTGGCCCGGCCGACCTCACCGACGTCGCCGCCGAAATCCGCGACCCGCACATGCGCGCCGAGATCGGCGGCGCGGTCAAGGCCCTGCTCGGCGGCTCCGATCGCCACGAACTCGCCCGCCTCGCCAGCCCGATCCACCACGTCGCCGGCGCGCGTTGCCCGGTGCTGATCTTCCACGGCGCGGACGACGACGTGGTGCCGCTCTCGCAAAGCCAAAAACTCGAGTCCGCCCTCCGCGCCGCCGGCGCGCCGGTGAAGCTGGTCGTCGTGCCCGCCACCGGCCACGACGGCCCGAACTTCGAGACCCCACCGATGCAACGCCTCGTCCTCGATTTCCTCGCCGAGGTGGAGCGCGCGCCGACGCGTTGACCTCCGCCCTATGACCGCCTCGCTTCGCGTCCGCCGCCTGCTCTGGCTTCTCTTTGCGGTTCTCTCCGCCCTGCCCCTCAGCGCGGGCGTCACTCGCCTCGTCGTCGAATCTCGCGAATCGCCCGCCTTCGCGGGCCGCGTCTTCGGCGACGCCGGCGCCTACGAGCGCGTCACCGGCCGCATCGTTGGCGAGCTCGATCCCTCGGATCGTCGCAACACGATCATCACCGACCTCGCCCTCGCGCCGCGCAACGCGCGCGGCCTCGTCGAATACGAGGCCACCTTCACCCTGCTCCAGCCCGTCGATCCGGCGCGCGCCAGCGGCGTGCTGATCTACAGCGTGCCCAACCGCGGCAACCGCAACCTGGCCGACACGCTCAACGTCGGCGACGATCCCGGCGACGGCTTCATCTACCGGCGCGGCGACGCCATCCTCTTCAGCGGCTGGCAGGGCGACCTCGCGCCGCGCCCCGGTCGCGAAACCATCGCCGTGCCCGTCGCGCGCCACGCGGACGGCTCGCCCGTGACCGGCCCCGTGCTCGCGCGCTTCCACGATTTCCCGGCAGGCGCGCGCACGCTCGTCCTGCC
>JBDRJH010000100.1:0-2475 GCA_043815125.1 Verrucomicrobiota bacterium
AGCCCCCTACCAGCTTGACTTACGGACGCCGGGGATCTCTCCCCGGAGCGACATCTCGCGGAAGCAGATTCGGCAGATGCCGAACTTCCTCAGAAACCCGCGCGGACGCCCGCACCGCTGGCACCGGTTCCGCACCCGCACACTGAACTTCGGCGTGCGCTTCGACTTCTCGATGAGCGCCTTCTTGGCCATTCTCTCGTCTCTCCTGGTGTCCCTAAGCGGCGCCGACCTGAACCGGCACCGTGTCTCCGCGGAACGGGAAGCCCATCTCGCGGAGCAGCGCGAAGGCCTCGTCGTCCTTTTCGGTGGACGTCACGATCGTGATGTCCATCCCATGGATCTTGTTCACCCGATCGTAGTTGATCTCGGGGAAGATGATCTGCTCCCTGACGCCCATGGTGTAGTTCCCCCGGCCGTCGAACGACCGGGTGTTCAGACCACGGAAGTCGCGGATGCGGGGGATGGCCGTCGCGATGAGCCGGTCCAGGAAGTGCCACATCTTGTCCTTCCGCAGCGTCACCGAGACACCCACGGGCATCCCTTCGCGCAACGAGAAGTTGGAGATGGACTTCCGGGCACGGTTCACCATGGGCTTCTGGCCGCTGATGATGCCCAGCTCCTCCACAATGCTCTGGAGGAGTTTCTGGTCCTTGGCCGCCTCACCCACACCGACATTGAGGACGACCTTCACGATACGGGGGATCCGATGCGGGTTGGAGAAGCCGAACTCCTGCTGGAGCTTTCCCTTCGCATGGGTCTCGTAGTGCTTCTTCAGCCTGGGTTCCATTGCTGTCAACCTGTCCCTCACTGAGGCCTCGGGATCGGATTCCCGGACTTGACCGAGATCCGTTCCTTGGTGCCGTCCTCCTCGATCCGCATGCGCACCCGGCTCGGCTCACCCGTAGCCGGATCGATGAGCATGACGTTCGAGACGTCGATGGGTGCCTCGAAGGTGATGATGCCGCCGTCAGGGTTCTGCTGGCTGGGGCGCGTGTGCCGCTTGCGCATGTTCACCCCCTCCACCCGGACCCGACCGGCATCCTTCAGCACCTCGAGGACCGCGCCTTCCATGTCCCGGAAGTTGCCCCGGATCACCCGGACCCGATCCCCCTTCACGATCCCGCCCTTCGGCGCACCCATCAGAGCACCTCGGGCGCCAGAGAAACGATCTTCATGTACTTCTTCTCGCGCAGCTCGCGACCCACGGGCCCGAAGATACGGGTTCCACGGGGCTCGCCCTGCTGGTTGATGATCACTGCCGCGTTGTCGTCGAAGCGGATGTAGGTGCCGTCCTTGCGGCGGGTCTCCTTGGCCGTCCGGACCACCACCGCCTTCACCACCTCACCCTTCTTGACCCCGGCGTTGGGGATGGCGTCCTTCACCGTGGCGACGATGACGTCGCCCACGCCGGCGTACCGGCGTCGCGAGCCACCGAGGACGCGAATACAAAGCGCCGTCTTGGCTCCGGTGTTGTCCGCGATCCGGAGGACCGACTCCTGCTGGATCATCTCAGTGTCTCTCTATCTCGACTGTTGTGTCAGCGCGCGTTCAGACCGGACGCTCGATGAGCTCGACCACACGCCACCGCTTGGACTTGGACAGGGGACGGGTCTCCATGATCTTGACCACGTCACCGGCCTGACACTCGTTGCTTTCGTCGTGCGCGTGGTACTTCTTGCGCTGCGTCACACCCTTCCCGTACAGGGGGTGCGCGAAACGCCGCTCGATCACCACGGTCACCGTCTTGGCGGACTTGTTGCTCACCACGACGCCGACCCGCGTCTTGCGGCGGTTCCGGGCATCGTCCTGGGCGACTTCGTCCTGGGCGACTTCGTCCTGAGCGACCTCGTCCTGCTGCACCTGGGTCTCGTCCATGATCTTCCTGGTTAGCCCTTCTGGGCGAGCTCACGCTCGCGGAGAACCGTCTTGATGCGCGCGATATCGCGCCGGATCTTGCGGACGAGGCTCGGGTTCTCGATCTGCATCATGGACGCCCGGAAGCGCAGCTTGAACTGCTCCTCCTTCAGCTCCCTGACACGAGTCTCGAGCTCGGTCCGGTCCAACTCGCGGATGTCTTCGACCTTCATCGGACTCTCCTACAGCTGCTCGTCGCGGAGGACGAACCGGGTCTTGACGGGGAGCTTGGCCGAGGCGAGCTCCATGGCACGCTGGGCCGTCTTGAGGTCCACTCCCTCGAGCTCGAACATGATCCGGCCGGGCTTGACCACGGCCACCCAGCCTTCGGGGCTGCCCTTGCCCTTGCCCATGCGGGTCTCCGCGGGCTTCGAGGTGATGGGCTTGTCCGGGAAGATCCGGATCCAGACCTTGCCGCCCCGCTTGATGTGCCGCGTCATCGCGATACGCGCGGACTCGATCTGCCGGTTGCTGATCCAGCCGGGATCGATGGCCTGAAGGCCATACTCGCCGAACGAGATCTTGCTCCCCCGGGTGGCCTTGCCCCGCATCCGGCCCTTG
>JBDRJH010000101.1:0-2113 GCA_043815125.1 Verrucomicrobiota bacterium
GGTGTCGCCGTTCTCCAATGCCAGTGCCATCTCCCGCATTGTTTGCGCGTCCGTGGTTCCGAATGTTGCCATGCTGCCCTCGCTTCCCTATCCTATGCGCTTCGCGCCGTCATTGATTTTCCACATCTCGACCTCGCCGCCGACCATCACCATCTCGATTCGAAAGCCCTTGCCGTATTCCGATCCCGGCCTGCGCCAGCGTGCGTGCCAACGATTGCCGTTCGCGTATGACCAGCCAGCAGGCGAGGACTCATCGTGCTCGCTGCCCTCAATCCGCACGCTGATAAATTGCTTCTCGGCAGTCTCGTCACCGGGGATTTTGGGCGAGCCAGCTTTGCGGAAACGGCTCGGGAAGATCACGACCGCATTGCCGTCATTCTCAGATTCCACCTTCCATGTAAACACTTCCTTGCGTTCGCCCACAGCGGCGGCATTCGCGGCGGCTTCGCGTTCCGCACGAGCGCGTGCTTCTTCCTGCTTCAGCCGCTTTTCCTCTGCCGTTTCGTAATCAACGCCGACTTTGCCGAGAGTTCCGTCAACCCGCTCGTCAATGGTGCTGGTCTGCCTGTACCACCACTTGCGAGCGGCGTCCTGAATGCTGGCCTTGATCTTTGCCCAGATGTCGTTCATTTCTTGCTCGCCTCCAGTTGACGCCGCATGTCTTCGGCGTCGCTGTCGCAAATACCGCCGTGCATGCCGTGGTACTTTTGCTCGTGGTTATAGATTTCGCCTTTCGCAACGCTGAGCGCGTCGGGTCGCGTGAATGGTTGCGGTCTGTTATCGCGCCGTGTGCTGATGACGTGGATTATGAAAATCACCAGTGAAACCACCGCCACTGCTACCAGGATGCCCGCTGCTATCGTGATGATGCTCATATCTTACCCGCCTCCTTCTCCTTCTCGTTGAAAAAGTTCCCGATGAAAATGTTGATCTCGCTCCGCTTCTCCCCCTCGCCGCTCTGGTCCACGCTCACGCTGACCGTGTTCCCGTCGCCCTGGGCCGATCCCGTGTCACGCCGGGACTGTTCGGCCTCGCTGCCTTTGCCGTAGTGCGGCTCGCCCAGAAGCCCGTTGTTCGCGGCCACCGCCACGCCGCCAGCCACGAACGCGGTCGCCCCGATGCCGATGCCCCACTTCATTCCCTGCCCTGACGGGTCTGCGCGGTACACGACGTTGACCAGCCCGCCGCCCGGTGTAATGAGACGCGACTCAAATGCCTTGATACCATTCTTTTCGCATAGCAGGATTTGCTCTGCCACTGCCCGCCCGATGTCAGCCGCGTTCGGAGCCGTGTCAGGCACGGAGTTGGTCGCACCCAGGCACGCCGTCGCCAGGCCCGCCGCCGCGATGATCGCCAGCCAGCGTCGCCGGGCGCAATGCACCAACCAGCAAGGAGCCATGACGCACCAGACAGCCGCGCCGATGCACGTACCAGCCGCAAGCGCCAATCCCTCCACCGTTCGCTCAGCCATTCGCCATGTCCTCATGTTGCCCCCCCTGCCCTCACCGCCTCGATACCCTGATGTATCGCCGCCGCATACCGCTGCATCAACAGATCACCGGCCAGTAGGTCGTCCCGCTGGCCCCGGCTGATTTCCAACTGGACGCCCTCGCCCGTCACGCCCATGTTACAGACGTTCAGCCGATTCATGCCGTCCAACGCGGGATACCGCACTGCATTGCGAGTAGAAAAGCCGGCCAGGTTTATCCGTATACGAATCGCGTTTCTCAATTCCCAATCCACCCCACCAACAACCGCTCCAGGTATTCGCCCCCGGCACCCGTGGATGCTCACGACGTACTGCGCCCGCGCCAACTGCGCGTCCAGTGCGTCATCCAGGATTGCGTCCGACGGAATGTGCCGCCTGCCGTTCGGCCAGTCCACCACGTAGCCGCTGTAGCCGCCCAGGTCCATGATCTCGCGGGCGAGTACACTGGTCCCCGGTTCCAGCCGCCCGCCGTGGATCGCCAGGATCAGCACGTCGTTACCGAGATACACGCAGCGATATTTCTCCGGCACTCGGAATCGGTTGCGCCAGCGTCGTCTCATGCGGTCAAACATCATTTATCCCCCATGATGATGTCCCACAGGATCGCAATTTTCTCCGAGTCCT
>JBDRJH010000102.1:0-8272 GCA_043815125.1 Verrucomicrobiota bacterium
GCGCTGCTGCCCGACGTGCGGGAGCGGCTGATGCGCTCGCTAACCTCACGGCTTCCCCTCCGATCAAGATGACTCCCGGACGTCTACTTTGGCTGGCTCGTCGCGACTTGGCGCGCGGCTGGTCCGCCAGTTGGCATGATCACGCGGTGCGCCCGCGCATCCGCGGCTGGACCAATCCGCATGGCGCGCTTCCGCCGGAGACGCTGCCCATCCACGTGGTCGCGGGAAAAAATCATAGCGACATGGCCCTCTGGATGCTCGCCGGCTTTTTTTATCACACCGCAAGGAACTGGCCGGTGGTTCTCCATGACGACGGCACGTTGGATCCGTCGCAGCTGGAGACATGGCAGGGCCGCGGCCTCAGGCTGCGCGTGGTCGGACGCCTTGAGGCCGACGACATCACCGCGCCGGCACTGCGCGCCTGTCCGCTGCTGGCGGGCTACCGCGCCGCGCACCCGCTTGGCATCAAGTTGGTCGACGTGCCGCATCTTCTGAACGGCGGCCGCGGCATGCTGCTGGACGCGGATATCGCGTTTTTCGCCCGCCCGGCCGAGATCCTCGACTGGGCCGACGGGCACGATGTGCGCGCGAGCTGGTTCAACGCCGACGTCGGCGAGGCGAGCAACGTTCCGCCGGACGTGGCGCTCGCCAAATTCGGCGTCACTCTCTGGAGACGCGTCAACAGCGGCCTCTGCCTGCTGGGACAGGACGTGATGGACCCGGACTTTTGCGAAGCGGTGCTCCGCGAGGGCACCATCCTGCGCGGCCACGTCTGGCGCGTGGAGCAGACTCTTTTCGCCTTGAACGCGTCGCGGGCGGGGCGCGGCGGACTGCTGCCGGGCAGCTATGAGGTCTCGCTCGACAAACACGCCGGCGAGGGCTGCGTCGCCCGCCACTACGTCGGCCAGGTCCGGGATCGACTGTGGGCCGAGGGCGTCCGGCGCCTGGCGCCCCTGGTATTGCAACGATGAACGTGCTGTTCGCGCCGGACTACCGTCCGGGAAATCCCTATCAGGCCAATCTGGCGACGGCGCTCGAGTCGACCGGCGGATGCACCGTGTCATTCCCGTCCGGATACCGCCGCGGGCTTCCCCTTGCGCGCATGCTGCGCGACGTTCGGCCCGACCTGCTTCATCTGCACTGGCCCGAGGCCTACTGCGACCATCGGGGGCCGGCGGGTTTTGCCCGCCAGTGGCGGCTTGCGCTCGACCTTGCCTTGGCGGGACGCACCGCGCCCTACGTGATGACCGCGCACAACCTGTGGCCCCACCACCTTCCACGGACCGCCGGCCTCCGCTTTTCGCTGGGGCGCGCCTACCGCGGAGCCCGCGCGGTGATCGCCCATTCGGCCGAGGCCGCACGACTGGTCGGCGAGCAATGGGGGGTGCCCTCCGAGGCCATCAGGGTGATCCCGCACGGCAACCTCGTCGAGCACCTCCCAACGCCCGTCGACCGGCCAGGCGAAGCTCCCTTCGCGCTGAACTTCGGCGTGATCGCCCCCTACAAGGGACTCGAAGAGCTGATCGCCTGCTGGCGCCGCCACCGGCCCGGCCTGCCCCTTCGCATCGTCGGCATCGTCAATGATCCCGACTATCCGCCCCGGCTCGCCCGCCTCGTCGATGGCGACGAAATCATCCAGCTGAGACCGGGCAAGCTGGCCGACGAGGACCTCGCCGCCACCGTGAGCGCGGCCAAGGTCGTCATCATCAATCACTCCGCCGGATTGACCTCGGGCGTGGCGTCGCTGGCGCGTTCGCTGGCGACCAACATCCTGCTGCCCGCCAGACTCGCCGCCGTCGACCTCATGGAGCCGCATCCGTCCGTGTTTCGTTTCGAGAGCCTCCAGACAGACTTTCCCCGGAAGCTCGCGGCCGCGCTGCAAACACCGCGACAACCCATCGATCCGCATTGGTGGCGCGCCACGTCATGGGAAAACATCGCCGGGATCACCCTCGATCTCTACCGCACCGCCGTCGGCGGGTGATCCTCGATGGCGACTTCGACTTCATGCGGTCGCCGACCGCCGCCTGGCAGGCCCCGTCATCACGCAACCTCCCCGCTTTGCATTGATCACCCCATGATTTCGAATCCCTTCATCGGAAAACTGACTTCAGTATTGCTCGGCTACTGGAGACCCGTGCTGAACAAGGAGACCGACGCCATCGGCCTTTTTCATGCCGCACTGGCCTTCCCCCTTTGGATTTACGAGATGCTCAAGCCGGCGAAAAAACCCGTCCCGTGGATGAACGCCAAGGCGGTTCGCGAGTTGTCCAAACTCTCCGGGCATGGCATCAGGGTTTTCGAGTATGGCAGCGGTTCCTCCACCTTGTATTTCCTATCCCGGGGATGTCACACCTTCAGCATTGAACATGACTCCGACTGGCATGCCAAAGTCGCCGCGATGGTGAATGCCTCGGCCGCCCGGACGCTGCTGCTGGTGCCGCCCGAAACCCGCACCGCCCTCAACTCGGCGTTCGCCTCGCAAAAGAAGGAGTTTGGCGGGCTGGCATTCGAGCGCTACGTCAAATCGATCGATGCGCATCCGGACGGCTATTTCGACATGGTGCTGGTGGACGGTCGGGCCAGGGCCGCTTGCGCCCGGCAAGCATGGCCAAAAATCAAGCCGGGAGGCTACTTGGTTTACGACAATCTTGAGCGTGCCCGGTATGGCGACTCGTTTCATGAATTCACCCAAGGGCGTCATTACTCCATCAAGTCCGGCCGGCTCAGGGGCGGCTCCATCGTTGCGCAAACCGGCTTTGTGCAAAAGGAGGCCTGAGCGCACAACCCGTTCCTGATCCCGTGGCATCATGACCATAGCCATTATCGGCACTTTTCAAAGCGGTGTCCGCGGCACGTTGACCGGCTCCCTGTGCCGCCTCCTGGAGAGCCTGGGGGTCCCCCACCGTGTGCTTGATTTGGATCGCCTCATGAACCAGCCGGAGACTTCACGCTTCCGCCTGGCCAAACAAAGGCTTCTCGCGTGGAAACTGCGCCATCTCGCCGATTACGATCTCATCATCGTCATCAGCACGATTCCCCACGCGTTTCGGAAGGATTTCGCGGTCGAGGCGCTCCGCCAGCACGCCCCGCAGGCTCCTGTTGTGCTGGCCGCGAACCTCTACCTGCCCTCACGCCCTCATTTTATCGCCGCCCTGCGCGACGAGGGACACCACGGGCTGGGACGCTACGACCACTACTTGTGCACGTCCGTCCACAACGTCCACCCCGTGCCCCGCGGTCCGCAGCCGGCGACCCTGATCGGTCTGCGCCTCGACGGCCGTCTGCTCCACCCCGGTCCGGCTCGCCCGCTGAGCGCCCTGCTCGATTTTGAGCGACCCGGCGGAGAAGAGCGACGCGCCGAGGAGGTCCGCGCGCTGAAGGAGGCGGGCATCCCGCACGAACAACTCGGCGGAACCTTGTCCTACCCGGACCTGTGCGCCCGGTATCGGCAAAGCGGTCTGTTTTTCCTGTCGTTCGGGGAATCTTTCGGGGTGCCCCTGTGCGAGGCCCAGGCCTGCGGCTCCTACATTGTCACCCCATCCGCAAACTGGTGCCAGGCCCATCAGATCAAGCAGGACATCCACCTTCCCGGACCGGGACGCTTGAACGAAAATTTCATCGTCTACGACGACATCGACGACCTGAAGCACAAGCTGTCCACTCTGGACCGTCGGCACGACCCCCTGCGCGTGAGACGGCGCGTCGAGGCGGACTTCCCTCACTATCTGCAGGGCGATCCGGACGCCTTGGCGACTTTCCTTGAACGCTGTCGCGCCGGCGACATCCATGCCGACTCCCATCGGGCGTTTCCGTTCGACGGCATTTTTCCCGAAACATGAGTCCACGTCCGACGGTTTCGATCCTGATCCCCTGCCGCGACGCGGCCCGGTGGATACGCGCGACGGTCGACAGCGCATTGGCGCAGACCCACCCCGACATCGAGGTCATCGTCTTCGACGACGGCTCTTCCGACCGCAGTCCGGAGATCCTCGGCGAATTTGCCGACGCCCGCCTGCGGGTGCTGCGGGGGCCCGGCGAGGGAGGCAATTTCGCGCGCAACAAACTGCTCGCAGCGGCCTCCGGCGAATGGGTGCAATACCTTGACGCCGACGATTGCCTGTTGCCCGGAAAAACTTCCCGGCAGTTGGCCGAGGCCGGGGACGACGTCCACTCGGCGGATGCGCTCCTCAGCCCGGTGCTGGAGGAAACCTGGCGCGACAACCTGCCGACGGACCGTGTCGCCGGCCCACTTTCCGCCGAGACCGATCTGCTCGCCCTGTGGTTTTCCTGGCGTTTCCCCCAGACCGGCGGCCCCCTTTGGCGGGCCTCCGCGTTGCGGCGCATCGGCGGATGGAACGAAAGCATGCCCTGCTGCCAGGACAACGAACTGGCCATGCGCGCCCTTCAGGCAAACCTGCGCTGGAGCATCTGTCCGACCGCCGGCGCCGTCTACCGCATATGGTCCGACGACACGCTCTGTCGCCGCGATGTGCCGCGGGTGCTCCGGGTGCGTGACGAACTCACGGTCTCGATGCTCGACTGGCTGCGCGCGCGCGGCCAACTGACGGAAGAACGAGAACTCGCCGCCGGGCAGGCGTTTTTCGAAATGGCCCGGACCCTTGCCAAGACCGATCCGGCCTGCGCGGCCGACTATTATCACGAGCGTCGCCGCAGGTTCCTCGTTTGCGCCAGAGGCTCCGCCGCCCCGCTGGCTTACCGGACGATGCTCGCGCTCGGAGGGTTCGCCTTTGCCGAAAAAATCGCCCGTTTCCGGCGCGGCCCCCGTTCATGACGGTGAGGCTTGGCATATCAGAACACACTGCCCGGATCACCCGATGCCCCCCCCCTCATCCCCTCCCGACGTAACCACCGTCTACTCGCGACACAGCTCGCTCAGTCAGCGCTCCGGCTACGACCGCATCGCCGGCGGACTGAACGCGCGGGAAATCGTCGCGCCGCGCGGCGACCCCGCCACCGCCCTGGGGCGGTTCGGATCGCGTTTGCTCAGGTGCGGCTCGGCCAGCCGCTGGTATCAGGGCAGCTCCGCGACGGTGGAGTGGAGGGCGGCACGCTTGTTGCGAAAAGAACCTCCCGGCATACTTCACTACCTGTGGGCCGACCTCGATCTGGGCTATCTCGCGCCGCTGGTCCACCGGCTGAGTCCGCGCACCAAACTGGTCGGCACACTGCACAACCCGCCCTTCATGCTGGACGAGGTCATGCGCTTTCCCGGGGTCTTCCGGCACTTTGACGCGCTCATCCTCATGAGCACCCATCAGGCCGATCATCTGGCGCGGATGGGCGTGGACCGCGCGAAGTTGCACGTCATTCCCCACGGGGTCGACACCGACTATTTCCGACCGGCGCCGTGCCTGCGGCAGGATCCCTTTCGCGTGCTCTCCGTCGGCGGGCACCTGCGGGATTTCGATCTGCTCAAGGAAGTCTGCTCCGCCCTGCCACGCGTGCGATTCGAGATTGTCGGACCGGCCGCGCAAGCTCCGCGCTTCGCCGCCCTGACCAACGTCGACTATCGCCATGGCATCGACGACGACCAACTCGCCGAGGCCTATCGGTCCGCCTCCTGCCTCCTGCTCACCCTGGTCGACGCCACCGCGAACAACTCGCTGCTGGAGGCCCTGGCCAGCGGACTGCCCGTGGTGTCCGAAAACATCGGCGGAGTGCCCGACTACGTTGACGACACCTGCGCGGAGCTGGTCCCCCCCAAGTCGCTGGCGGGCCTGACCCGCGCCATCGAGCGACTGGCCGCCGACCCGACCCGGACCGCGGGCATGGGAGCCGCCGCGCGCCGCCGCGCGGAAACCTTGGGATGGACGGCGGTATCCGCCCGCACCAAGAATCTCTACGCCTCCCTGCTCTCCGCCCCATGATCACACGACTTGTCCACGCCCTCGGCTCCCGCCTTCGGGCCGTCCGCCTGCGCATGCGCGGGGCCCGGCTGGAGGGCCCCGTCTGGCTGCGCGACATCGAGGTGCCGTCCCATGCCGGCGGCATCCGCCTCGGCGCGGGCGCGGCCCTCGACCGCGGAGTCACCCTGCTGGTGTGCGAAAAAACCTCCCCGGGCGGCGCCATCCGCATCGGTTCCAGGGTCTACATCAACCGCCACACCATGATCGACGCGTCCGTTGGCATCGAGATCGGCGACGACTGCATGATCGGCCCGTTTTGCTACATCACCGACCACGATCACTCCATGGGCGAAAACGGCCGCCCGGCGGCCGGACGGCTCGTCGGCCTTCCGGTCAAACTGGAGCCGGGTTGCTGGATCGGCGCCCACGTGACCATTCTCAAGGGTGTGCGCATCGGCGCCGGCGCCATCGTGGGCGCCGGCTCGGTCGTCACCAAGGATATCCCGGCCGGGGCGGTTTTCGCGGGTAATCCGGCCAGGGCCATCCGCCCCCGCGCATGACCGTCTCCGTGATGATCACCACGCGCGATCGGGCGGACGATCTGGCCGTCACCCTGCACGAGCTCTCGCGGCTTGCCCCCGCGTGCGACGAGTTGCTCGTCACCCTCGACGGTTGCCGCGACCGCTCGCTCGAGCTGCTGCAAACCGGGTTCCCGGAGGCGCGCGTGATCGTGAACCCCGTCTCGCGCGGCTCGATCCCGTCGCGCGACCGCATGATCCGCGAAGCCGCCGGCGACCTTGTGCTCTCGCTCGACGACGACAGCCATCCCGTGGAGCCCGACTTCATCGCGCGGGCCGCGCGCCTGTTCGCGGACGACCCCCGGCTGGCCGTGCTCTGTTTCCCGCAGCGCAGCGAGGAGTTTCCCGCCTCCCTGTCGCAGGCCAGCTTCGGTCCCGACATGTGCGTCGCCTCCTACGCGAGCAGCGGCGTCCTGCTCCGCCGGTCAACCTATCTGTCGCTCCCCGGTTACGCCACCGGCTTCGGGCATGTGTATGAGGAACCCGACTACGCCCTCCAATGCATCGCGGCCGGCTGGGGCGTGCGCCTGCACACGGGCCTGTTGATTCGCCACCGCTACTCGTCGGTGAATCGCAACGAGATCCGCACTCACCACCTGCACGCCCGCAACGAATGCTGGAGCGCGCTGCTGCGCTGCCCGTGGCCGGTGCTGCCCTTCGCGCTGCTGCGGCGCGCCGCCGGCCAGTTCGCCTACGCCTGCCGGCGCGGCCCCCGCTGGGTCGTGCGGGAGCCGCAGTGGTGGTGGCGCGCGGCCGCCGGTTTTCCGACGGTGTGGCGCGACCGCG
This sequence comes from Verrucomicrobiota bacterium, assembly GCA_043815125.1. Taxonomy (GTDB): domain Bacteria; phylum Verrucomicrobiota; class Verrucomicrobiia; order Opitutales; family Opitutaceae; genus JAUWBF01. Next base: position 7,235 of record JBDRJH010000102.1, read on the forward strand.
CGCCCGTGGGCCGGCGCGAGTATTCGCTCTGGCGCGGACTGCTCCGGAATCCGCGTCCCGCCGACCGTCCATGAACGCCCTCGACCGCCTCAAGCACCTCGCGGGCAGCCGGGTCGCCTCCATCCAGCGCAACCTGCCCCGTGCATCCAAAAACCGGATACTCGCCCTGCCGCCCCTCGCGGCGGCCGGCGACGGTCCGGTGTTCGCCGTGCTGTGCGAACCGCGGACGCGGATCGACGCCCTCTGGTCCATGTGGAGCTGGCTGCGGTTCGCGCCGCGCCCGCTCAGGCCGATGCTGTTTGTCGACGGCCCCGTGGACCCGGAGTGGTCGGACCGGGCCGCGGGATTGTTCCCGGGCGTCCGGGTCGAGAGCGTGCCCGCCTGGCTGGAACGACGCGGCAATCCGTTGCAAAGGCACGGGCAGTTTTGCCTGCACTACCCCTTCGCCCGAAAGCTCGCGCTGTTGCACGACCTCCAGTCCGGGAGCGACCTGGCCTACTGCGACGCCGACGTGACGGCCTTCGCGCCCGCGCCGGAGTTTTTCGACGCGCTCTTCGGCGGACGGGCGCGGCACATGGTCGACCACGCCTACCCGTCCTGGGATCCGTGGGTCGCCGATCGCGCCGCAGCCCTGGGACTGCGACACGATCCCCATCTCAACTCCGGCCTGCTCGTCATCCCCGCGCGCGCCTGGAGCGACGAGCGGCTGCACGCGCTGCTCTCCGGCTGGACTCCGGAGCACTATCACCGGGTCACCGAGCAAACCGTGGCCGGCGTGTTGATGACCGCGGCCGGCTCGGAGCCGCTCCCGGCGGAGCGTTATGTGATCTCCAACCAGGGCATGTATTTCTGGCAAACAGACGCTCCCTTCGAGGGCATGACCGCCCGTCACTACACCGGCAATGTCCGCCATCTGCTTTATTCCCGGGCCTACCCCCGCTTGTTGAAGTCGTCCCATGCCGGCTGAACCCGTCATCGCCATCAGCGCCACGAATCCGTGCCATCTCTACGACCTGGCGAAGGCCTGGCACGGGAGCG
>JBDRJH010000103.1:0-24800 GCA_043815125.1 Verrucomicrobiota bacterium
CCGGCCTCCATTCGTCAGCACCCCCGCCTACCCCCCCCAATTCTATAAAGCGGGCTGGGTGCAACCCCGCGCTACTTTTCTCTGCGCCCCTCTGCGGTCTCTGCGCCTCTGCGTTAAAAACTCCGCCTCCGATCAGACCAACACCGCGGCGCTGAGGAGCACGGCGTAGATGGCCAGCCAGCGGCCGGTTTTGCCGAGGAGGGTGATGCACTTTGCCGGAGTGTCGGCGGCGGCGAGTTCGGCGGTCTGGCGCCAGCCTTCGACCAAGACCATCGCGGCCATGATCACAGCGAGGATGAGGTCGGTGCCGAGCACGCCGACCAGCAGCAGCGGCGTGAGCGCGGACAACGCGTGGGCCAGGATGAATTGCTTGCGGGCGAAGTCGCGGCCGATGCGCACGACGAGGGTGCGCTTGCCGGCTTTTTGGTCGGTCTCGACGTCGCGATAATTGTTCACGACGAGAATATTTGCGGCGAGCCCCCCACCCCGGCTCCGGCGATCCAGAGATCGGCGGTGAGCGCGCCGGTCTGCACGTAGGCGGTCGCGCCGACGGCGATCAGTCCGAAGAAAATGAATACAAACAGGTCGCCGAGTCCGTTGTAGCCGAGCGGATACGGCCCGCCGGTGTAGGCGTAGCCGCAGATGACGCTGGCGACGCCGATGGCGAGCAGCGGCCACCCGCCGTAGGGCAGCAGGCTGAGGCCGACCAGAAACGCGACGGCGAAGGTGATGGCGGTGACGAGCTTCATCGTGCCGGGCTTGACGAGGCCGGAGGCGACGGCGCGGCGCGGGCCGACGCGTTCGGCGGTGTCGGCGCCTTTGATGAAGTCGTAGTAGTCGTTGGCAAAGTTGGTGCCGATCTGGATGAGCAGCGCGAAGCCCAGGCAGGCGAGCGCGGCGGGAGCAACGAAGCTGTCGGCACGGATCGCCAGCGCGGTGCCGACCAGCACGGGCGCGACGGCGGCGGGCAGCGTGCGGGGACGGGTGGCCTCGAACCAGATGCGGGCGGTGGTCATGGGGCTGTGGGAGCGAGGTCGGACATCGTTGGTGGATGAACACAAAAAAGGGCGGACAGGAATGTCCGCCCTCCTTGTTAAAGTCCGCCCATTTCGACGAAGGATTCGACTTCGGCGGGGGACTCGGAGCCGTCGGGCCACATGATCATGCCGGCGCCGACGGTGGTGTTGGCGAACTCGTCGACGAGGATGAAGCTGCCGGTGGTGCGGTTGCGCTTGTAGGGATCGACCATCAACGGCACGGCGACGCGCAGGTGGATGCGGCCGATATCGTTCATGTTGATGCTGAGGTCGTCGGCCTCCTTGTGAAGGGTGTTGATGTTGACCTTGTAACGCACGGTCTTGATGACGCACTTGGCCTCGCGGGTGGTGTGGCGGAGGATGTATTTGCCGTTGGGCTGAAGGGGCTTTTCGGAGAACCAGCAGACCATGGCCTCGATGTCCTTGGTGACCTGCGGCTGGTTGTTGGGCTTGGCAAAGCAATCGCCGCGCGAGGCGTCGATCTCGCGGTCGAGAGTGATGGCGACGGACATGGGCGCGAACGCCTCGGCCAATTCTCCTTCGGGACCGTGGATGGATTTGATCTTGGCGGGGAAACCGGAGGGCAGCGAGACGACGTCGTCGCCGGGCTTGAAGACGCCGCCGGCGACGCGGCCGGCGAAGCCGCGGAAATCGTGGTGCTCGTCGGAGTGCGGGCGGATGACGGTCTGCACGGGCAGGCGGGCGTCGACGTGGTTGAGGTCGCTGCCGATGTAGACGGTCTCGAGCGTGTAGAGCAGCGAGCCACCCTGATACCAAGGGGTCTTGGTGGAGGTATCGACGACGTTGTCGCCGTGCAGCGCGGAGATGGGGATGAACTTGATGTCGGGGATGTCGAGGCGCGAGGCGAACTCGGAGTATTGGGCGACGATCTCGTTGAAGCGTTGTTCGGAGAAATCAACGAGGTCCATCTTGTTGACCGCGACGATGACGTGCGGGATGCGCAGGAGGGAGGCGATGAAGGAATGGCGGCAGGTCTGCTCGATGACGCCTTTGCGCGCGTCGATGAGGATGATGGCGAGGTTGGCGGTGGAGGCGCCGGTCACCATGTTGCGCGTGTATTGGATATGGCCGGGAGTGTCGGCGATGATGAACTTGCGCTTGGGGGTGGCGAAGTAGCGGTAGGCGACGTCGATGGTGATGCCTTGCTCGCGCTCGGCGCGCAGGCCGTCGGTGAGCAGCGAGAGGTTGAGGTGTTCCTCGCCGCGCTGCTGGGTGACGCGTTCAAGGTTTTCGAGGGCGTCGTCGAAGATGGCCTTGGAGTCGTAGAGGAGGCGGCCGATGAGGGTCGATTTGCCGTCGTCCACGGAGCCGGCGGTGGTGAAGCGCAGGAGATCCATGGAGAGGTAGTGTTCGTCGGTGTGCGTGTGAGCGGGAGCGGTCATTTTTTAAAATTGGATTCGGAGTTTTAACGCAGAGGCGCGGAGATGGAGAGATCGCAGAGAGGTGTTGAAGGAAAGGCCATCAGAGGCCGTTCACGATTCGGTGGTAGCCGTTTTTAATGAGGCGTTCGCCGAAATTTATGACGAGGCCGAGTTTGAGGCCGGTGAGTCGGAGATAGGTGAGCATCTGGGCATCGAAGATCGGGTTGTATTCGATGACGGCCTTGGGATCGACGATGACAAGGCCGTTAACGCGGAGGTCGAGACGCAGAGGTGTGGCGAGTATTTTGCCTTTGTATACGATGGGGACTTGCTGCTGACGCTCGACTTGGAGGCCGCGCAAAGTGAGCTCTTCGACGAGCGACTCCTCGTAAACCCCCTCGAGCAGACCCGGTCCACCAAGTTCCCGATGCACCTCGATGGAGGCATCCAGGATGATTTGGCTGATGGCGTTCTCGTTGAGTTCGGGCATCTCTGCGACCTTTGCGACTCTGCGTTAAAACTCCGGGTCCGTAGTCAGCGGCTCAGAAATAACCCGCCTTCTTGCGGTCTTCCATGGCGGACTCGGAGCGTTTGTCGTCGGCGCGGGCGCCGCGTTCGGTGACGCGGGCGGAGGCGACTTCCTGGATGATTTCGCCGAGGTTGGCGGCGGTGGACTCGACCGCGCCGGTGCAGGTGGCGTCGCCGACGGTGCGGAAACGCACGACGCGTTCCTCATACTTTTCGCCGTCGAGCAACGTGATGAACGGCGACTCGGCGAGGAGCACGCCGCCGCGGTTCACGATCTTGCGGGTGTGGCTGAAATAGATGGAGGGGATGCGAAGATTTTCGCGGGCGATGTATTGCCAGACGTCCATCTCGGTCCAGTTGGAGAGCGGGAAGACGCGGAAGTGTTCGCCGACTTGCTTGCGTCCGTTGAAAAGGTTCCAGAGCTCGGGGCGCTGGTTCTTGGGATCCCATTGGCCGAACTCGTCGCGGTGGGAGAAGAAGCGTTCCTTGGCGCGGGCTTTTTCCTCGTCGCGGCGCGCGCCGCCGAGGCAGGCGTCGAATTGGAACTCCTCGATGGTGTCGAGCAGGGTGACGGTTTGCAGGCCGTTGCGGGAGGGGTTGGGGCCTTTTTCTTCCTGGGCGCGGCCGGCTTTGATGGAGTCTTCCACGTAGCGGACGACGAGGCGGGCCCCGATTTCTTTGACGAACCAGTCTCGGTATTCGATGGCTTCGGCGAAGTTGTGGCCGGTGTCCACGTGGACGAGCGGGAACGGGATCTTGGCGGGCGCGAAGGCTTTTTGGGCAAGGCGCGCCATGACGATGGAGTCCTTGCCGCCGGAGAAGAGCAGCGCGGGACGCTCGAATTGGGCGGCGACTTCGCGGATGACGAAGATGGCCTCGTGCTCCAGTTGGGAGAGGTGGGTGAGGTTGTAGGAACTCATTTTGAAAATTGAATCAAGGGCAGCACGGCGGCGTGCAGTTGGTCGAGACAGGCGTTTTGGTCGGCGGCCTCGGTGTCGAGAATGGTGTCGGTGTCGCCGAGGTCGGGCGCGGGCGGTTCGAAGGTGGAATCTTTGCCGGTGAAGGCCCCCCACCCCGCCGGCGGCGGCTTTGGCGTAGAGGCCCTTGGGGTCGCGCTGGGCGCAGGTTTCGAAGGAGGCTTTGACGTAAACCGAAAGCAGATCGTCGGCCCCGATGATGTCGCGGGCGGCGGTGCGGTTGGCGCGCAGCGGCGTGATGAAGGAGCACAGCGTCACGATGCCGGCGTGGGCGAAGAGCTTGGCGACCTCGGCGACGCGGCGAAGGTTTTCGGCGCGGTCGGCGTCGCTGAAGCCAAGCCCGCGGTTGAGGCCAGTGCGGACATTGTCGCCGTCGAGCAGTTGCGTGGTGAAACCCTCGGCGTGCAGGCGGCGCTCCAGGGCGATGGCGAGGGTGCTCTTGCCGGAACCGGACAGGCCGTAGAGCCAGATCACACGGCCGCGCTGACGGAGCTTCGCCTCCTTGTCGGAGCGGGACAGCAGGCGGTCAAAGACCGGATAGAGGTTGGCGTCGGCAGTCATTTAGTTGAGTGAGTTTATCAACATTTATAAGTTAATAGTCCTCATCAAGACTAATTCCCGCGCCGCCGTGGGTTTTTAGGGCTGGAAAGCCTGCTCAGCCGGGACGCCGAGTTCCTCCTCCAGTTCGCGGATACGTTCGAGAACGACATCCGGCTGGGCGGTGTAGGATGCGTCGGGGCCCTTGGGCAGATCGACGTAGGTTTTTTTCAACCAGTCGTAAGCCTCACGGTTGCGGCCCAGGCGGCGCAGCAGTTCGGCGTAGATGCGGGCGGCATAGTGGGGTGCGTCGGGCTGGCTGGCGGCCTGGAGGTAATACTCGGCGGCGGTGGCGTTGTCCTTGAGGCGGTTGAGATAGACGTTGGCGATCTCAATCAGGAGCAGAGGTTCGTTCGGATGGTAGCCAAGGCCGGACTGGAGGTAATCGACGGCAACCGCGGATTGCTCCTCGTCGAACTTGCGTTGCACGCCCTGCGGCACGATGTCGTAGCCGCCGGCGGCCTGGATGCGCCAGTTGGGCATGTCGTAGGCGATCATGCGGCTGCCATTGAGCCAAAAGTAGAGCGGGCGGGGGTCGATGGCCGTGACCAAGTGAACGTAGGTTTGGGTGGCGGGCAGGTCGTTGTCGCCCCAGACGGAGTTGGTCTTGAGCCAGAAAAAGTCCGCCACGATCGCGCGGAAGCCGCCCAGCAGACCGACCGTGACCCCCTGACCGAGCGCTCCCTGGATGGAGTCGAGTTTGAGCGCGGGTTGCTCGGCACGCAGGGCCTCCCAAGCCGGGGACTCGACGGGGCGCAGAGCCAGGCCGGCGACAAGCAGGCCCGTCAACACCACCGCCGCGGTGCGCCAGGTGCGAAAGACTGCGAGGTCAAATTTCACGGTTGCGGAAGCTGTAAACGGCCAACCCGCCCATCACCGCGATGTAGGCCAGACCATAGAGCCCGACCCGCGCGGCCACGTCGTAATCAACCCCGGCCCCCTGGGCGGCGTGGTCGGCCAGATTAAACAACTGGAAGTTCGGGAACACGTAGCTGACCAGCATCACCGGCAGCCGCACCAGCAGGTTGTCGATGTTGCCGTAGGCGTCGCGTGCCAAGTATTGCAGGTGGCAAATGACCAGCACGAAGAATCCCGTCACCACGGTATAGAGGTTGGTGTTCGAAAAGCTCGCGATCAGCAGCACGATGGCGGTGAGCACGCCGAACTTCAGCCACTGGAGCACGCCCACCAGCAGGATGTCGGCGTAGTTGACGATGCGGCCGGCCTCGAAGGCCTCCGGGTGCAGCGTCATGATGGCGTTCTCGCGATAAAACAGCAGCCCGAGCAGCAGCCCGATGGTCACCGCGCAGAACACGCCGACCACCGCGAACACGCCCAGCCATTTGCCGAAGATGAACTCCGAGCGCCAGATCGGCTTGGCCAGCAACGTCAGCGCGGTGCGGTTCTCGATCTCACTGAAAAACAACTGCGCGGTCGTCGCGATGGTCAGCGTCGAGCCGAAGAACACCAGCGCGCCGAAACCAAAGTCCGCGATGAACTTCAGCTCCGACGAACCGAAGTTGAACTCGCGGAAAAACTGCGCGCTCGCCACCAGTGCCACCGCCAAAATCAGGAGAAAGTTGAACAGCTTTTGCCGCACCGCCTCCAGGAAGGTGTTGCCCGCGATCAAGCGCAGGCGGTCGAAAGAAAACGGCACGCGGCCGGACTCGCCGGCGGCCGGATGGATCGAAGACGATGATGCCGAACTCATGATTGATGCCTTTCCTCGGTTTTGCCCGGACGGGCCACCTTGCTCAGAAACAACTGGTCCAGCCGCGCCCGCGGTTGCTCCACCGCGGACAACGCGTGGCCGCGCTCGGCCAGCCAAACCTTCAACGCCGCCAGGTCCCCCTCGGGCAACGGGTCCACGATGAGCGCCTGCCGCTCACGCTGTCCAATCAACTCGCCCACCTCGCCCTCGAGGATGAGCTTGCCCCGGTCCAAGATGGCCACGCGGTCGCAGACATCCTCGATCTGCGCCAGCAGGTGCGAGGTGATGAGCACGGTCTTGCCCTGCTCCTTGAGCTTCACGATCAGCTCGCACATCTCGGCCGAGCCCACCGGATCGACACCCGCCGTGGGCTCGTCGAGCACCACCAGCCGCGGATCATGCACCAGCGCCTGGGCTAGGCCGACCCGTTGCAACATGCCCTTCGAATACGTGCCCACGCGACGATCCGCCGCGCCCGAAAGCCCGACCCAGTCCAACACCTCGCGCACCCGTTCGCGCAACCGCGCCTTCCCGACGCCGCAAACCCGCGCGTAGAACGTCACCAGCTCCGTGCCGCTCAGGTAGCGATAAAAATACGGCGCCTCGGGCAGGTAGCCGACATTGCGCCGCGACTCGACCCGCCCGCTCGGCACGCCAAAGACGCGGCACTCGCCCACGGTCGCCTCGAGCAGGCCGAGGATGACCTTGATCGTGGTGCTCTTGCCCGAGCCGTTGGGACCGAGCAACCCGAACACCTGGCCGGCCGGCACCGTGAGACTCAGGTTGTCGACCGCGCGCAGCTTGATGCCGCGCAGGTTGACCGGGAAATCCTTGGTGAGCCCGCGGATCTCGATCGCCGCCGGGGCGGTCGTCGCGGGAGGACTGGCGTCTGGGGAAACACTCATGGGGGGACAGGGGTAAAACAATTCTCGGGTTAAAAAGGTTTCAGCGAATCACAAAGCCCTGGAACTGCGCCGCCCGCCTCACCGGCGTCGAGCGCTCGACCTTGCGCACATAGCCATGCATGTGCTCCTCGACGGCCGCAACCATCGCCTTCACTTCCGCCGGCGTGCCCTCGAGTTCCAGCTCGACCCGGCCGTCCGCCAGGTTGCGCACGCTGCCGCAGACGTCGAATCCCTTCGCCACCTGCAGGGTGGAGTAGCGGAAGCCGACGCCCTGCACGCGGCCGGAAAACCACACTGTTTCAAAATGCACGTCCTGCATGGCGGGGGAAACGGCCATACCTAGGCGATCTCGTTGCGTTAATTCAACCTAGAAAACCGGTGCCCGCTTCGCCCGCTCCGCACGTCGCCCCGCTCGGTAAAAACGGTCTTTTTCGTTGCTTTCCACCCCGTCCGAAGCAACCTGCCGAACAGGGTCCACCGGCCCCCACCTTCGAATGAACAACCAAAATTCTGACGGCAACTCGGACAACGACTGGGAAGATCGCGGAGAGCTCGTCTGGAACGAATTTGATTGGGAGCGCTACCTGCGCGATCAGGACGAAGCCATCCTTCGCTACCTCGCCCACTACGACAAGCTCCCCACCGGCCCCGAGCGCCTAGACGAGGCCGCCAAGCAGATGGGCTGGAGCCAGGAGGACTGGAACCCGTCCGATTCGGACGAACTGACCGACGCCGACATGTCCGTGCTCGACGGCAGCGACGAGTCCGAGCCCTACACGCTCCACAAGAACCCGGTCTTCATCGCCACCCGCTCCCTCTACCTCAGCCTCACGCGCACCTGGGAACAGCTTGCCGGCACCACCGCCGGCATCCCGGCCGACTTCGCCCTCGGCTACCTTGCCAGCCTCAACCGCGGCGAGACCCAGGCCATCCTCGCCATCCAGGCCCTCGACTTTGGCGACTACGCCATGGCCATCAGCCTGCTCAAGCGCGCCCTGCAGGAACTCAACGGCTCGATGGCCCGACTCTCCTCCGAGCCGGCCGAAAAGCACCGCGCCATCGCCGCCTACCGCGGCGAAGCCATTGCCCGCCTGTTCGACCTGCGCGAGATCTGGCTGCGGGTCATGACCGAGTGCCGCGAGGAACTTGAGCTTCCCTCGGACGACGAGGACGACGACTGAGTAACCGACCCGTGCGCGAGAATTGGCCTTGCACTTTGTGCGACCAGTATTTGCCTCTCGCACTTCACTCACGGAGAGATGGCTGAGTGGTCGAAAGCAGCGCTTTGCTAAAGCGCCGTAGGTGTAACAGCCTACCGGGGGTTCGAATCCCCCTCTCTCCGCCAGTTTCAGAACCCCGGATGTCTCGCGACTCCGGGGTTTTTATTTGAGTCAAACCGGCGGACCACCCTCCCCGAAATTTTTCGTCCCCGTAGGGGACCCGACCCCCGAGGGAAACTAATCCTTGAAATCCCCTCCCCCGCCCCCTAACCGCTCGCACCTCCCATGAAGTCACTCGTCATCGCCGAAAAACCCAGCGTAGCCACCGATCTTGCCCGCGCGCTGGGGAAAGTCCCCAAGAAAGGCGACGTCTACGAAAACGACGACTACGTGATCACCTCGGCCGTCGGCCACATCGTCGAACTCGAGATGCCCGAGGACATCGACAAAAAGAAATACGGCTTCTGGCGCCTGGAGACGCTCCCGATCATCCCCTCCAAATTCGGCCTCAAGCCCATCGCCGACTCCAAGGACCGCTTTGCTCTATTAAAGAAGCAACTCGCCCGCAAAGACATCGATCAGGTCATCAACGCCTGCGACGCCGGCCGCGAGGGTGAACTCATCTTCGCCTACCTCTACCAGCTCGCGAAGTGCAAACTCCCGGTCAAACGCGCCTGGATGCAGACCATGACCACCGAGGGCATCAAGCTCGCCTTCGCCAACCTCCGCGACGGCGAAAAGATGGCCGGACTCGAAGCCGCCGCCCGCTGCCGCTCCGAGAGCGACTGGCTCGTCGGCATCAACGGCACCCGCGCCCTCACCAAGCGCATGTTCGGCTCCCGCGCCGGCAACGTCGCCTCCGTCGGCCGCGTGCAGACCCCCACCCTCGCCATCGTCTTCAACCGCGAACTTGAGATCCGCAACTTCAAGCCCCGCGACTACTGGCGCGTCACCGCCACCTTCGACCTCGCCAAGGGCTCCTACGAAGGAGTGTATCAACGCGCCAACTACAAGAAAGACGCCGCCGACGAACACGACCGCATCGACCGCGTCTGGGACAAGGCCCTCGCCGAGGCCGTCGTCGCCGCCTGCGCCGGCCGCCCCCCCGCGTCCGTCCGCGAGGAGAAAAAAGGTTCCACCCAGGCCAGCCCCCGCCTCTACGACCTGACCACCCTCCAGCGCGAGGCCAACGGCCGCTTCGGCCTGCCCGCCCGCCGCACCCTCCAGATCGCCCAGGCCCTCTACGAACGCCACAAGGTCATCACCTACCCCCGCACCGACTCGCGCGCCCTGCCCGAAGACTACATCCCCACCTGCCGCCAGACCTTCGAAGCCTTCGGCGGCGACCTCGCCAGACACTCCGCCACCATCCTGGAGCAAGGCTGGCTGCGTCCCAACAAACGCATCTTCAACAACGCCCAGATCTCGGATCACTTTGCGATTATCCCCACCACCACCATCCCGACCAAGCTCGATGAGATGGAGGCCAAGGTCTACGACATGATCGCCCGCCGCTTCGTCGCGGCCTTCTTCCCCGCCGCCGAGTTCGACGTCACCACCCGCATCTCCACCGTCGCCCCCGGCCACGACTTCAAGACCGAGGGCAAAGTCCTCACGTCACCCGGCTGGCTCGCCGTCTACGGCAAGACCACCGTCGACGACGACGCCAAGGACTCCAAGGCCCTGCCCGCCCTCTCCCCCGAGGACAACGCCACCGCCGTCACCGCCAAGGCCGAGCTCCACGACGAGACCACCAAGCCGCCGCCCCGCTACACGGAAGCCACCCTGCTCTCCGCCATGGAAGGCGCCGGCAAACTTGTTGACGACGAAGCCATGGCCGACGCCATGAAGGAACGCGGTCTCGGCACCCCCGCCACCCGCGCCGACACCATCGAGGGCCTCATCAACCAGAAATACATGGAGCGCAACCAGCGCGAGCTCGCCCCCACCACCAAGGCCGAGCAGCTCCTGGAATTCCTCCACGCCATCGACGCCGACGCCCTCACCAAGCCCGACATGACCGGCCAGTGGGAACAAAAGCTCCGCCAGATGGAGCACAACAACTACTCCCGCGAGCAGTTCATGAAGGAGATCGTGCAGGTCACCGAGGACATCGTCGGCAAGACCAAGAGCTTCGAGGAGACCGAGGAAAACTCCCGCGTCACCGACATCATTTCCCCGACCGACAACGAACCCATGCTCGAAACCCTGCGCGGCTACAAATCCCGCGACGGCGCCCTCACCGTCTACAAGGTCATGAGCGGCCGCAAACTTGAGGAAACCGAGGTCCGCGAACTCATCGCCGCCGGCGAGATCGGCCCGCTCGATGGCTTCGTCTCCGCCCGCACCGGCAACCGTTTCCCGTCCAAGATCAAGATCGTCGACGACCCCAAAAAACCCGGCCAGAAAAAGGCCGAGCTCGACTTCGGCAACAAGGTCGAGCTCTCCGAACTGGAGCCCTTCTGGACCGATCCCAAGACCGGCGCCGAACTCTGCGAAGGCCCCACCAGCTACATCCTGCGCGAGAAGGACGGCGAGGAGTGGAAACAGTCCTTCTCCGTCGGCCGCCTCATGTGCCAGAAGGAGATCACCCGCGACCACGCCATCGCCATGGTCACCACCGGCAAGACCGAGCTCATCAAGGGTTTTATCTCCAAAAAGGGCCGCCCCTTCGACGCCACCCTCGTCCGCAACAAGGCCCGCATCGGCTGGGAATTCCCGCCCCGCGAACCCCGCGTCGGCAAGGATGGCAAACCCGTCGCCCGCAAGACCAAGGCCCCGCCGGACCTCACCCAGGCCGTCAAGCTCGGCCCCAGCAAGTCGCATCCCGACGGCACCCTCTACCAGACCAAGGACGCGTTCGTCGTCGCCAAGGAAAACGCCGACGGCACCCCTCGCATCGTCTTCGAGGTCAAGCGCAACCTCTGCGGCAAGGACCTCGAAGCCGAGCAAATCGAACGCCTGATGGAGTCCGGCAAATCCGGCCTGATCGAGGGCTTCGTTTCCAAGCGCGGCGCCAACTTCAACGCCTACCTCGTCCTCTCCAAGGACAAGAAAAAAGCCGACTTTGAGTTTGGTCCTCGGTGAGGACCAAACAAGGGAAGTCGTAGGCGAGTCCCGCAGGGATGACCGGAGGCCGGCGCCCCCGCTTGGGGGACTCGGGTCACAATTCGGACCTCACTGAGGTCCGAATATGGCGAGCCAGCCAAGCTAGTTGTTATATCACCAGCATTCCTTGGACGGAAAAGGGGGCGCGGTTTGGCCAGGCGTCCGTTTATCCAGGCGTCAGTATTTGACCGAGCAGCCGTAGGGCACGGTGACGGCCTTCTCGACGGCGGTGCCGGCCTTCACCGCGGCGAGGGCGGCGGTCACGTAGTTGTCGGCCTTGTCGATGTCCTTCGGGTTGGCGGAGCGGATGCTGTCGATGGCGCCGTTGTAGACGAGGGTGCCCTCGGCGTTGATGACATACATGTGCGGGGTGGTCTTGGCGGCATAGAGGTTGCCGACCTTGCCGTCGCTGTCGCGGAAGTAGTGCGCGGCGACGACACCGTGCTCCTTTTGCCAGTCCTTGACCTTCGCCTCGGAGTAGTCGCCCTGCTTGCCGGCGGCGGCGGAGTTGATCTGCAGCCAGACGACGCCGTCGGCCAGGGCCTGCTTTTGCAGCGCGGGCAGGTTGCCGCTCTTGTCGTAGTGTTTCACGACGAAGGGGCACTCCTGGTTGACCCATTCGAGCACCACGGTCTTGCCCTTGAGCGAGGAGAGCGTGACGGCGTTGCCGTCGATGTCGGTGAGCGTGAAGTCGGGGGCGGGTTGCCCGACGCTGGCCGCGAAGCCGGTGGAGGCGACCGCGAGGGTGAGCAGGACGGCGACTTTGCGCAGGAGGGGATTGAGCAGATTGATCATGGTTTGAGGATGGGTGTTAACGATTGGGATCGGGTGAACGCGGCCAGACTAGACAAGGTTTCCCGGTTCGCCAGCGGGCGCGTGCGATTCACGTTTGGTTTGCCATTGCCCGGCGCAACCGGCCCGCCCACGGTGCCTGCGTGAAAGGCATCTTGGGCGACGCGCTCCGGCTCTACGGAGCCTCCGTTTATTGGAATATTCGCAAGACGCTCTTCCGGCTCCGACGGACGCGCGGCCGGTGCCCCTGCCAGCATCACAGCGACTCCGGCGTCGCCTGGGAAACCGCCTGCGCAGCCATCACCCACTGGGACCGGCCGGAACGATTCCGCCGGGTCTGCCCGCTGCTCCGACAACGCCCCGACGGCGTGTGGCGCTGCTCGGTCGACGCCGCGGACGTGCGGCCTTTCTGGGGACGCGCCACCGCGCTCTTCGGCGGGACCGCGCTCACGGTGCTGCTGGTCGGCGTGCTGGGCGCGTTCATCGCCATGCGCACCATCGGCTACGAGGTCTCGTTGCGACAGATCGCCTGGCCGCCCGCCTGGTCGGAGCTGGCCCGGGTGCGCGCGGCCCATTTCATCGAACAGTCCGAGCTGGCCGAGCAGGAAGGCCGCATCAAGGAGTCGCTGCTCGCGCTCTACAACGCCTACGAACTCGATCCCTACAACTACCCGGTGGGCCTGCGACTCGCCCGCCTGTGGCAGGTCAACCAACCGGCCATCTCCGACCGGGTCTACCGTCGCCTGCTCAACGACCACCCGGAACAACGCGCCGAGACCGCGCGCCTGTGGATGCGGGCCATGCTGGCCCGCGGCGACATGGACGGGGTCGCCCGCCTGGCCGCCGAACGTTTGCTGCGCGACACCCAGACCATCGCCGCCTGGCAGCACGCGCTGGTCTTCGCGTCGACCCGTCTGCAAAATCACGATCTGCTCGACGCGTTGCTGACCGAGCCCCGCCTGCCCGCCGAGGCCGCCGTCACGCTCCGATTGGTCGCCGACACCGTCGGCCTGCCGCCCGCCGAGGAACGCGGCCGGCTCATCCAGGCCGTGCTCGAAGGCCGGACCGACGCCTATGGCAACTTTTACATCGGACGCCGTCTGCTCCGGCTCGGCTTCCCCGAGGAAACCCTGGCGCTGACCCTGCGTGAAAACGTGGCGCTCAATCCCCGCGAGCGCGTGCTGCTTCGCCTCGACGCACTCGCCGCGCTCGGGCGCGACGCCGACCGCGCAAGACTGTTCGACCAGTTCCTGCAATCACGGCTCAGCGACACCGGCGTCACTCTGCTCTGCACCCACCTGATCCGCCACCCCGACGCCGCCCTGGCCGACCGACTGTTCACCCGCGCCGCCAGCGGGGAGGCCGACGTCGCCGGTCTGCGCTACGACACCCGTCTGGCGCTCTTTTGCCTGGCCGGCGTGCTGGCCGACGAAACCAGGCTCGACGAAACCGCCGCCAAACTGCGCGCCCTCGGCGGCGGCGAGTTTCGCACCCTCGGGGTGGTGCGGACGTTTTTCCTGCGCCGCACCCAGGGCGGTCAAATCGAGGCCGTGCTGCCCATCCTGCAACCGCTGCCGCTCGAGGTCACCTACGCCCTGCTCGAAACCAACACCGCCCCCTGATCGCCATGCTCCTGCAAACCACCCCGCGCGAACGTATCGCACTCGCCACCATCGCCGGCCTGCTCCTGCTCGGCCTGCTCGGTCTCGTCATTCTTTGAGCGCGCCCGGATGATCCCGCGCATCACGAGAGCTTTGCGATTGCCAGCCACGGGGACGCCCGAATGCTCCGCATCCACCGAAGCCGGCCACGCGTTTAATTCCATGAAATGCCCCCGACAGACATCTGCCTGCCACCTCCGCCGGCCATCCCGTGGCCGGGCGGGGTCGAGCGCGCGGGGCCACGCCCGATCCGACGCATGAGCGATTCCGTCGACAACCGCCGCGTCGCCGATCTCGACGCACCGCTGCTCGCCCGCATCGCCAACGGCGACCAGGACGCGCTCGGCGAACTCTACGACCGTTTTTCCCGTCCGCTGCTGGCGACCGTTTATCGTATCCTGAACGACCAACGCGAGGCCGAGGACATCGTGCATGACGCCTTCGTGGCCGTCTGGCAAAAAGCCGCCGACTACGACCCGACCCGCGGCAGCGCCTTCTCGTGGGTCATGACCCTCACCCGCAACCGCGCCCTCGACCGCGTGCGCTCCCGCAAGCGCCGCGCCGAGTTGCTCGCGCAGTCCGCCCCCGCCGACCTCGGCTACGACCAGACCCCGCCCGACGTCGCCCTCGCCGCCGACATCGGCGAACGCGGCGCGGCCGTCCGCCAGGCCTTCGGCGAACTGCCCGCCGAACAACGCCAGGCCCTCGAGCTCGCCTACTTCTCCGGACTCACCCAGCAGGAAATCGCCGACCGCCTCCAGCAGCCGCTCGGCACCGTCAAGGCCCGCATCCGCCGCGGCCTGCTCAAGCTGCGCGACCTGATCGCGCCCCCCTCGCCATGATCGACGAACGCACCGAGGAGCTCGCCTCCCTGCACGCCTTCGATCTGGCCGAAGGCCCCGCACTCGCCGACTTCAACCGCCGGCTGGCCGCGACCCCGAGCTGCGCCGACTGGTCGACGACCTGCGCGAAACCGCCTCCGCCTGCGCGTTCACCGCCCCCTTCGTCGCCCCCTCCCCCGGCCTGCGCGACCGCATCCTCGCTTCCTGCGCCGCCCAGCCCGCCCCGGCCGCCAGCGACAGCGACGACGACGGCAAGGTTGTTCCCTTTCGCCTGCCCGCCTGGCCCGGCTGGGCCGCCGCGGCGATCTTCGCCCTGCTCTCCGCCTACCTCGGGCTGACCGTCGGCCGGCTCGATTACCAACTCGCCCTGCTCACCGAAAGCGAGGCCCTCGCCACCCTGCAGGCCCGCGGCCTCGACACCGCGCTCGAATCCGAACGCATCGTGTCACGGGAACAGACCCTGCGCCTCAAGGCCGCCGAGCTGCGCGTCGCCGCCCTCGACTCCGAACTCAAGGAAACCCGCGGCAGCGCCCTCGCCCGCGTCGCCGAGCTGGAGGCACAGGCCGACCTCGCCGCGCTCAAAATCACCGCGCTCAACTCCCTGCTCGGCAACGCCCCCGAAGCCACCGCCATCGCCGTCTGGAACCCCTTCTCGCAGGAAGGCGTGCTCACCGTCGCCAACCTCCCCGCGCTGGCCCCCGACCGGGATTACCAGCTCTGGGTCATCGACCCGCAGTATGCCATCCCCGTCGACGGCGGCGTGTTCACCGTCGACGCCGCCACCGGCGAGGCCCGTTACCGCTTCAAGGCCGGCAAACCCGTCGAGACCGTCGCCAAGTTCGCCGTCTCCCTCGAGCGCAAGGGCGGCGTGCCCAAGGCCGAGGGCCCCATGGTCCTCATCAGCCCGTAAACGGCACGCTTGCCAGCCGCGCCCGCCGCGCCGCACACTGCGCCTTTTATGAGCGCAGAACAGCCCGACTCCACGGCCCCCGCCACCCCGTCCGATTTTATCCGCGACATCGTCGCCGGCCACGTCGCCGAGGGCCGCTACCCGCAGATCGTCACCCGCTTCCCCCCCGAGCCCAACGGCTACCTGCACATCGGCCACGCCAAGTCCATCTGCCTCAACTTCGGCATCGCCAAGGAAAACCACGGCCGCTGCAACCTCCGCTTCGACGACACCAACCCCGCCAAGGAAGACGTCGAATACGTCGACTCCATCACCACCGACGTCAACTGGCTCATCGCCGGCTGGGCCGACCACTGCCTCGGCCTCGAACCGCGCGGCGCCGCCTCCACCGCCGACGTCAACCACTACGCCGCGCCCGCCGCCCCCGGCGCCGACCGCGAACCCTTCTTCGCCAGCAACTACTTCGACGCCCTCTACGCCTGCGCCGAGGAACTCATCCAGCGCGGCCACGCCTACGTCTGCGACCTCTCCCCCGCCGACACCGAGGCCTACCGCGGCAGCCCCGAGCAGCCCGGCAAAAACAGCCCCTTCCGCGACCGCACGCCCGCGGAAAACCTCGACCTCTTCCGCCGTATGCGCGCCGGCGAGTTCCCCGACGGCGCCCGCTCCCTGCGCGCCAAGATCGACATGGCCGCGCCCAACATGTGGCTGCGCGACCCGCTCATCTACCGCATCCGCCACGTCGCCCACCACCAGACCGGCGACAAGTGGTGCATCTACCCGCTCTACGACTTCGCCCACTGCCTCAGCGACTACTTCGAAGGCATCACCCACAGCATCTGCACGCTCGAGTTCGAGGCCCACCGCCCGCTCTACGACTGGATCCTCGCCAGCCTCGGCCTCACCCGCCCCGTCCCCCGCCAATACGAATTCGCCAAGCTCCACCTCGGCTACACCGTCGTCAGCAAACGCAAGCTGCTCAAACTCGTCACCGAGAAGATCGTCGCCGGCTGGGACGATCCCCGCATGCCCACCCTCTCCGGCCTGCGCCGCCGCGGCATCCCCGCCGCCGCCCTCCGCCGCTTCGTAATCGGCCTCGGCGTCACCAAATACGACAGCCTCACCGACCTCGCCGTCTTCGAACACACCGTGCGCGACGAGCTCAACCAATCCTCCGAGCGCCGCCTCGCCGTGCTCCGCCCGATCAAGCTCGTCCTCACCAACATCGCCGAGGGCGAGGCCATCGCCTGCACCGCCACCAACACCCCGCAGGCCGAGGTGCCCGCCACCCGCACCGTCAACCTCACCCGCGAGGTCTACATCGACTCCGACGACTTCGCCGAGGTGCCGCCGCCCAAGTATTTCCGCCTCAAACCCGGCGGCGAGGTGCGCTTGAAATACGCCTGCATCATCAAATTCGAGGAACTCGTCAAAAACGACGACGGCACCATCGCCGAAATCCGCTGTTTCGCCGACCTCGCCACCCGCGCCGGCCAAGCCGACGCCGCGCGCAAGGTCAAGGGCACCATCCACTGGGTCAGCGCCACCGAGAGCATCCCCGCCGAGGTCCGCCTCTACGACCGCCTCTTCACCAAGGCCGACCCCGACGAAGGCGGCGACTTCCTGCAAAACGTGAACCCGCAGTCGCTCGAAACCGTGACCGCGCGCCTCGAACCCTCCCTCGCCGATCTCCCCGCCGGCACCGTCGTCCAGTTCGAGCGCCTCGGCTACTTCACGCCCGACGCCAAGGACCACACGCCCGCCAAACCCGTCTTCAACCGCACCATCACGCTCAAGGACGCCTGGGCCCCGCGCGGCTGAGCTTTTCGCGCAAAACTCGCCCCCCGTGCATTGCGCGGCCCGCGCTTTTGGGCACCGTGGGCGCAATGCCCGCCCAGAACCGCCTCCCCCTCGTCGCGCTCGCGCTGCTCTCCGCCCTCGCCGGCGGCTGCGGCTCCGGCGACGAAAAGACCTCCCCCGCCGGCCCGGCCACCCGCGACAACACCCTCCCGGTCTACACCCACACCGTCGAGGCCGCCCCGCTCGAGGAGGTGATCACCGCCACCGGCACCGTCCTCGCCGACGAGGCCGTGCAACTCACCAGCGAGGTCGCCGGACTCGTCACCAAGGTCAACTTCGAGGAGGGCGCGCGCGTCGCCGCTGGCGACCTGCTGTTCAAGACCAACGACACCGAACTCCAGGCCGAGTTTGACCGCGCCAAGGCCGGCGTATCACTCGCCCGGATACAAGCCGACCGCCAAAAAACGCTGCTCAAGGTCCAGGGTGCCAGCCAGGAGGCCTATGACGTCGCGCTCAACGAACTCAAGATCCTCGAGGCCGACGCCGCCCTCATCGAGGCCCGCCTGACCAAGACCCGCGTCCACGCCCCCTTCGACGGCATCGTCGGCCTGCGCCACATCAGCGAGGGCACCTACCTCAGCCCCGGCGCACCCGTGGCCACCCTGCAAAAAGTCGACACCCTCAAGGTCGACTTCAACGTCGCCGAACGCCACATGGACCGCCTGCGCAACGGCACCCGGGTCGAGGTCCGCGTGACCGGCGTCGCCGAGCCCGTCGCCGCCACCGTCTACGCCATCGAGCCCCGCATCGACGAGTCCACCCGCACCATCCGCCTGCGCGCCCGCGCCGAGAACCCCGAAGGCCGCATCCTCCCCGGCGCCTTCGCCACCGTGCGCGTCCCCTTGCGCACCATCCCCGACGCCATCCTCGTGCCCGCCGCCGCCATCATCCCCGGACTCAACCAGCAGACCGTCTACGTCGTCGAGGACGGCAAGGCCGCCCCCCGCGACGTGCAGACCGGTGTTCGTCTCGACCGCGACATCCAGATCACCTCCGGCCTCCAGGCCGGTGACGTCGTCATCACCTCCGGCCAGCTCCAGGTGCGCCCCGGCACCCCCGTCCGCCCCGCCAAACGCGAGGGCAACTCCGAACGATGAGCCTCTCCTCCGTCAGCATCCGCCGGCCCGTGCTCGCCACGGTCCTGTCCACCCTGCTGGTCATCTTCGGCATCGTCGGCTACACCCTGCTCGGCATCCGTGAGTTTCCCGTTTCGGACCCGGCCGTCATCTCCGTCTCGACCAGTTACCCTGGAGCCAACGCCCAGGTCATCGAGTCGCGCATCACCGCCATCCTGGAGGAAGAGGTCAACGCCGTGCCCGGCATCCGCAGCCTCACCTCCGTGAGCCGCGACGGCCGCAGCACCATCACCCTCGAGTTCGAGCTCGGCATCGACCTGGAAACCGCCGCCAACGACGTGCGTGACAAGGTCTCCGGCGCCGTCGGCCAGCTCCCGCCCGACGCCGATCCGCCCCGCGTCTCCAAGCAGGACGCCGACAACTTCCCCGTCGTCTTCCTCGGCGTGCGCAGTAGCCTGCGCTCGCTGCTCGAGATCACCGCCTACGCCGACAACGTCTTCAAGGCCCGCCTCCAGACTATCCCCGGCGTCAGCGAGGTCGATATCTGGGGCGACAAGGAATACTCCATGCGCCTCTGGATCGACCCGATCCGGCTCGCCGCCTACCGGCTCACCCCGCTCGACGTGCGCAACGCCCTCGATGCCGCCAACGTCGAGCTGCCCTCCGGCCGCATCGAGGGCGAGCTGGTCGAGCTGACCGTGCGCACCCTCAGCCGCATCTCCACCCCGGAGGAGTTCAACGACCTCATCATCAAGCGTGACGGCGACGCGCTCGTGCGCCTGCGCGACATCGGCCACGCGGAGCTGGCCCCGCTCAACGAACGCACCGTGCTCAAGCGCGACGGCACGCCCATGGTCGGCGTCGTGCTGCGCCCCCAGCCCGGCGCCAACTTCATCGCCATCTCCGACGAGTTTCAAAAACGCGTCGAGGCCATCCGACCCGAGCTGCCGGCCGACATCGAGATCAGCTACGGCTTCGACATCTCGCACTTCGTGCGCGACTCCATCACCGAGGTGAAGCAGACCATCTTCCTGGCGATGGCGTTGGTCGTGGTGATCATCTTCGTCTTCCTGCGCGAGTGGCGCTCCACGCTGATCCCGATCGTGGTCATCCCGATCTCGCTGATCGCGTCGTTCTTCATCATGCACGTCGCTGGTTTCTCGATCAACGTGCTCACGCTGCTCGCGCTGGTGCTCGCCATCGGCTTGGTGGTGGACGACGCCATCGTGGTGCTCGAGAACATCTACTCCAAGATCGAGCAGGGCATGGAGCCCATCCAGGCCGGCCTGGTCGGCACCAAGGAGATCTTCTTCGCGGTCATCTCGACCACCGCCGCGCTCGCCGCGGTGTTCCTGCCGCTGCTGTTTCTCGGCGGCCTGACCGGACAGCTCTTCAAGGAGTTCGGCGTAGTGCTGGCCGGCAGCGTGATCGTGTCGTCGTTCGTCGCGCTCACGTTGACGCCCATGCTGAGCACGCGCCTGCTGCGCGGCCATTCCGGCCACGGGCGTTTCTACCGCGCCACCGAGCCGTTTTTCCGCCGCATGGCCGAGGGTTATCGCCGGGTGCTGCACGGTTTTCTGCGCGCGCGCTGGCTGGTCGTGCCGATCCTGCTCGGCTGCCTCGGGCTGACCGGCTGGCTGTTGACGTCATTGCCGCAGGAACTGGCGCCGCTCGAGGACCGCGGCAGCCTGCGCGTCTCCGCGAGCGCCCCGGAGGGCACGTCCTACGAGGCCATGCTCGGCTACATGGACGACATCGACGCGGTCATCAACGAGGTGCTGCCCGACGAGGTGCAGGAGGGCATCACCGTCACGGCGCCGGGCTTTGGCGCGGCCTCCAGCGTCAACTCCGGCTTCGCCCGTCTCACGCTGGTCCCCCCGGCGGAGCGCGACCGCACCCAGGCCGAGCTGGCCGCCGCCCTCGCCAAGCGCCTGGCCACGATCCCCGGCGCCCGCGCCTCGGTGCAGCAGGAGCCCACTATCGGCGACCGCCGCTCGCGCTCGCCGGTGCAGTTCGTCATCCAGGCCCCGCAGCTGGCCGACCTGGAGCGCGTGCTGCCGGAGTTCCTCCAGGCCGCGCGGGCCGACCCGACCTTCGGTTTCGTCGACGTCGACCTGCGCTTCAACAAGCCCGAGCTGCGCGTCGAGATCGACCGCAACCGCGCCCGGGCCCTCGGCGTGTCCGTGCGCGATGTCGCCGAGACGTTGCAGTTCACCCTCAGCGGCCAGCGCTACGGCTACTTCATCCTCGACGACAACCAATACGAGGTGATCGGCCAGCTCGTGCGCGGCGACCGCAGCCGCCCGGACGATCTCTCCAAGATCCATGTGCGCTCGACCTCGGGCGAGATGATCCCGCTCGACAACGTCATCCGCGTCACCGAGTCGAGCAGCCCACCGACTCTGTATCGGTTTAATCGATACAGCTCCGCCACGGTGTCCGCCGATCTCGCCGGCGGCCGCACCATCGGCGAGGGCATCGTCGCCATGCGCGCCATCGCGGATCGCGTGCTCGACGACCGCTTCACGACCGACCTGTCGGGCCAGTCGCGCGACTTCGCCGACAGCTCGTCGAGCCTGGTCTACATCTTCCTGTTCGCGCTGCTGCTGGTCTACCTGGTGCTGGCGGCGCAGTTCGAGAGCTTCCGCGATCCGCTGATCATCATGCTGTCGGTGCCGCTCGCCCTCGCCGGCGCGCTGGCCACGGTGTGGGCGACGGGCAACACGCTCAACATCTTCAGTCAGATCGGCCTGGTCATGCTCATCGGCCTGATCACCAAGAACGGCATCCTGATCGTGGAGTTCGCCAACCAGCGCAAGGTCGCCGGGCTCAAGGTCCGCGAGGCCATCGAGGAGGCCGCGGCGTCGCGTTTTCGCCCGATCCTGATGACGAGCCTGTCGACCATCCTCGGCATCCTGCCGATCGCGCTGGCACTGGGCGCCGGCTCCGGCAGCCGCGTGTCGATGGGCGTGGCGGTGGTCGGCGGCATGACGTTCGGCACGTTGCTGACGTTGTTCGTGATACCGGCGATCTACAGCTACCTCAGCCGCGAGCTGAAGGAGGGCGAGGCCGAGCGGCTGAAGGCGCTGGAGGAGCACGGCTGATTTTTTTGGAACAAGTGCCCGCCGTGTCGGTCGCGAATTGCATACCCGGAGCCTCCCGCTGGAGGCCCCGGACGCCCCCGCCCGATGCAGGCGGCCGGCGTTGCGTGGAAGACCCGCCGTCGAGCGGGCGGCGCGCCTACCCGAAACCAGCCGCATCAACCTCATCCAAACCATGCACATTACGCACATTCGTCGCATCGTCTCCACTCTGGCCGCCTTCGCTCTGGGCGCGCTGACCCTTGGCCAAGCCAACGCCCAAGAAGCCCCCTCGTCCCAGTCGGAGGAAATCGCCCGGTTGCAGCAGGAAATCAGTCAGCTGACCCAACGGCTGCAGACCCTGGAACAAAAGGCCATGACCACCCCCGCCGCCGTTGAAAGCAGGGCGGACTACAACGCCCGGCTCAAAAAAGTCGCCGTCGAAAGCCAGCCCGAAGCCAAGCCGCTCATCGAGCGTCAGGAGGAACTCGTCGAGAAACTCGCCGGAAGCTCCGATATCGGCAAGGCGCCCGATCAACGCAGCGAGAAGTTCCAGACCCGCTTTCAGGAATACGAAGCCGTCAACCGGCAGATCCAGCCCGTCATGCAAAAGGCGGCGCAGACCCCGGAAGTGCAGGAAAAATTCAAGGCCTACCGCGAGGCGCTCATCGCCGAGATGACCAAGCTGGAGGCCGACGCCCCGCGTTTGCTCGCCCGTCATCAGGAACTGAACGCGCGCTACCAGTCGCTGCTGCAGGCCGCCAATTGACCCATCCGCGGAGGAGCCGGGGGGAGCGCCGCCCCCTGCCCCCCGCGTGACCCGGCCGCGGGGCCAAGCTTTGGGCTTGGTTCCGTCGGCAGTCCGGCAAGGCTAGCCCGCCAATGAGTCAGCCCCACGCCGACACCCTTTCCAGAAAAGCCCGGATGGCCCTGTGCATCGGGGCGATGGGCGTGGTCTTCGGCGACATCGGCACCAGTCCGCTCTACGCGTTGCGCGAGTCCATCGAGCACCTGCCGGTGCTTGAACGCAGCGGCGCGGCGCTCGGCATCCTGTCGCTCATCTTCTGGTCGCTGCTGATCGTGGTCAGCCTGAAATACCTGACGGTGGTGATGCGGGCCGACAACGGCGGCGAAGGCGGCATCTTCGCCCTGCTGGCGCTGGGTCGCTTTGATCGCGACAAAGGCGGCGCGCGCGGCGTGCCCGGCGGAGTGATCGTGCTGCTGATCGGCGCGGCGATGATCTGTGGCGAGGGCGTGATCACGCCGGCCATTTCCGTGCTCAGCGCCTCGGAGGGACTGAAGGTCATTTTCCCGGACTCGGAGAAGTTCGTCATCCCGGTGTGCATCGTGATCTTGGTCGGTTTGTTTTGGGTGCAGCATCGCGGGACCAAGGCCATCGGGCAGTTGTTCGGGCCGGTCATGCTGGTGTGGTTCAGCACGCTGGGGCTGCTGGGCCTTTGGCATGTGGTGCAAAACCCCGCGGTGCTCAGCGCGATCAATCCGATCCACATCGTGCACCTCGCGCAGAGCCACCCGGGCCACCTGGTCGCGATTCTCGGATCGGTGGTGCTGGCGATCACCGGCGTCGAGGCGCTCTACGCCGACATGGGTCACTTTGGCCGACCCGCCATCCTCAAGGCCTGGTATTACCTCGTGCTGCCCGGGCTGGTGTTGAACTACTTTGGCCAGGGCGCCTACGTGCTGGCCCACCCGGCCGAGACGGCCAACCCGTTCCTCGCGCTCGCGCCGGCCGGTTTGATGCGCACCGCGTTGTTGGTGCTCTCGCTGCTGGCCGCGATCATCGCGAGTCAGGCGCTTATCTCCGGGACGTTTTCGCTGGCCCGTCAGGCGATGCAGCTCGGCTACTTTCCCCGCCTCAAGGTCCTGCACACCAACCCGGATCAACGCGGCCAGATCTATTTGCCGCTGGCCAATACCTTCCTCGCCATCGGCGCGATTCTCACGGTGCTGATGTTCAAGTCGTCGTCCGCGCTGGCCGGAGCCTACGGCATCGCGGTGACCGGCACCATGACGGTCACGACGATCGCCTTGTTCTTCGTGGCGCTGCGCAAATGGCGCTGGCGGTGGTGGCAGGCGGTGCCGTTGTGCCTGCTGTTCCTCGCCGTCGACCTGACTTTCTTCGGCGCCAACGTGCCCAAGATCATCCACGGCGGCTGGCTGCCGCTCGCGATCGGCGCCGGTCTGCTGGCCTTGATGCACACCTGGAAAAGCGGTCGCAACGAGATCCAGGAAAAGGTCTACGGGGGCGCCATCGCCGAGGTCGATCTGGCGAGAATCGCGCGCAGCAAAAACATCACCCGCGTGTCCGGCAGCGCGGTGTTTATGGTCGGCACGCCCAAGGGCACGCCGCTGGCGCTGCTGCATCATTTGAAGGCCAACAAGTGCCTGCAACAAACGGTGGTCCTGCTGACGATCCTCACCCGCGACGTGCCGGCGATCGACGACGAGGACCGCATGACGCTCGAATCGCTCGGCGAAGGCGTCTGGCGTGCGGTCGGCAGCTACGGTTACATGGAGTCGCCCGACGTGGCCAATCTCTGCGCCCGCATCGCGCACCAGGGCGTGGCGCTCAACCTCAACGCGACCACGTTTTATTTTAACCGCGAGATGATCATCACCGGCGGCAGCGCGCGCATGTTTGAGTGGCAGAAATCGCTCTACGCCTTCCTCAGCCGCAACGCCAGTCCGGTGAAGGACTACTACCGCATCCTGCCCACCCAGATCATCGAGATCGGGCTGCCCGTGCAGTTGTGAGGCTTATCCCGCTCTGCTCAGGAACGTAGAGAACGAGAAAGATAAGGAGGAAAGAGAAAGAATCGGGCGGCGGGAGGCACCGGAGCGTTACCGCATCCGCTTCGCCACCCAGTCGGCCGCGGTGCCGGCGGCGGGCTCTTTGAGGATGTCGCGCAACCGTCCGGCCTGCGCGCGGGTGCGCTCCAGTCGCGCCGGGTTCTCCAGGCTGTCGGCCAGCTCGGCCGCGAGCGCCCGGGGCGAGGCCGCGCCCTGCAGATACTCGGGATACATCGGCTCCTTGAGCAGCAGGTTGGCGATGCCGAGGTAGGGAATCTTCACGAGCATTTTCCCGATCAGATA
>JBDRJH010000104.1:0-35511 GCA_043815125.1 Verrucomicrobiota bacterium
GCCGTTGCCGGCGCCGGTGGCGCCGAGCCCGGCGGGGGCGTTCACGCTGAGCTTGCCGTCGGTGACGGTGGTGAGGCCGGTGTAGGGATTGTCGGCGGTTACCAGGAGGTGGCCGTTGCCGGCCTTGGTGTAGCCCTGGGCGCCGCGGATGGGCGCACCGATCAGATGAAACGAGCTGCCGTTGGTGGTGTGGATGACAGGCGGGTTGGCGCCGGGGGCGGTGGCCAGCGTAAAGGCGCCGCCGCCGCCCGCGATGATCTTCCAGCCGTTGCCCGGGGCCTTGGCGCCGTCGAGCTCGAGCCGGCCGACGGTGACGCCGCCGTCGACTTTCAACGTCTTGAGTTCGCGGGTCTCGGTGGTGAGCGCGACGGTGGAGCCGACGCCGCCGGGCACGGCGCCGGACTTCCAGTTGCGAGGGGCGTTCCAATCGCCCCCGACGGCGGGGTTCGCCCAGATGCCGTCGGCGGCGAGCGCCGGGGTGGAGAGCAGGAGGCCCAGGAGGGTGACACGGGTTTTCGTATTCATTATTTGGATATCCGAGGAAGCGGTGGGCGGAGGAGCGGATCAGAATCGATTCTTCAACTTCCCGCGCAGGCGGTAGCGATACATGTTTTCGCCGACCTCACGGGCGGCCGCGGCGAGCTCGGCGTAGGGGGTGTCGGCGACATCGACGAAGCCGATCTGGTAGCCTTCGCCGTCCCAGCGGCCGGTGAGCGGCTGGTCGCGAAACTGGAACCAGTGCGCGCCGACGATGTTGGGGTTGACCAGCGCGCCCTGGAGGAAGCGGGTGTAGGCGAGCGCGCGCTCCTGCTGGGTCAGGCCGGTGGGCACGAGGCCGGCGGCGAACATGCCGCGATCCAGGATGCCGAAGTGGAACTCGCCGATGATGACGGGCATGTCGGGGAAGTCGGTGCCGACGCCGAGGTTGGCCACGCTGTGGGCGTAGACGTTCACGGTGAGCACATCGCTGTATTTCTTGCTGGCGCGGTAGAGCACGGGGCGCACGGCGTCGGTCGAGATGAAGCGGCTGCCGAGGTAGAGGCGGTGCGGCGCGCGGGTCTTGATGGCGTCGCGGCAGAGGCGGAAGTATTGGTCCACGGCCTTCTCGAAAAAGACGTCGGAGTCGGCCTTGTAGCCCTTGGATCCGGGCACCTCGACGCTTTCGAGCAGGGCGTCCCAGCCGGCGTAGTTGGTTTTCCATGACGCGTTGAGTTTTTCGACGGAGCCGTATTTGGCGCGCAGGTCGTTCACAAACTCGCGCTTGGCGGCCTGTTTGGCGGGGCTCTTGAGCACGATGTCGCCGAAGATCTGGCGGCCGCGGTTGCCGTAGTTGAGCTCGTTGTCGATGAAGTAGCCGATGCACCAGGGGTCGGTGAGGGATTCCTCGACGAAGGGGTTTTTCTTGATGGCGTTGGGGATGAGGTCGGCCATGGCCTGGACGTAGGCGGGGTCAAAGACGTCGTAGAACTTGATCTTGCCGCCGGCGATGCGCGGGAGCGCGTAGTCGTAGTCGGTGAGCTGCATGGCGTAGGGCGCGCGGCGCAGGCTCATGATTTCGGTGCGGGACCAGTTGCCGATGGTGTTGAAGCCCCAGGCGTCCATGCGGCGGGCCATGGTGTCGTAGTAGGCGGGAGCGAAGTCCTTGGCGCCGTATTTGATTTCCAGGTTCCAGGCGTTGAAGGGCAGGTCGGCGTGCTTGACCGGGAATTTGAACCAGTGCTCGTGTTTGGCAGACTTGGTGGCGTCGGTGCTGGCCTGCATGACGTCGAGGCCGTGCGAGAAGAAGAGTCGACCGTCCGGATCGACGAGCCACCACTTGCCCTGGTATTTGGCGGTGCGGAAGTGGCCGGTGACTTCGAGCTGCGGTCCCTTGGCCCAGCCGCCGAAGCGGTTCCACGCGGCGGGGCGCTTGGTCTTGGCGAGGACGGCGGCCTCTTGCTCGCGAGCCTTCACGAGGTCGGCGTCGGAGTGGATTTTCTCGGGCCAGTCGCCGTGCACGTATTGGCCGTAGCGGTCGATGAAGGGGAAGAATTTGTCCTCGGGCACGGCGGCGGCGGTGTTGGCGGCGCCTTCGATGCGGAGGTTGGAGACCTCGCAATCGACGAGGCCGGGCGCGGCGCCTTCGAACGGCCATTGCATGTCGAGGGCGATCCAGTTGACGCGGGTCGAGTCGATGGTGCGGGGACCGGGAATACCGGCGGGATTGTCGTAGATGACGCGGGGGGGGATATTGACGCGCACGGTGCGTTTTTCGCGGGGGTTGAGGGCGACGCCGCCGTTGACCATCATGAAGGCCTTGCTGCCGAGGTCTCCGCTGGAGAGGTGCACGGTGATGCGGAGCTGGCGGTCGCGGGAGAGGTTTTTGATGTCCACGCAGATGGCGCGGCCGTCGGAAAAATCCCAGTGATCGGAGCCGGCCGGCGGCAGGAAACGCACGCCGGATTCGTGACCGGGGTCGTCGAAGCGGAGTTGGAATTTTTTCCCGTGCCAATCGACGCGGGCGGAGCCCTGGGGACTGATCTGCGTTTCCGCGAGGGGAAGCGGGCCGGCGATGGCGGCGGTCAGGAGGGTGACGGAGGTGAGGAGGATTTTGGCTAGCATGGTGGGTATGGGAAATCGGGTTGGGAAATACGTGAGGGGCGCGAGGAATCAGAGCGCCGGAGTGGCGGCGGCCGGGTCGTCGGGCGGCGCGGGGAGGTCGCGGATGACGACGACTCGCGGGGTGCCATCGAGGTTGGGGAAGACGACGAGCATCAGCTTGTCCTGTTCGGGGCGCATGACGGCGGTGGAGAGAATGCGGTCCCAGCGGTCGGTCTTTTCAACGGCGAGTTTCATCGGCACGTCGGGGCGGTCGGCGGGCATGGTGAGGTCGGCGACGCCGCGCGAGGCGACGAGGGATTGCGAGGAGCCGATCCGGGCGGCGAGTGGTCCGGGCAGGAGGTTGAGCACGCGCACGGAGCCGGCGGGCACGTCGGGGCCCCAGCATTCGACGGGGAAGAGACTGAACGGGAAGCCGGCGTTGCGGGGGTTGCGCACGACGAGCACGAGGATGCCTTTCCAATCGGCGGGGCAGCGGAGTTCGGCCAGCGGCTCGACGGGGGCGTCGGCGGATGCACCGGGCGCGGGCTTCGCGGCGTCGTCGTCAGCGGACTCGGGGAGGAGCGACGCGGGGATGGGGCCGACGTAGTCGAGCGACGGGGAAAAGGCGTTGGGGTTGAGCGCGAGTTGAATGGTCTCGCGCCCGTTGCGCAGGGCGAAGCGGGCCTGCGGGTTTTCGCGGAGTTCGCCGGGGAAGGTGAAGCCGACGTAATAAAAGCGCAGCGAGCGCGGCGCGGGCTCGCCGGCCGGTTGCGCGGCGGCGGGTGCGGCGAGGGCGAGCAGGAGGAGAAGCAGGGAGGGAAACGGGCGCATGGTGCGGGGAATCGATTGGGCGGTTCAGATCTCGTCGGGGCCGAGCCAGCGGAACGACACGACGCGGAAGCGGCGGCCGAGGTCGCGGTTTTCCTGGGTGAGGTCGGCGACGGCGTCCCAGGGAGTGTTGGCGTCGGAAACGTAGTCGGGCAGGCGTTGGACGACGGCCTCACACCAGGCGCGGGCGCGGATGCGGTCGGGGTCGGTCGCGCCAAGCAGCGGGTTGAGGGTCTCGCCGTAGGCGCGGATGGTGAAGGTGTCGGAGCGGGAGGCGAGCGACGGACCGAGCGGTTGCAGCAGGTCGGCCTGGGTGATCCAGCCGGGGACGTGGGCGGCGGTGGGCCCCTGTGAGATGGTCTCGACCATGGCGGTGGAGCCGGCGCCCTTGTCGGGGAGCAGCACCTGCTGGCCGGCGGCGAAGGCTGCGCCGTTGAGGCCGGCGTCCTCGATGGCCTGGGCGAGCGCGCCGCGCAGGCGGTTGTCCGCGCCGGAGGCGGAGCCGGCGGTGAGCGAGCGGTTGACGAAGTCGGCGATGGAAAGGAAGGGTCCGCGACGGCGCACCTGGGTGACCATCTCGGCGGCGAGGGCGTCGATCTCGTCGGAGGAGAGGAAGCGCTGGCCGGCGTAGGCCTCGGCCTCCATGCCGGCGTCGGTGGTTGCGGCGGGATCGAGCACCAGCGAGTCGTTGATCGGGTATCCAAGTCTCGGATACGGAGACTCGCCGACGCGGCGGTTGGCGCCGAGGGGGACGTTGTTGAGTCCGCCGAGGAAGGCGCGCCAGGCCTCGCGGGAGACGGAGTTGACGTTGAAGGCACCGGCGACCAGCAGCGTGGCGGCGGATTTTTGCGCGTCGCGCAGGTCGGCGGCGGCGGTGGCGGAGTCGCGATCGAGCGGGACGAGGCGGGGGTTGGGCAGCGGGAACTCCACGGCGGCCGACGGCGTGGCGGCGACGGGCACGGTGGAGAGGTAGTGGCCGTCCCAGAGGGCGCGGTTGAGCAGGTAGGAGTGGTCGAACACGCGGGCGGAGGGCTGGTGGGTTTTGAAGCCGTTGTTGCCGATGTTGATGTCGCTCCAGGCGCGCCAGGGCGCGTCGAGGGCGGCGCGAGGCTCGACCTGGGAATTGCCGACGGCGTAGGCGGGGGAGGCGTTGGCGGCGAAGGGCACGCCGTTGACGCGGTAGAGCTGGGCGTGCTGGAACTCGCCGAGCGAGACGACCGGGTGCTCGGCCCGGGGGATGTTGAAGAGCGTGACGACGGACTCGCCGGCGCCGTCCCAGGTGGACTGGCTCATGCCGACGAAGGCGCGGCCGGTGTCGGGATCGCAGGGGATGGCGGCGTCGGCGTTGACCGGGTCGAAGCCGCCCGCGCCGTAGCCGGAGGCGCTGTTGTCGTGGGCGAAGTTGTAGGTGGGGTTGGTGTGGTAGTAGCCGTCGCCGAGGTTGGTGTTCTGCATCTCGAAGGACGTGCGCGCGGCGTAGGGGGAGCGGGGATTGTAGTCGGCGAGCCAGCGGACGGGGCGGTTTTTGTAGGTGGACGGGGAGAGCGTGCTGGCGGCGGTGGTGCGCAGCGCCCAGCGGTGGCCGGTGTAGGCGACGCTTTGGGTGCCGGAGTAGTCGGCGAGGTTTTGATAGAGGAACTCGTCGCGGGCCCAGCGGAGTTTGAAAGCGTCGTCGTAGTTGTTGTTTTGCGTAATGGTCTGAAGGACGTCGCCGGAGCTGGTGGCGAGCACAAGCCGGTCGTCGCGCACGACGGGCTCGGTCTGGCCCGCGCCGATGGGCACGGCGGGCACGGTCTGGGTCGGCGAGGCCCAGGAGGGGAAGTTGTTGGGACCGCCGCTGCTGTTGGTGCCGCGCCAGAGGCTGACCATGTATTTGGAGTTGTCGCCGCCGGTGAGCGCAAAGCTGTTGCCGCCGACGACAATGGCGCGGGTGCCGCCGCCGTTCCATCCGCGGCGCAGGGTGTAGCGGGTGAAGTTGTCGACCGTGTAGTAGATGTCGGCGGGCAGGGTGTAAACGTAGGCGGTGCCGGGCGCCATGTCGCCGCTTTGCACGGTGACGTTGAGGCCGTTGAGCCAAGGGGAGTTGACCTGCGCGTCGGCGGAGATGGCGGCGGGCACCCGGTCGTAGGTGGCGGCGGCGTCGCGCGCGGAGACACGCATGAAGGTGATGTCGCCGCCGTTGATCGCGTAGGTGAGGCGGTAGGCGTGATCGCTGAGGGTGACGTTGTAGGGATTCCAAAGAACCACCGCGGGATAATAGCGGAGCTCAAGGCCCGCGCCGGCGGTGCTCAGACCGGTGACGCGGCCCTCGACATACATCTGCCAAAACGCGACGACGGGGAAGACGCCTTGCTGCGCGGTTTGGGTGGTGTCGGTGACGCCGTCGATCTGCCCGCGCGGCGAGAGCGCGAGCGCGGAACCCGTGCCGGTGGCTCCGGCCGAGACGGGCAACTGGTAATAGGAACGCAACAGCTGCCAGTCGGGGCCCTTGAGATAGTCGTCCGCCGGGTCGAGTTGCCAAACGGGACCGGTGGGGGCGTCGGTGCGATCAGTGCCGGGGGCGAAGGCGGCGGTGAGGTCAAGGCGCAGGCCGCCGGCGAGCGCGTTGGCGAGCACGCCGGAGCTGCCGGTGGAGTAATCGTGAAAATGGTTTTGGCGAAAGGCCGCGGGGAAGGCCGCGCCGCCGGAGGCGAGCGCGAGCTGCCGGGGCGCGACGATCTTGCGCAGGTCGGCGCGCAGGGCCGCGGTGCCGGAGGCGCCCAGGTCGGCGGTGGCGAGGACGGCGGGAATGTCGTCCATGAGCTCGACGCCGGCACGGGCGGGGGCGCGGTAGCGCAGGCGGCGTTCGGCGTCGTCGGTGGCCGCGAGAGCGTCCTCGGTCTCGACGAGATTGACGCGGGCCTTGACGCCCTCGTCGCCCACCCACCAGGCGTGGCGGCCGACGGTGACCGGACCGGCGTCGTCGCCGAGGCCGGGCACCAAACTCGAATCGACCGCGATGTCCGTCAACGGCGCGGCGACGTAGCCGGCCTCGCCCAGTCCGCCCGAGGCGGCGTCGCCGACGGTGCCGGGACCGACGAGCAGGCGCGCGTCTTCGCCGTCGATGGTGATCCCATTGGAGAGCGCGGTGGCGCCGGCGAGCCCGGCCACGGCTTGCGCGGGCGCGTGCCGTGGATTTCCGGATACAGACGAGACGCTGCCGTCCGCTTCGGTCCGGAGAGCGACCGACTCGTTGCCGCTGACCAGCCAGTTGAGGAAAACCGGGTAGCCGACGACGGCGGCGGGCGCGGCGGCGTTGCCCCAGACGCCGGTCCATTGGCGCGCGCCGTCGACGGGCGCGGGCAAGGCGTTTTCCGCGGCGTCACCGAGGGCGGCCGTGGCGGTGGCGCGTTGATCGGGACCGGCGAAACGCTGGAGCTGGCCCAGCGCGACGTTGAGCGCCACGAGGGCGTTGTCGCGGGCTT
This sequence comes from Verrucomicrobiota bacterium, assembly GCA_043815125.1. Lineage (GTDB taxonomy): Bacteria > Verrucomicrobiota > Verrucomicrobiia > Opitutales > Opitutaceae > JAUWBF01. Next base: position 6,873 of record JBDRJH010000104.1, read on the forward strand.
CGGCGACATGACGGCTGTTGCTCGCGACCGAGGTTTCCACACGGGTGAGCGATGCCAGCGAGACCAGCACGAGCACGAGAAACGCGACCAGCACGATGGTGATCAGGAGGGCGAAGCCGCGGCGACGGTCGCGAGGCGGGCGCGGACAAAAAAGATGATTGAGGGGAGACATGGTCGGCCGGGGTGTTTGCCAGGCGCCTTTGAAACGGGGCGAAGAGGCGTTCCTGTGCGGGAAGCCACTGATGGCACCCGCGCCGCGCCGGCCCAAGGTGGCCGAAATGCCATTATTAGCATTTTGGCGCCGTTCCCCGGAACCGGACGGGCGCGCATGGTCCGCGACGTTATGAAACCCCTACCCCCCACCCTCCTGCCGGGGCGGAGCCTTGCCTGCTTCGTCCTGCTGTTCTCGCTGCTGTCCGCCCACGTCGCCCAGGCCGCGCGCGGCCGTCCCTACATCAACGCCGCCGGCACGACCCTCGTGGCGGACAACGGCAGCCTGATCCGCGGCGCGATCATCAGCACCGAGACGGGCAACGTGCCCGCGCTCTCCGACGTGCAGGCGATCAAGACCCGCGGTCTCAACGCCATCCACTGCTACGCCGAACGCGACGACTACGGCTACGCGGCCGGCGCCAAGGCCGCCGCGATCGACCAGGTCGTGCAGATGACCCGCGACAACAACCTCTACCTCATCATCACCATCGGCGGCGGCGGCGTGAACGCCCCCTTCATCGAGGACTTTTGGACGTTCTACGCGCCGCGCTACAAGAACGAAGCCCATGTGATCTACGAGATCCAAAACGAGCCCGTGGTGCGCGCGCCGGTCTCGTCCTCCGTGATCGCGATGGAGCAGGACGCCTACGCGATCATCCGCACCGCGGCACCCGACACGCCGGTGCTGCTGATGAGTTACACGATCTTTCAAAACGCCGCGGGCGTGCTCGCCGACATGGCCGCGCTCGGCTCCTTGATCGACTGGGACAACGCCGCCATCGCCTTCCACGGCTACGGCGAAAACGGCGCCGCGGGCACACGCGCGTGTCTCGAGGCGGTCATCGCCGCCGGCTATCCGTGCGTGCAGACCGAGTTCTACCGCTGGCCCTGGGGCACGGGTGATTTCAACCTCGTCGATCCGCCCTCGCTTTATCAGGACGTGGACCAGACCGGCGACCTCGAACGGCTCGGCGTCTCGTGGCTGAGCTTTCTCTCGCTCGGCCGCGTGCAGGACGACACGCGTTTCAAAGACCGCCTCGACGCCGCCGGCATCGGTTGGTCGCCCGACTTCGGCTCCTGGCCCTCGAACGCCCGCAGCGTCTACGGCAACGGCGGCGAGCCGCGCGCCATCACCTCGACCGCCACCCGGCGCGTCGAGGCCGAGGACTTCGACTTTGGCGGCACCGGCGTCGGCTACTTCGATTCCACGACCGGCAACTACGGCGGCCAATACCGCGCCGGCCAAGTGGACATCCAGTCCACCACCGACACCGGCGGCGGTCACAACATCGGCTGGATCGTCGGCGGCGAATGGCTCGAATACACCGTGCTCGTCCGCAACCCCGGCCGCTACCACATCAAAGTCCGCGTCGCCTCCGCCGGCACCGCCGGCAGCCTGCGCCTGCGCCTCGCCGGCGACGACCTGACCGGCGCATGGAACGTGCCCAACACCGGTGGCCACCAGACCTGGACCACGCTCACCAAGACCGTGGACCTCACGCCCGGCCAACAGATCCTGCGCTTCGAGGCCGTGACCTCCGGCTTCAACCTCAACTGGATCGAGTTCGAACCCGTCTCCGCCGGCGTGCTGGCCAACGGCACCTACCGGCTGATCAACCGTCACAGCGGCCTGTCCATGGACGTGGTCAACGCCTCCACCGCCAACGGCGCCGACTTGCAGCAGTGGAGCTATTACGCCACCGCCAACCAGAAGTGGGTCTTCACCCACCGCGGCGCCAACCAATACACGATCACCTCCGCCCAGACCGGCCGGGCCATCGACCAGCAAGCCGGCGAGATTCTCGGCGGCGACCACATCCAGATGTATTCGCTCAACGCCACCAGCGCCAACCAACGCTGGCTCGTGCAACCGACCGACTCCGGCCATTACCGGCTCGTCTCCGCCAACAGCGGACTCGTGCTGGAAATCAACGACGCCTCCACCGCCAACGGCGGGCGCGTGTATCAAGGCGAGTATGACGGCGGCAACCACGAGCAGTGGCTGCCCGCCGCGCCCTGAGCGCCTTCCCCCACCCCGTCCCGACACCACCCCGCCGGCGTGCCCCGCCGCGCCCCCCGCGGTTTGTCACTTATTAAGTGACAAACCGCCTTCGGGCGCGGCGGGCATGGCGACGGTCCACCCGCTGTTTCCCCCATGCGCCGCCCCGACTTTACGCCAGCCCGCCTGTTCGTCCTTCTCGCCTGCGTCCTCTTCGCCAGCCGCGCCGAGGCCGCGCGCGGGAGGCCCGTGATCAACGCCGCCAACACCACCTTCGTGGCCGACAATGGCAACCTCCTCCGGGGCGCGATCATCAGCACCGAGACCGGATCGTTCCCCTCGATCACCCACCTGCAGGCCATCAAGAACCTCGGCCTCAACACCGTGCACTGCTACGCCGAACGCTCCGACTACGGCTACGCGGCCGGCGCCCGGGTCGCGGCCGTGGACGCCGCCGTGCAACGCACGCGCGACCTCGGCCTCTACCTCGTCATCACCGTCGGCAGCGGCGGCGTGAATCGCGAGTTCAACACCGCCTTCTGGAGCTTCTACGCACCGCGCTACGCGAACGAGACGCATGTCCTCTACGAGATCCAAAACGAGCCGACCGGCGGCGCGCCCTCGTCCGCCGCCGTCATCGACATGGAGAAAGCCAACCACGCCATCATCCGCGCCGCCGCGCCCGACACGCCCGTGCTGTTGATGAGCTACGTCGCATTTCAAAACGGCGCCGGCGTGCTCCAGGACATGGCCGCGCTCGGAGACGACATCGACTGGACCAACGCCGCCATCGCCTTCCACGGCTACGGCGAGGGCGGACGCGCCGCCACGCGCGCCTGCCTGGAGACCGTGCTCGCCGCCGGCTACCCGTGTTTTCAAACCGAGTTCTATCTCTGGCCCTGGGGCACCGGCGACTTCGGCCTCGGGAGCGCGGCGTCGCTCTACGAGGACGTCGACCAGATGGGCGACCTCGAGCGACTCGGCGTTTCCTGGCTTTCGTTCCTCACGATCGGCCGCGTGCAGGACGACACCCGTTTCAAAAACCGCATCGCCAACGCCGGCATTCGCTGGACTCCCGACTTCGGCAGCTGGCCCGGCGGCGCCCGCTCGACCCACAACAATGACGGCGAACCGTGGCCAATCACCCGGACCGCCGCCACACGCATCCAGGCCGAGAACTTCGACACCGGCGGCGAAGGCGTCGGCTATCACGACAACAACCCCCTCAACTCCGGAGGCGCCTACCGTCCCTCTGATGGCGTCGACATCCAGACGACCGGCGACGCCGGCGGCGGCCACAACCTCGGCTGGATGGTCGCCGGCGAGTGGCTCGACTACACGACCTACGTCACCGACCCCGGGCGCTACACCCTCAGGCTCCGCATCGCCTCGCCCAACGCCACCGGCGCGGTGCGTGTCAGGATGGCCGGCGTGGACACGACCGGCGCGTGGACCTTTCCCGGCACCGGCGGCTACCAAAACTGGACCACCGTTTCGACGACCGTCGACCTCACCCCCGGCCGGCAGGTGCTGCGCCTCGAGGTCCTCGCGTCGAATTTTAATCTCAACTGGATCGAACTCGCGCCCGCCGCCACCGGCCTGCTGCCCGACGGCACCTACCGGCTCTTCAACCGCCACACGCTCAAGGCGGCCGATGTCGTGAACGCCTCCACCGCCAACGGCGCCAAGCTCCAGCAATGGGCCTACGGCGCCGGCGCGAACCAGAAGTGGGTGCTCACCCACCAGGGCGCCAACCAATACACGATCCGCAGCCTGCAAACCAACAAGGCCCTCGACGTCGCCAGCAACACCCTGCTCAGCGGCGACAACATCGGCATGTGGCCCCCAAAAAACTCGCCCGGCCAGCGCTGGCTGCTCCAGCCGACCGACTCCGGTTTCCACAAAATCATCGCGGCCAACAACGGCCTCGCCCTCGAAATCGCCGCCGCCGCGACCGTCAACGGCGCCCGCGTCGAACAACGCGAATACCGGGACGGCGTCCACCAGCAATGGCTCGTCACCTCCGACCGTCCGGCGACCTATGCCGCGTGGGTCAATCAACAGTTCCCGTTGTCCGCCGAGCGCGACAACCCCGACATCTCCGGCCCGCACGCCGATCCCCACGGACACGGCGTCGCCAACCTCACCCGCTACGCGCTGGGCCTCGGCCGGCACGACGCGCCCTCGCCCGCCCTGCCCGTGCTCACGTCCGACGCCGCCACGCTGCGGTTTCGTTTTCGGTTCGACCCGGGACTGACCGACCTCAGGTATCGCGTCGAGGCCTCGACCGATCTGGCGGACTGGAGCGAGACGCTCCTCGACTCACGCACCGACCTGCTGCCCGCGCTCACGAACGGATGGCTGGAGCTTCACGACCCGGCCGATCTGCAAGAGACGCCGCGCCGCTTTCTGCGCCTGCGCATTTCGCGCGAGCAGTGAGACACCGATCCCGAACGGAATGGATTTCAACCGCGGATGCCGCGGATGGTCGCGGATATTCAGTCCTCATCCGCGATGATCCGCGCTATCCGCCCCCAAGCATCAGGCCGACACGGCCCTGGTCTTCTTTGTGAGATTGCGCGCGGTCTTGCCGAGCTGCCAGAAGCCGTCGAGCAGGACGCGGCGCGGCACCTTGGGGATGCCGTATTCGCCGCGGCTGAGCAGGCCGGCGAGGAAGTCGCCGGCGGCGCGGCCGACATCAAGCGAGGTCTCGAAGACCCCGGCGTGATCGACGTTGGATTCCTGCAGACTGGGCGACACGTAGGCGATGTCCTCCGGCACGCGGTAGCCGGCGTCGGTGAGCCAGTCGAGGATGTGGCGATCCACCACGAGCACCGCGTCGGCGCGGTGGGTCTTGACCCATTTCAAGAAGATGCCGCGGTTGGTCTCGGAAAAGGTGGTGGGCGTCTTGGCCAGCTGGAGGATGGGGATGTCCTTGGCCCACTTGCCCTCGAAGGGCGGCGTGCGAAAGGCGGCGATCCACTGGTCGTGCACGCGCTTGCTGATCTCGTCCCACGTCACGAAGCCCGGCCGGCGATAACCCAGATGATAGAGCTGCCGCAGGCAGATCTGCATGTTCTCGTAGTGCGAGGTGGTGACGCGGTGGATGGCCGGGCGCGCCATGGTGTAGCCGAAGGTGACGGCGGCGAAGTTGTCCAGCGGCAGGCCGAGGCGGCCGACGGCGGCGGGCAGCGGGCAGATGAGCAGTCCGCGGATGCCGCGGCTTTCGAGAATGTGCACGGCGCGCCGTTTGTTGAGGCCGGGGGCGCGCAGCCAGAAATCCTCGATGAGGTAGCCGTGGCGTCCGAGGGCCTCGGCCGCACCGCGCCGGTAGTGCTCGAAGGACTCGACTCTCCAGCCGTCGCGCGCGGGGAAATCGGTCACCCACGCGACCGTGCCGTGATAGAGCGTGGGACGGGTGGCGATGCGGTAGGTGCTGAGCGCGGCGAGCATCGGGTCGGGCATGTAACCCAACTGCTTGGCGATGGTCTGGATGCGCTCAAGGGTCCTGGGATTGACCCGCGGGTCATTCTTGATGGCGCGGGCGACGGTGGTCAGGTGAACCCCCGCCTTCTCCGCGATGTCGCGCAATACAACCCGTTTCTCAGCCATGCCCCGAAGGGTATCTCCTCCCCAGGGGCTGGTGGCAACATCGGGCGTGCGCGGGAAAGTCCCGCCGTCGGGGCGGGACTTTCCGTTGACCGCGGGTCTGGGCCGGGAGCTCACGCCCGACGACGACGGCTCAGGCCGAGACCGAGGACGGCCAGGCCGGCGAGCAGGCCGGCGGCGGACGGCTCGGGGATGACGTTGCCGATGGCGAGCTGGATGCTGCCGGCGTTGAAGATCAACTCCTTCACATCGTAGGCCTCGAGGCCGGTGCCGATGACAACCTGGCCGGAGTAGGCGTTGGCGGCGTCGAAGGAGGCGATGGTGTAGAGGCCATCGGCGAGCAGGCCGCCGGTGAGCGAGAAGTTGAGCACGTTGTCGTTGAACTCGACCTGGGCGACGCCGGTGGAGAGGCCGGTGAAGGCGAGGCTTTCGGAGACGAGGTCGGGCGTCTCGGCGGCGGCGTTGAGGTTAAACGACATGGTGACGCCGGTGGAGAACACGACATTGCCGGTGGTCTCGGAGAGGTCGAAGGTGAGCGCCTCGCCCGCCGCGATGGCCGAGCCGGCCTCGGTGAGATCGCCGGGGGCGACGACCGCGCCGCTGGCGAAGACGACGCCGTTGGCGCCGGTGGGCTTGATGATGCCGTTGCCGCCGAAGATCGCGCCGGTGGAAACCGAGACCGAGCCGGTGCCCGTGCCGGAGCCGGCGGTGTTGTTGATCAGCAAGGTTCCGGTCTGGTGAACGGTGGAGCCGCTGTAGGTGTTGGCGCCGGTCAGGCGGACGATGCCGCTGCTGTTGTCCGAGGTATAAACGGACAGGCCGCCGGTGCCCACGGTGCCGTCGGAAATGTTGCCGTTGACGTTGAGGTAGGCCGCCGCGGTGGTGGTGCGGAACTGGAGCCGGGTGGGGTCGGCGTAGGTGCCGCTCGCCTGGCCGCCGCTGGCGCTGCCACTGATGTCACCGTTGAGGGTGAGGCTGCCGGTGCCGGTCTGGATGCCCATCAGGTGGACGACGTTGGCGTTGGAGCCGGCGGCGCGGTCGAGGGTGATGGTGCCGTTGATGACGTTGTCGCCGCTGTCGTTGTAGACGAGGTTGCCGCCGACGACGGAGCCGTTGTTGGCGACGTTATACCAGTTCATCCGCAGCGTGAGGTCCTCGGCGAGGGTCACGTTGTTCGCGATGTGGAACTGGGGAAACTGGCCGCTGGCCTGGCTGACGACGGTGCCGTTGCCCTCGCCGCTCGCGCCCAGCGCGTCGTTGGAGGTGACGGTGAGGTTGCCGTTGGTCAGGGTGGTGACGCCGGTGTAGATGTTGGCACCGGATAAGGTGAGCTTGCGGTTGCCCGAGGTGTAGGTGAAGCCCTGGGTGCCGTCGATCACCGCGGAGATCGTGGCGGTGCCCAGGATGGTGGGTGCCACGGTGGTGGAGGTGGCCAGGGTGAGCACGCTGCCGTTGCCGGAGGCGATGGTGTAGGTTCCCGTGCTGAAGGCCAGGGAGCCGACGGAGATGTCGGTGTCCAGATTGATGGGCTGGGTGCCGGAGGCCGAGAACGTGCCGACGGCGTCGACGCCGCTGGCGACGGTGGCGCTGCTCCAATTGGCGGTGTTGGACCAGTCGCCGCCGTTGGTGCTGGTCCAGGTGCCGCTGGCGGCGACGGCCGACAGGGGCGAAAACAACAGGCCGGCCGTGAGGGCCGCCATGGTCAGGGGGTAGGCTTTGGTATTCATGATTTGGTGACGTGTGGTGAAGTGCGGTTGGAAAATGGCGCGAGCAGAGCTCTCCCGGGCGCGGCCCCTTCGGTGGAAGGGACGCCCGGACGGGTTTGGGTGGATGGTCGGAAAAGCCGCCGTTACGCGGCCGCGGAGGCGTCGGGTTTTAGTGTGGCGGCAGGTAGTCCTCGGGCATCGATTTCACGTGCCCGTCGAGGTAAAGGTAGTTGCGGGTGGTGCCGTGGACGTCGGCGGGAGAGGCGGGGATGTTGGACACGGCGGTTTCGCCAAGGTCGGCCAACAGGAGGGTGTCGTAGTCGAAGAGCGCGACGGCCTGGCCAAGGTTGGCGATGTCCGTGAGTTTGGGAGCGCGGGTGCCGCTGGACTTTCCGAAGGGCCGCGCGGTGGAGCCGTTGTTCAACGTGACGCTGATGCCGGCGTAGTAGCTGGAGATCGGGGTGTTTGTCTCGTAAGTATCAACGGAGAGCGCGTTGCCCGGGCAGATCAGGGTCTTGGTCCGGGCCAGTTCGCCATTGGCGACCGGCAGGGATTGGTTCAGGTAGGGAAAGAGCTGCGCGGCGAGATCCTGGGTGGGTTTGCCGCCCTCCTGCCAGCCGCGCGGGCCGATGGTGCGCTGCAGGCCGTAGAGGTTCCACTGGCCGGATTTCTCGTAGCCGCCGGGCAGCCAGTTCTGGTGGTCGGCCGCGTAGGTAAGGATCGCGGTTCCGACCTGCCGCAGATTGGAGGCGCAGGCGGATGTGCGCGCGGACTGCCGCACCTTGCCGACCACGGGGACGAGGATGGCGGCGAGGATGCCGATGATGGCGATCACGGTGAGCAGCTCGATGAGGGTGAAGCCGCGTGGGTGGCCGCGGGCCCGGCGGCCGGGTTCGGGACCGGTGGGTTTTCCGGGAGGGGTTGAAGTGTTCATGGGGTCGGGGCGGGAAGCCAATGCAGGGGGATGGGAAAATGGATGCGGAGGGAGGCGCGCGCGGCGGATCAGTTCATCTCGTTCTTGAGAAGACCGCGGGCGCGATAGCGATACATGTGCTCGCCAACCTCGCGAGCGGCCTCGGTGAGCTCGCGGTAGGGCGTGTCGGCGACGTCGACGAAGCCGATCTGGTAGCCCTCGCCATCCCAGCGGCCGGTGAGCGGCTGGTCGCGGAATTGGAACCAGTGCGTGCCGACGATGTTGGGGTGGACCAGCGCGCCCTGGAGGAAGCGGGTGTAGGCGAGCGCGCGCTCCGCCTGGGTGTGGCCGACGGGGGCGAGACCGGGGGCGAACATGCCGCGGTCGAGGATGCCAAAGTGGAACTCGCCGATGAGGGCGGGCATGTCGGGGAAATCGGTGCCGGCCCCGAGGTTGGCCACGCTGTGGGCATAGACGTTGAGCGTGAGCACGTCGCAGTATTTCTCGCTGGCCTTGTAGAGCACGGGGCGCACGGCGTCGGTCGAGATGAAGCGGCTGCCGAGGTAGAGGCGGTGCGGGGCGCGACTCTTGATGCCGTCGCGACAGAGGCGGAAGTATTGATCGACGGCCTTCGCGAAGAAGGCGTCGGAGTCGGCCCGGTAGCCCTTGGCATCCCGGGAAGGGGCGGCGTCGGCGGCGAGAAAGGCGTCCCAGTCGGCGTAGTTGGTTTTCCATGACGCGTTGAGTTTTTCAATGGAGCCGTATTGGGCGCGCATGTCCCGGGCGAACTCCTGCTTGGCGGCCTGGTGGGCGGGGGACTTCATGACGGAGTCGCCGAAGATCTGGCGGCCGCGGTTGCCGTAGTTGAGCTCGTTGTCGACGAAGTAGCCGATGCAATAGGGGTCGGTGAGGGATTTCTCGACGGCGGGGTTTCGCTGCGCGGCGTTGGGGATGAGGTTTTCCATCGCCTCGATGTAGGCGGGGTCGAAGACGTCGTAGAACTTGAGGTTGCCGGGGACGACGGGGAGCTTGGCGTTGTAGTCGCTGAGCTGGAGGGTGTAGGGGATGCCGCCGCGCAGGATGAGGCGGTGGTTGCCCCAGTTGCTGATGCTGTTCATGCCCCAGTGGGGAAGGCGCTTTTGCAGGGTGCCGTAGAAGGCGTCGTCGTAGTCGCGGGTGCCGTATTTGACGGCGAGATTGGTGTCGGTGGGCTGCACGGTCCAGGAGTCGATGGGGAAGTCGAACCAGTGCTTGTGGTCCTGGGTGCGGGTGGAGTCGGTGTGGGTGTAGAGCACGTCGATGCCGTGCGAGAAGAAGAGCCGGCCCTCGGGGTCGACGAGCCACCACTTGCCGTTGTGCTTCTCGGTGCGGAAGTGGCCGGTGGCCTTGAGACGCGGACCGTCGGCCCAGCCGCCGTAGCGATTCCACGCGGCGGGGGCGCGCGAGGCGTTGAGCTCGGCGAGTTCCCGGGCGCGGGCCTGGCGCAGGTCGGCGTCGGAGCGGATCTTGTCGGGCCAGTCGGCGTGCATGAACTGGCCGTATTTGTCGATGAAGGGGAAGTAGGCGTCGCCGGGCTTGGTGTGCGGGGCGTCGGGAGCGTCGACAAGGCGGAGATTGGTGAGACGGAAGTCGGCGAGGTCCTTGGCGGTCTTCTCAAAGGGCCACTGCATGTAGATCTCGATCCAGTTGACCTTGTCGGACTCGATGATTTTGGGACCGGGGATCGAGTCGGGCGCGCCGTAAACGAAGCGGTGCGGGATGAGCAGGTTCATGGTGCGCTTCTCGCCGGGGTTGAGGCCGATGCCGGTGTTCACCATGGAGAAGGTCTTGTCCTCCTTGCTGCCGCTGGAGATGTGCATGGTCAGCCGGAGCTGGCGGTCGCGGGAGAGGTTTTCAACGTCGACGGCAAGCAGTTTGCCGGACGAAAGATCCCAATGGGCCCGACCTTCGGGCGGCAGCAGGCGGACGCCGGAATCCCAGCCCGGATCATCGAAGCGCACCGTCACTCCGGCTGAACCCGCGGAACGAAAATCCACCTCGGCCGAAGCTTTTTTCTCAACCTGCGAGGAGTTCAGCGTCAACGGCGTGTCGGCGGCAGCGGACAGGGAGGCGGCAATCAGACAAAAGGCGATGGAAACGATTTTTTTCATCAAAACGAAAACGACTTTACTTAGGATGGGGTGCGCGGAGGGATGTCGGGACCGCATGAATAACTCTGCAATCGGGGACGGGTTAATGGGGCGGGGACTGGCAAACGTCGGATAACGGCACCCAACATCACAAATGCCCGCACACGGTCAGCCATTCGTGAATGCCATCAGTAGCATTTTGCATCGACCGACGGGCGACCGAACACCACGCGCCTGCCAATCAATTGTATATTTTGCCATTAAAGATCTCTAAACGCTCAATTCTCTCATATATATACAATCTTGTGCGGTCGTAACCGCTCCGCTTGTTCGGCTTTAATAAACGCTCTTTTACAACGCCCCACACCTCACTCCTTCCAATCACCATGTTGAAATCCGGCCTCGTCACCGCTTGGGAGAACCCCGAGCTCACCTCGCTCAACAAGCTCCCGCCCCGCGCGACCTTCACGCACTTCGCCACCGCGAAGCAGGCGCTGACCCGCAATCCCGACAAATCCCCGTGGGTGCTCCCACTGAATGGCGAATGGCAGTTCCGCTGCGAGGCCTCGCCCGAGGACGCCCTGCGATTCACCGAAGGCTCCGCCTTCACCGCATCCGCCGAATGGGGCGTCATCACCGTCCCCGGCAACCTGCAGACCCAGGGCTACGGCCAACCCCACTACACCAACGTGCAAATGCCGTGGCCCCACCTGCCGCCGCACGTCCCCACCGACAACCCCACCGGCGTCTATCGCCGCACGTTCACCGTCCCGGCCGCCTGGTCCGGTCAACGGATCGCGATCCACTTCGGCGGTGCCACCAACGTGCTCGCCGTTTACGTCAACGGCATCGCCGTCGGCCTCTCCAAAGACTCCTGCCTGCCCGCCGAATTCGACATCACCGCCGCCCTCCGCCCCGACGTTGAAAACGAACTCATTGCCATCGTGATCAAGTGGTCCGACGCCACCTTCATCGAAGATCAGGACCAGTGGTGGCTCTCCGGCCTGCACCGCGAGGTCTTCCTTTTTGCCACCCCGAAAACCTTCCTCCGCGACGTCCACGCGCGCCCCGCCCTCTCCGCCGACCTCCGCTCCGCCACGCTCGAGGTCTCCGTCCACGTCGGCATCACCGGCGCCGGTCCCATTCCTCAAGGCATCTCCGCCGAGGCCCGGCTCCTTGATCCCAAGGGACGCCCCGTATTCAAAAAAGCACTCTCCGCCGCGCTCAACGTTCCCGCCAAGCGCAACTGCAACCAGCTCGATCACTTGCGCATCGATCTGGCCGCCGCCGTGCCGCGCCCGCAACTCTGGTCGCACGAGACCCCCGCCCTCTACACCCTCGTCGTCACGCTCAAGACCCCCGACGGCTCCAGCCACACCAGCACGCGCATCGGGTTCCGCCGCGTCGAGATCCGCGACCGCGACCTGCTCATCAACGGCAAACGCGTGCTCATCAAGGGCGTCAACCGCCACGACCACCACCCCGACCACGGCAAGGCCGTCCCCTACGAGACGCTGGTCCGCGACGTCACGTTGATGAAGCAATTCAACGTCAACGCCGTCCGCACCTCCCACTACCCCAACGACCCGCGCTGGCTCGACCTCTGCGACGAACACGGCCTCTACGTCATCGACGAGGCCAACATCGAATCGCACGACTTCCACAACACCCTCTGCAAAGACACCCGTTTCGCCACGCCTTGGCTCGACCGCGTCATGCGCATGGTGGTGCGCGACAAAAACCACCCCGCGATCATCTTCTGGTCCCTCGGCAACGAATCCGGCTACGGCCCCAACCACGCCGCCGCCGCCGGCTGGGTCCGTGAATACGACCCCACCCGCCCGCTGCACTACGAAGGTGCCATTTCCAAGGGCCAGACATCCACCACCTGGGCCCACAACAGCCTCGGCACCGATGTCATCTGCCCGATGTATGCCAGCATCCAGGAACTCACCGAGTGGAGCGACCTCGTCACCAAGCACTACAAAAAGCACCTCCCCGCCAACCCCACCGGCGCGACCCTCCAGGCGCTCATCCGCCCCACGATCTACAAGGAGCACCTCAACAACCCGCGCACCGCGCTCACCGACCCGCTCCACCCGCTGGCCCGCCCCGTTATCCTCTGCGAATACTCGCACGCCATGGGCAACTCCAACGGCTCGCTCCACGACTACTTCCACATTTTCAAGACCAAGCCCGGCATCCAGGGCGGCTTCATCTGGGAGTGGCTCGACCACGGCATCCGCCAAAAAACCGCCGACGGCCGCGAGTTCTTCGCTTACGGCGGCGACTTCGGCGAGACCCCCAACGACGCCAACTTCGTCTGCGACGGCCTCGTCTCCGCCGACCGCCAGCCCCACCCCGCCATGTGGGAATTCAAGCACCTCGCCCAACCCGTCGGCATCGAACTGCTCGATGCCAAAAAAGCCCGCGTGCGCATCACCAACGACCACGACTTCGTCAGCCTCGGCCACCTCGCCGGCCACTGGGAACTGCTCCACGACGGCGAACTCGTCCGCCAAGGCAAACTGCCCGCGCTCAAGCTCGCCCCCGGCGAATCCAAAGACCTCACCCTCGCCCTCGGCACCCGCCCCAAGGACGGCGAACTCCACCTCAATATCTGGTTCGTCACCAAACAAGCCACCGCCCACGCCGACCAAGGCCACGACGTCGCCTGGGCCCAACTCGCCCTCGGCGGCGCCCCGCTGAAATCTCACATTTCAAATCTCCAATCCGCTCCCGCCGTCACCGCCACCGAAACCCCCGGCGGCGTCGCCCTGCGCGCCGGCGAACTCACCGCCACCTACGACCGCGCCACCGGCACCCTCGCCTCCCTGCGCTCCGGCCAACACGAAATCCTCACCCGCGGTCCCCTGCTCGAACTCAACCGCGGCGCCACCGACAACGACGGCCTCAAACTCTGGACCGGTCAGGACACCAAAGCCCTCGGCAAGTGGCAGAAACTCGGCCTCATCGACAAACCCCTCGCCCACCGCCCGACCAAGTTCACCTGGAAGACCAACGCCGACGGCTCCGTCACCGTCACCCTCGCGCACGCCGCCAGCGGACGCGAACGCTGGACCGACGCCACCCACACCCAGCGCCACACCCTCCACCCCGACGGCCGCCTCGTCATCGACAACGACATCCGCCTCGGCACCGACGCCGACCTCGTCGATCTGCCCCGCGTCGGCGTGCGCCTCGACCTCGCCCCCGGCTACGAACGCCTTGCCTACTTTGGCCGCGGCCCCTGGGAAAACTACGCCGACCGCAAGTCGTCCACCCTGCTCGGTGTCTATGAAACCACCGTCACCGGCGAATACGTCGACTACGTCATGCCCCAGGAACACGGCCACCACACCGACACTCGCTGGATCGAACTCGCCCCGGCCAAATCCAAACTCCCGCCCCTCCGCATCGAGGCCGCGTCCACCTTCGAGTTCAACGCGTCACACCACACCGCCGAAGACCTCTACGCTGCCAAACATACCACCGACCTCGCCCCGCGCCCCGAGACCATCGTTTACCTGGACGCGGCTCACCGCGGACTCGGCACCGCCAGCTGCGGCCCCGACACCCTCGACGCCTACAAAATCAAGGGCCGCAAACACCGCTTCAGCTACACCCTGGTCACCTGAAAGCCATGATTGTTTAAAAAATATTAAACCCGGGGTTTCTGCCTCAAATCGGCCCCAAAACGGCCGGTCTGAGGCTTTTTTGGGGCCAAAATCCGTTCATTTTCAGCCCAAATTTGCCATTTCGAAAATCGAGACACACACCGCGTCAGGCCGTCGGGCACCACTGAAAACGCTGTTATTTGCCCTCGAATGACACTCAAAATTGAACGTTTTGGCCAATTTTGCGTCACAATCTGGAAGAAAATCGGGAGTTGCCATGCCGCCCCGGCAACCTTTCATCCGCCTGTTCCCTGCGGACCCTTCGGGGGCCCCGCTCAACTCAACCAAGACCACTGCCTTGGACCTAAAACAAATCAAACAGATCATCGATCTCATGAAGCGCTCCGAATTGACCGATTTTGCGGTCGAGGAAGAGGGCTTTAAACTGAAGATCCGCCGGGCCGGCAACGGCCTGCCGGTCGTTTCGACCAGCTCCGGCTCCATGCCCCCCTTTGCGCCCGCCGCTCCCGCCGCCCCGGCTCCCGCCCCCGCGGCCGTCGCCCCGACCGTCCCCGCCGCCCCTGCCGGCGACGAGGCCGGTGTGACTTACATCAAGTCACCCATGGTCGGCACCTTCTACAAATCCGCCTCGCCGGAGAGCAAAGCCTACGTCGAGCCCGGCTCCAAGGTCACCGAGAGCACCGTCGTGTGCATCCTCGAAGCCATGAAGATCATGAACGAGATCCAGGCCGAGACCAAGGGCACCATCGTCGAGGTCCTCGTGGAAAACGGCGCCCCCATCGAATACGGCCAGCGCCTTTTTAAGGTCAAAACCGCCTGATCCACCCCTCACCCAGCCCTTAAACCACTGACCACCCGACCGATTGCCCGCCGACGTCACCCGCCGGGTGGCCGGCCCGGGTGACCAAGTGGTTTTCTTCGTCTTTATGATTCAAAAGATCCTCATCGCCAACCGCGGTGAAATCGCGCTCCGCATCGTGCGCGCCTGCCGCGAACTCGGCGTCAAGTCCCTCGCGGTCTACTCCGAGGCCGACGCCCAGTCGCTCCACGTGCAGCTCGCCGACGAGGCCATCTGCATCGGTCCCGCCAAGAGTTCCGAAAGCTATCTGCGGGCCGACCGCATCATCGCCGCCGCCGAACTGGCCGACGTCGACGCCATCCACCCCGGCTACGGTTTCCTCTCCGAGAACGCCAAGTTCGCCGAGCAGTGCGAGTCGTGTAACATCAAGTTCATCGGCCCCAAGGCCGAGTCCATCCGCATGATGGGCGACAAGGCCGTCGCCAAGGACACCGTCAAGAAGGCCGGCGTGCCCACCGTGCCCGGCTCCGACGGACCCGTCGAGAAGGAGGCCGAGGCCGTGAAGCTCGCCCGCAAGATCGGCTACCCGGTCATCATCAAGGCCGTCGCCGGCGGCGGCGGTCGCGGCATGCGCATCGCCCACAACGACATCTCCTTCGCCAAGGAATTCCACGTCGCCCGCAACGAGGCCGAGAAGGCCTTCGGCAACGGCTCGGTCTACATCGAGAAATACATCGAGAAGCCCCGCCACATCGAGTTCCAGATCCTCGCCGACTCCCACGGCAAGGTCGTCCACCTCGGCGAGCGCGACTGCTCCGTGCAGCGCCGCCACCAGAAGCTCATCGAGGAGTCCCCCTCCCCCTTCCTCACGCCCGACCTGCGCAAGCGCATGGGCAAGGCCTCCGTCAAGGCCGCCGAGGCCTGCAACTACGAGGGTGCCGGCACCATCGAATACCTCGTGGACGCCAAGGGTAACTTCTACTTCATCGAGATGAACACCCGCATCCAGGTGGAGCACCCCGTCACCGAGGAGGTCACCGGCATCGACCTGATCAAGCAGCAGATCAAGATCGCCAACGGCGAGCACCTCGAGTTCGACCAGGGCGACATCACGTTCACCAAGCACGCCATCGAGTGCCGCATCAACGCCGAGGACCCGGCGCGCAACTTCATCCCGTCCCCCGGCACCATCGGGCTCTACTACGCCCCGGGCGGCCACGGCGTGCGCGTCGACTCGCACGCGTATTCGGGCTACACCATCCCGCCCTACTACGACTCGATGATCGGCAAGCTCATCTGCTACGGCTCGACCCGCAAGATCGCCCTCGAGCGCGCCTACCGCGCCCTCAGCGAATACCTGATCGGCGGCGTCAAGACCACCATCCCCCTGCAAAAGGCGATCATGAGCGACCCCACCTTCATGGAAGGCAAGGCCACCACCGCCTACATGGAGGAGTTCTTCGCCCGCACCCCGAGCGACCTGTTCACCTCCTGAGCCGGGAACACGGCCTCCGCTCCGCCTCCCCCTTCAACCCCGCCCGCGCCCCGGGCGGGGTTTTTTATACCCATTTTGACGCCCGCGGGACTTGCCAGCCCCGCCCCGCGGAACTTAAGTGACCCGACAGACGCGCAAACCATGCAATCGCCCGACTTTACCAACCCTCCCGTTCCCGGCGAAGACCAGCCCGACTTCGGCGACATCAAGATCAACCACAACGTGGTCGCCAGCATCGTGCGCCTCGCCTCCCTGCAGGTCGACGGCGTGGCCGGCGTCGGCGGCGGCATCGTCGACGGCATCAGCGAGATCTTCGCCAAGCGCGAGTCCGACCACCGCGGCGTGCGCGTCTCCGAAAACGACGACGACGCCTACGTCATCGAGGTGCGCCTGATCGTCTCCTACGGCTCCGAGATCGGCCGCACCGCCTATGAGGTGCAGGTCTCGGTGCGCAAGCAGGTCATGGCCATGACCGGCAAAAACGTCGCCAAGGTCGACGTCATCATCGAGGGCGTGCGCCTGCCCGAGGGCGCCGAGAGCGGCGACAAGTCCGGCGATACCTGGTCGGACCCGACCGCCATGGATTGACGCCGCGCGCGTCCCCTCCGTCCGCTTTTCTTTTCCCGTGCTGCGATCCATCAACGACTTCATTTTCGCCTCCCCGGTGCAGGCCCTCATCGTCTGGGGCGGCGTCGCCGTGCTGGTGCTCCTGTTGTTTCTGCGCGAGCCGCGCACCCTGACCCTGAGCAAGTCGGAGGGCGGCCGCCTGCAGATCTCCCGCCATGCCCTGCACCGCCTGATCGAGGCCTGCTGCCAACAGCTGGGCGGGGTCGCCTCGGCCCGCGCCGAGGTCGTGCGCAAGGGCGGCAAGTTCAACACCGTCATCCGCCTCAAGATCCGTCCCAACGCCAAGCTCGACGCGATCCAGGGCTACCTGACCGAGGAGGTCGCCGACATTTTTAAACAAAACCTCGGCATCGCCGAGGTCGGCACCATCGAGGTCAAGGTCACCGGCGTCATCCCCGAGGCGAGCAACGGCGGCTTCTGAACCGCCGGACGCGCCCGACGGCGAGAGCGGGCGCGGACGCGACTGGGATTACCCCCGGCCGCCGCGCAGCAGGATCAGGTTGGCGAGGTCGTTTTTTTCAAATTCGTCCCAGTAGCCGTCCTCGATCTCCTTGAGCCGCGAGTCGGCGTTGATGGGCGGGCCGCCCGTGCCGCCGACATGGTGGCGCGCCTGCTCGGCGGCCAGATCGCGGTCGGCCATGCGGTTGACCAGCTCGTGCCAGAAGGTGTCGTTGTCGTAGTCGCCGAGGGCCTTGCGCAGGCGGTCGTCGTTCTCGAGTTTCTCCGAGGGAATCAGCCGGCCGTCCGCGCCCACCGTCACCATGTCGGCGCAACCCAGCGGCGTGGCCAGGTCGAGGAGCATTTGCTCGAGCTCGGCGTAGCGCTTGGCCGAGGACTTGTCCGGTCCCTGGCGGCCCATGGCGATCTGCATGCCCATCCAGACCAGTTCGAGCAGCTTGGCGTATTCCTTGGGCGTGAAGGTGACTTTCATGACCAACCAGTGCATGGCCTCGCCCCCCGCCCGCGCAAGGCCGGACTTTGCCCCGCCAAACCCGGACTCGCCGCCACCGGTTTCGACCACTTAGTTTCCCCGTCGCCATGTCCGCCGACTCCGCCCACGCCCAAGCCCGCCTCCTCATCGACGCCGCGCACGCGGCCGACCCCACGCCCGCCGCCGACGGCCGTCCCGCCGAATTGGTCTACGCCGACCGCGTCGAGACCTGGGTCGCCCGGCTCGTGCCCGACGCCTCGCCGGCGCTGCGCCTTGCCGCCCGTTGCCAGCACCTCGAACGCTGGCTGACTCCGCGCGCCACCTTCCCCGAGGGCAAGGTCGGCTACCTCAACTGGCGCCGCTCGCTCTACGTCAAGCAGGCCGACCGCGCCCGCGAGCTGCTGCTTCAGGCCGGCGTCGCGGCAGCCGAGGCCGACGAGGTCCGCACCTGGGTCTCCAAGACCGGTCTCAAGACCAACCCCGGCACCCAGGCGCTCGAAGACGCCGCCGTGCTGGTGTTCCTCGAAAACGAGATCGCCGGCTTCGCCGCCCAGCACGCCGACTACCCGCGCGAGAAGTTCGTCGACATCCTCAAAAAGACCTGGCGCAAGCTCAGCCCCGGCGCGCAGCAGGCCGCCCTCGGGCTCGATCTCCCCCCGGCCATCGCCGGGCTGGTGCGCGAGGCGCTGGCCTGAACGCCCACCGGCCGCTCACTCCCCGCCGGCCGGGAAAAACAACGTGAACGTCGTGCCGCGCCCCGGCTTGGAATCCACCTCGATCCAGCCGCCGTGTTGTTGCATCACCCGAAACGCCGAGGCCAGCCCCAGGCCCGTGCCCTGCCCGGCCGGCTTGGTCGTGTAGAAAGCGTCGAAGATCCGCACCAGGTCCGCCTCGGCCACCCCGCAGCCGCTGTCGCGCACCGCCACGACGACAAACCGCCCCGACACCGGCTCGCGATGCAGCAACGAACGGTGCCTGCGCAGGCGGCGCCCGGCCACCTCCACGCGCAGCCGCCGGTTGGCGCGGTTCGCCATGGCGTCGCGGGCATTGATCACGAGGTTGAGCAGCACCTGGTCCACCTGTGAACGCGAGGCCACCACCGGCGGCAAAGACTCCTCGATGTCGAGCTGCCAGGCCACGCCCTTGCCCAACACCCGGCGGCCCATCGGCTCGAATTCCCGCAACAGACCGCCCAGGTCGAGCGGTTCGCGCTGCGGCGAAGCGTCCCGCATGAACATCGCCAGCTCCTGCACGATGCCCGTCGCCCGCACCGTGGCCGCCTCGATCTCCTGCAGGCGCGCGGCCACCTTCTCGGGGTCGAGCCTCTGCACCTCGGCCAGCGCGGTCACGCCCTTGATGATCGCCAGCACGTTGTTGAAATCATGCACCACCACCGCCGACAACGTCCCCAGCGCCTCCAGCCGCTGGGCCACCTGCAACATCTCCTCGATGTTGCGCTTCTCCCGCTCCAGCCGTCGCTGGCGCTCCAGCAGCCAGGCCAGCGCGAAGTAGAGGCCCACCGCGGTCAGCACCACAAAGAACGCCTCCTTGTAATTGTGCAGCGCCACGCGCGCCACCGGCACCTGCTCGGTCAACCCCGCCACCGCCGCGTTGGTCGCCAACACCCAGATCGTGCCCAGCGCCAGGTAGACGCCCGCCACGAGCAGCGCGGTCTTGCGCAAGGGATGGGTCAGCGGCGGCATGGTCGATACGGGTCGCGGGGTTAAAACAACCGTTCCGGATACTCGCCGGCCTCCACGAGCGCCGCCAGCGCCGCCCGCACCCGCGGCCCGTCCTCGCGATACGTCACGCCAAACCAGCTCGCCGACGTCGGCCGCACCTCGACCGTCACCAGGCCGGCCGCCACCTGCTCGGAGACCGCCGCCGGCAGATAAAACTCCGACTTGAGCTCGCCGCCCCGCGACTCCAGGAACGCCGCGAACTGCTCGTCCAACGCCGTGAACAACGCCGGCGTGAACGCCCAGCAATTCATCGAAACCACCTCCTCGCCGGAGTATTTTTTGCCCGCCCCCACCTCGTCGGGCCGGATGCCGGTGTGCTCGACCACCTCCGTCAGGAACCCGCGCGCGTCGACCGCGCAGACCCCGCGCGACACCGCGCCGTTTTCCGACAAGGTGTTGCCCAGCCGGTAGCCGACCATCGCGAACGCCGGCGGCGCCTCGTCATTGACCACCACCGGCCGCAAAAACGCCGCCAGTCGCACAAACGCGTCGCGTCCAAAAAAATCATCCGCGCCGATCACCGCGAACGGCCCGTCGACCGCCTCCCGGGCGCACCACACCGCATGACCCGTGCCCCAGGGTTTCTCGCGCGCCGCGGGGACCGCGAATCCCGCGGGCAAACGATCCAGCGATTGAAAGACGTAGTCGACCGCGATCCGGCCCGCGTAACGCGCGCCCACCCGGGCCTTGAACTCCGACTCAAAGTCCCGCCGGATCACAAACACCACCCGCGAAAACCCCGCCCGGATCGCGTCAAACACCGCGTAGTCCAGGATCGTCTCACCCGACGGTCCCACCGGGTCGAGCTGCTTGAGCCCGCCGTAGCGGGACCCCATGCCGGCGGCGAGCACAACAAGCGTCAGTTCCATGACGCGCAGTCAAGCCGAGCGCCTCACGCAGGCAAGCCCGAGGCTTCACCCCCTTCGCCCAATCCCTGCTCTTTCCCCCTTATCTGTCCATCCGCGTAACCCCCTGAGGTTCGAAACGGGGAAGATAAAGAGGAGAGAGAGAAGGATGAGGAGGGAGAGAAAACGATCCGGGCCGGGCTCAATCCTCGTCCGGCACCCCGCCCTGCATCGCCTCGGTCGCGGAGACAAAGTTCTGACCGTAGCCAAACCGCCACAACCAGCACGAACCGTCGTAGCGATCATGGATCAGCATGAAGTCCGGCTCGTTGTCCTCGGGACCCGCGATGCTGAACTGCCCCAGGCTCATCTCCTCGACGGACTCGCGCAGCGCGTCCAACTCCTCGCAGGCATCCAGCATCACCGTCCAGCAACCGGTCATCGCGATGGCGTCGCCCCCCTTGAAATAATAGCCGAAAAACCGTGGCGGTCGAAACGAGTGCTCCGCGTGGAGCTTCTCCAAATAACCGTCGACCATCTGAACAAAGTTCACTCGCCACGGCAGATCGGACGGCAGCGTCAACCCGCTGAGCGAGACCAACACATTGTCTGTGGTAGCCATGCCCGGAGTTAAGCATACGGCCGGCCAACTGCAAAACCTTCCGCCACTATTTTCAATTGTCCCGCTGCGGCGGGCTGCGCCGGCTTGGCCCGCCCGGGATTGCCTTTGATCACTACGTCCGTAGGACCCCGGCATGACCAAGCTAAGCTTCCTCGCCAGCCAACTGCGCAAAAAACTGTGGCTGCGCCCCACGCTGCTCAGCCTCGGCGCCTGCACGTGGGTCAGCCTCGCCTACGGCCTGCAATACGTCCTCAGCGGGGACAACTGGCCCGTGGACATCGAGCGCGCCACGCTCAACAACCTCTTCGCCATCCTCGCCTCATCCATGCTCACCGTGGCCACCTTCGCGGTCTCCGCCCTCGTGGCCACCTTCGCCACCGTGTCCAGCACCAGCACGCCGCGGGCACGCGAACTGGTCATGGCCGACACCACCGCGCAGACCGCCCTGGCCAGTTTTATCGGCGCCTTCATCTACGCGGTCGTCGCGCTGGTGGCCCTCAGCGCGCTGACCTACGGCCCGCTGGGACGCTTCGGGCTGTTCGCCGGATTCGTCATCGCGGTCGGCTTCGTGCTCATGTCGTTCCTGCGCTGGGTCGCGCTGGTCTCCAACCTCGGCGGGCTCGACGACACCATCGACCGCGCCGAGGCCGCCGCCCTGGGCGTCTTTTCCTCGGTGTCCGCGGTCGGCGGACTCGGCGGACGCGAATACGGCCCGGCGGACGCCCCGCCCGCCGGGCACGTCATCACGTCACCGGAAATCGGATACGTCTGCCACGTCGACATGGCCGCGCTCGGCGAGGTTTGCAAACGGCTCGACGCCGACATCTGGCTCCGGGTGCGACCCGGCTGCTTAGCCGACGGCGTCTCCCCGCTCGCCGTCCTGACCGGCGACCGGCAGCTCAGAGACGAGGACCGCGCCGCCATCCGCCGGGCCTTCACCATCGCCCACTCGCGCGACCTGAGCGTGGACCCGCGCTTCGCCCTCATTGTCCTCTCGGAAATCTCCGACCGCGCGCTGTCCCCCGCCGTCAACGACCCCGGAACGGCGGTCCGCGTGCTCGGCGTGCAGCTGCGCCTGCTCACCCGCTGGACGCGGACCCGCCCGGAGGCCGACGCGCGCGAGCCGGAGTTCCCCCGGGTGCGCGTGCCGGCGCTCTCGGTGGACGACCTGCTCGACGATGCCTTCATGGCGACCGCACGCAGTGGTGCCGCCATGCTGGAGGTGGCCATGCGACTGCAAAAGACCCTCCGCGCCCTCGCCGCGCTGGATCGTGACGACCTGCGCGACGCCGCTCGCCTCCGCGCCCGCATCGCGCTGGAGCTGGCCGTGGAAAAAGTCCCCGGCGAACACTACCGCGAGCAGCTCCGGATCTGCGCCCGCTCGATCGCCACCGACTGAGCCGCCCTCGCCGGGCCACACACGTCACTCCTCGCCCAGCGCCGCCTGCAACCGCGCCAGCGCCGCGCCCAGCCGCGCGACCTCAGCCTCCAGCGCCGCGATCCGCTGCTCCGCCTCGGGCGGCAACGTCATCGCGACCTTGAGCGGCTCACGCTCGCCACCACCGGCCGCCGACTCCGCCGGCTCACCGGTCAAAAGCTGCGCCCAACGCGCCTCCTTTTGTCCCGGCTGCCGCGGCAGCTTGCGCGCCCAGTTCCCCTCCGGACGCGCCGCCAATTCGTCCAGCGCCGCCTCCACCTCGGCCACCGGCGGCATCGCGCAAAGCCGCTCCGCATTGCCCCGCAACGCCGCCGCCGTCTGCGGACCGCGCAACAACAACTCGCCCAACAACGCCCGCGTGGCCGCGTCCACCGGCAGCACATTGTCCAGCGTCTGCCTGAACTTCGGCACCCGCGCATCCGCCCCGGAAAACAGCGAGGCGAGACGTTTCAACCGCAGCCCTTCGAGAGCCGCGGAGACCTCGTCCGCCCCGACCTCCATCACCGGCGAACGGTTGCTGCGCTGGTTGCACGCATTGATCAACGCGTTGAGCGTCAGCGGATAGATGTCGGGAGTGGAAAACTCCTTCTCGATCAGGCAGCCCAACACGCGGCCTTCGAGCGGCGAGAGTAACGTTTCGGTGACAGCGGGCGATTCATCCATGCCGCCGGATGCAACGCCAACCCCACCCGCCCGCAAGCCACATCCGCCAACCGCCCCCCGTTCGCCACCCCGCCCCGCCCCCAACCGCGCCATTGACCGCCGCGCCCGCGTGGCCTAAGCGTTGCCCCTTATGTCCACGCCGACCGCCCAGCCCGAAAACCTCATGGAAGCCATCGTCTCGCTCGCGAAGCGCCGCGGCTTCGTTTTCCCGTCGTCCGAAATCTACGGCGGACTCAACGGCTTCTTCGACTACGGCCCCATGGGCGTGGAACTCAAAAAGAACATCCGCGACTGCTGGTGGAACGACATGGTCCGCCGCCGCGACGACATCGTCGGCATCGAGACCTCCATCATCATGCACCCCAAGGTCTGGCAGGCCTCCGGCCACGTCGAGGGCTTCACCGACCCGCTCGTCGACTGCAAGGTCAGCAAACAACGCTACCGCGCCGACCAGCTCTTTTTCTCGCCCGTCAGCATCGACGGCACCATTCACGGCTACGTCTCCGCCCTCGAATCCGAGGACACCGCCGGCGCACTCCAGGCCGCCGCCGAATCCTTCAAGCGCAAGAAAGCCCTGCAAGGCGCCCTCGCCCCCGTCGTCGCCAAAGACATGACCGAGGCCACCGCCGAGGAAATCCCGCTCATCCCCTCGCCCGCCACCGGCGAGCCCGGCTCGCTGACCCCGCCGCGCGCGTTCAACATGATGTTCGAGACCAACGTCGGCGCCATGCGCGATGCCTCGTCCGTCGCCTACCTCCGCCCCGAGACCGCCCAGGGCATGTTCGTCGACTTCAAGAACGTCGTCGACACCGGCCGCGTGAAACTCCCCTTCGGCATCGCCCAAACCGGCAAGTCGTTCCGCAACGAGATCACCCCGCGCAACTTCATCTTCCGCTCCCGCGAGTTCGAGCAGATGGAGATGGAATTCTTCATCCACGAGGACGACGACTGGGCCAAGTGGCACCGCTTCTGGATCGACTGGTGCACCGACTGGCTCCGCAGTATCGGACTTCCGGATACGCACCTCAGCGAATACGACCACCTCAAGGAGAAGCTCGCGTTCTACTCCAAGGGCACCACGGACATCATGTTCAAGTTCCCCTTCGGCGTGCAGGAACTCTGGGGCATCGCCGCCCGCGGCAACTACGACCTCGGCCAGCATGAGCAGGCCAGCGGCGTGCCGCAGGCGATCTTCGACGAGGCCTCCAAGAAGAAATTTGTCCCCCACGTCATCGAGCCCGCCGTCGGCCTCGACCGCATCTTCCTCGCCGTGCTCACCGCCGCCTACGCCGAGGAGCCCGTCACCGACGAGAAGGGCAACACCGAGATCCGCACCGTGCTCCGCCTCAGCCCGCGCATCGCGCCGGTCAAGGTCGCCGTCTTCCCGCTGCTCAAAAACAAGGACGCCCTCGTCGACCGCGCCAAGGCCCTGCACAAAAAACTCCAGCGCCGCTACGCCGTCTTCTACGACGAGGTCGGCAACATCGGCAAACGCTACCGCCGCCAGGACGAGATCGGCACACCCTACTGCGTGACCATCGACTTCGACACCATCGAGAAGGAGGGCGACACCTTCACCCTGCGCGAACGCGACTCGATGGCCCAGCGCCGCGTCACCGAGGCCGAGCTCTTCGCCCTGCTCGACGAGACCGTTTACTGAGCCCTGTAGCGTCGGCCGCCCCCGGCCGATTCCCCGCCCGCGATGCCGCCACGCAACCGCCAACCCGCACTGCGTAGTGTGCGCACCCCCGAGGCGCTCGTCGCGCTGCACGGCAGCCTCGACGACTACGACGCCGGCACGCGTCAGCGCGGACGCGATTATTATCAACACGGCGCCGTCTCCGCCGTGTGGTCCGCCGCCGACCATCTCGTGAAGGCCGAGGTCGACGGCACCGAGCGCTACGAACTCACGCTGTTCCTCACGCGCGGCGAATGGACCTCGCGCTGTTCGTGTCCCGTCGGCGTGCAATGCAAACACGCCTACGCCGCCAGCCTCGCGTGGATCGCCGCCGTCAAGTCCGGCGCGCGCGACGGCAAGAATCCCGACGAAGTCCCGACGACCCACGTTCCCTCCGCCGTCGAGCGCGCCTTGGAAAACGAACTCGCCGGCTGGCTGCGTGCGTTGCCCTCCACCGAGGAGCAGGCCCTGGCCGGCGCGCCCGGACCGCTGGCCTCGCTGGCCGGCCTGCGCGTGCGACTCGAAACCACCGGCGGCTGGTGGATCGAAACGCGCGCCACGGCGGACAAACCCTGGAAGGCCCCGGCGCAACGTTGGCTGTCGGACCTCGCCACGCTGCGGCCCGCCGACTTCGAGGTTCTGCCGCCGGCCGAGGCCGCGCTCGCCGCCGCGCTCGCCGCGGAGTGCCGGCTGTCGTTGACCGGATTGTCCGTGCGGCGGCCGCTGCCCGACGACGCCGTGGGGGGATTGCTGCGCACGCAGGCCGCGCGTCCCGCCTTGGTTTTGCCGGATGGCGAACCGCTGCGCATCGAACCCGAGCCGCTCGTGCCGGAGGCCGTCGCCTCGCCGGACGACGCCGGTCAACTCATCGTGCGGTTGATCGCGCCCGACGGCCGCGTCGCCGACTCCGCCGTGCCGGTGGCGTCGCGACCCGAGCCGCTATATTGGTTTGAACGGCGCCTCTGGCGCGGACCGCCGCCGGCACCCTCGGCGCGCCTGCCGGTGGCCGCGTTGCAAGACGCCCGCCTGCTGCCCCGCCTGCGCGCCGCGGGCCTGCGCCTGCCCACCGGACTCGCGGCCGAGGTCAAGGTCGTGACGCTCCGCCCGCGCCTCAAGTGCTGGCTCACGCCCGCCTTCGACGGCGCGGAGCGCGACTTCCACGCGCAGCTCGGCGCGCACGCCGCGCAGCCGCCGTGTGAACAACACTGGGCCGGCAACGAAGGCTGGACTTGGGCGAAAAACGGCACGCCGCCGCCGCGCGTGGTCGGCGAACCGGTGTTGGAATTCGACCTCTCCAAGGCGCGCGCCGCCAGCGCCGCGTTCGGCGGGATGCGCCTGGTCTGGGACGGCTGGGCCGAGGCCTGGACGCGGCCGGTGACGAATGGTTTTCCCGACGATTTTTTGGCGTGGCACGCCGCGCTGCCCGAGGACCTGGACATCGACGTGTCGCCGGAGCTCGCGTCGCTGTTCGGCGCTCCGTTGCGCGTCCACGCCGATCTCTCGATCAACGCGGTGCCGGGCTCAGAGCAGGACTGGTTTGACCTCACCATCGGTCTCAAAGCCGAGGACACCAGCCTCAGTCCCGAGGAGGTCGCGTTGTTGCTCAAGGCGCGCGGCAAGTGGGTCAACCTGCCGCGCCACGGTTGGCGGCGCGTCGAGACCGCCGGCACCATCGACGACGCGACCGCGGCCACGCTCGACCGGCTCGGCCTCGCCGCGGACGAGGTGCTCGCAGGCGGACGTCCCGCGCGGCACCGCCTGCATGTGTTGCAACTCGCGCTCGAGGCCGAGGCGCTGACCGAGCGCGACGCGCTGCTCGCCTTCACGTTGCAGGACCGCGCCGCGCGCATCGCCGCGCTGCCGCCGGCGATGCTGCCGGCGGGACTGCGCGCGACGCTGCGCCCGTATCAGGCCGAGGGCTTTCAGTTTCTCGCGCACCTGTCCGCGCAGGGTTTCGGCGGCGTGCTCGCCGACGACATGGGCCTGGGCAAAACCGTGCAGACGCTCGCGTGGCTGTTGCATCTGGCGGGCTTGCCGCGCACGGCGGGAGGGGCGGACGCGACGCCATTTCGCGCGTTGGTGGTCTGCCCGAAGAGCGTGACTCACGGCTGGCTGGTGGAGACCGAGCGTTTTGCGCCCGACCTCGGCATCACCGCCTTCACCGGACCGGCGATGCTCAACAAGCCGGCCGCGCACGCCGGACCGCATCTGCTCGTCGCCAACTACACGCAACTGCGCCTGCACGCGGCGGCGTTTCGCGCGGCGGGTTGGGACGCGGTCGTGCTCGACGAAGGTCAGTTCATCAAGACCCCCGGCAGCCAGGTGGCCGTGGCGGCGCGTTCGCTGCGCGCCAAAAACCGCGTGATCCTGACCGGCACGCCGATCGAAAACCGCCTCGCCGACCTCTGGAGTCTGTTCGCCTTTGCGCAGCCCGGACTGCTCGGCGACCAGGCGGGTTTTCGCCGTCAATACAACGAGGCCGATCCGGCGGCGCTCGCCCGGCTGCATCGCCGGGTGCGTCACTTCTTGCTGCGCCGCACCAAGGCTCAGGCCGCGCCCGACCTGCCGCCGCGCACCGAGGACGAGATCGTGGTCGAGCTCGAGCCCGCGCAACGCCGCCTCTACAATGCCGAACTCAAACGCGCCCGCGCCCACCTGCTTGGCGTGGAGACCAAGAGCGCGCTCGACGCGGTGCGATTCCACGTGCTGGCCAGCCTGCTGCGGCTGCGCCAGATCTGCTGCCATCCGGCGTTAATCGACCCGGCCCACGCCGCATCACCCAGCGCCAAGTTGGAGGCCCTGATGGAGCGCATCGAGGAACTCGCCGAGGAGGGGCACCAGGTCCTGGTGTTCAGCCAATTCGTGCAAATGCTGGAGCTCGTGCGCGACCGCTTGGACGCCGACGGCATCGGCCACCTGATGCTCACGGGCTCGACCGAGAACCGTCATGAGTTGGTGAATACATTCCAGACCGACCCGACGAAGACGGTGTTTTTGTTGTCGCTGAAGGCAGCCGGTTTCGGCCTCAATCTCACGGCCGCGAGTTATGCGATTCTCTTTGATCCCTGGTGGAACCCCGCGGCCGAGGCGCAGGCGATCGACCGCATCCACCGCATCGGCCAGACCAAGCCGGTCATCGCCTACCGCCTGATCGCGGCGAACACGGTGGAGGAAAAGATCCGTCTCCTGCAGCGCGAAAAAGCCGCCCTCGCCGCCGCCGTCGTCCAAGAGGAGAGCCTCGCGACCGTCATGGATCTGGACAGCCTGCGGCGGATCCTCGCCTGATAAATCCCGCCGCCAACTCGCGTGTAGTGGCGCTTAGACAAGAAGACGCATACCACGGCCACGATCACGCAGAGCCGTGTTACGCGTGCTCACACCGTCCCTCTTGATCACCCGCTATGAGCCGATTACGGCCATTAATCGGCTCACTATTTAGCTTTATCGTGAGCCGATTAAGGCAATGGTTCGTTTCATGCGTTTCAATTGGCAGCAATCGGACTGGCCAGACTTCCGCTACAATCAATCGGCGGTGCAGGGCGATTTGCGAGACTTTGCCGATCAGGCCGGCCAGATTACCGGGCTGTTGAAG
>JBDRJH010000105.1:0-2124 GCA_043815125.1 Verrucomicrobiota bacterium
GCGGGCGGCAGTTGCGATAAAACAGGATGTGTCGCGGTTGTCTCGGCCATTGTTTTCTTCCTCCTGTGTCGGGCGTCGTTCCGTGGTTTTTCATCTTATCGCGAAACACCGCCCCGTCGTGAAGAGAAAAAACTCGCCCCGCACCCGTATTACTTGCGGCCGGCGGCGAACTTTTGCTACACTTAACCGTCTTGCAAAAAACGTGTGCGAGCTTGCTCCACGGCGGCAAGAGGTAAAGGCAAAATGATGAAGACGACAAACAAACGAACGATGCTGTTCGCGCTGTGCTGC
Source organism: Verrucomicrobiota bacterium (assembly GCA_043815125.1). Taxonomy (GTDB): domain Bacteria; phylum Verrucomicrobiota; class Verrucomicrobiia; order Opitutales; family Opitutaceae; genus JAUWBF01. Next base: position 292 of record JBDRJH010000105.1, read on the forward strand.
GCCGCCGCGGCGGCGAGCGCGGCGTTGCTGGCCTGCGGCGACGAGGGCCTGACCGGCATTCAGCCGGATCTCCAGGTTAAAAGCCCGGTGGACTTCGGGCCGGTCAACGTCGGCGCCACGGCGGAGAAGGAAATCGACATCGAGAACACCGTGCCCAGCTCGAGCGAGCTGGACATCTCGAGCGCCACCTTTGAGGGCGACGACGCCGGCGACTTCGCCGTCGTTTCCCGGCCCGACAAGTACGTCAAGTCGGGCAAGAACAAGGTCGGCAAGATGAAGCTGTCTTTCTCCCCCACGCGCGGCGACGAACGCATCGTGCACGATTACTCCGTCACCCTGGTCATCAACTCCAACGCCAAGAACGGCCAGCAGCGCGTCGAGGTGCGCGGCGAAGGCGCCAAGCCCGATCTCGAACTGCAAGACGCCAAGGCTAAGAAGGTGCTCGAAAAACCGTTCGCGCTCGACTTCGGCGAGGTCGGCATGAACACCACGGGCGGCCGCGATATCCTGGTGCTCAACCGCGGCACCGGCCCGCTCACCGTGAGCAACGTCAAGATCGCAGCCGCCGACGCCGACGTGTTCCGCATGTTGTCCTCGACGAACTTCGTCTTGCAACCTTCCGACGCCTCGGGCACGGCCGACGAAACGCGTCTCTCGCTGCAATGCGTGCCCCAGGATAAAAAAGAATACACCGCCACGCTGACCATCGAAAGCGACGACCCCGAGACGCCCCAGGCCGAAGTCGCCCTCTATTGCAAGGCGGTGGAAAGCGGCTGCCCGATCGCCGTCCCGAAGATCAGCGGCGTCTCGAAGGGCGAGTTTACCGCGCCCGCGCAGGAAGGCGACCCCTGGACCGTTGGCGCACCCGTCTCCGTGGACCTCGACGGCTCGGAAAGCTGGGACCCCGAGGGCGACCCCGTTACCTATCGCTGGTATTACGAAACGGCGCCCCGCTCCATCCCCGAAGGATCGAACGCCGGCTTCGATTCGATTGGCGGCAACCACGAAAGCCGCCGCGCCAAGCCGACCTTCAACATTGACCTCGTCGGCGAGTACACGCTCTACCTCGAAGTGCTCGACAACCAGGGCAACCGCGGCGGCAAGTGCCAGCCGGCAGCCCTGAAGATCAACGCCGTGCCCTCCCAGAAGGTGCACATCGAGCTGCTCTGGAGCATCCCGCGCGCCGACCTCGACCTGCACCTCATCAACACCCAGGCCGCCAGCGCCGTCTTGTGGAGCACCCCCTGCGACTGTTACTGGAACAACCGCGTGCCCGACTGGGGCGTGAAGCACTCGGACCCCGCCGACAAACAATTCTGCCTCCATCCGGCCACCGCGGATGACCAGCGCGCCTGCGACGACGACCCGACGCTCGACATCGACACGACCCACCAACCGCGCGAGTGTACCGGCGCCGAACACCAGAAATACTCCGACCTCTGCGCCGCCGTGGCCAACCGCGATTGCGAGCAGTACATCACCGATCAGGGCGTCACCGACGAAGCCCAACAAGAAGAAATCCGCCGCCTCTGCGACGTCGACGTGGGCCCCGAAAACATCAATATCGTCAAGCCGGTCAAGGGCCTCTTCCGCATTCTCGTGCACTACTTCGACGGCGTTTATCCGACCGACGCCCGCGTGCGCGTCTTTCTTAACGGCATCAAGGCGCACGATGATTTAGTGCCCCAGCGCAAGCTTGCCAACAACGACCTCTGGGATGTCGGCCTGATCGAGTGGCCGGAAACCGGCGACCCGCGCATCACCGAAACTAACGCCGTCTCCGCCGGCGTCACGCAGGAAAGCGGCCTGACCTGCACCTTGCAGGACGAGTAA
>JBDRJH010000106.1:0-3903 GCA_043815125.1 Verrucomicrobiota bacterium
CCCACCTCCAACGGGAAACCCCTGCTCGCCGCCGCCGCCGCCACGCTCCTGCTCGCCGCCGCCATCGTTCACTTCACCAGCCAACCCTCCGGCGCCCCCGCCAACACCGGCAGCCCGCGCGCGCCGGCCACGACCAGCACCGCCTCTGCCCGCCCCGCCACCAGCCTCGCCGACGACAACCTTCAGTCCATCCTCGCCGAGACCGATCCCGCCAGGCGCCAGGCCCTCCTCCGCGCCTGGGCCGACCGCATCGACTCCGCCGACATGGCCGGCATCCTCGCCGAACTCCACACCCTCGAATCCGCCGAACTCCGCGCCGAGATCCGCCAGGCCCTCCTCTACAGCTGGACCACCCGCGACCTCGTCGCCGTCGCCCAATGGTTCGGCACCCTCGGCCCCGCCCACGACCTCCAGCAGGAAGGCCGCGACCAACTCGTGCTCGCCCTTCTCCAATGCGACCGCGACGCCGTCATCCTCGCCCTCCGCGAATCCCTCCCCGAGACCACCTCCCGCCAGCTCTACGGCCCCTTCTTCCGCGCCTGGGCCCAGACCGACCCCGCCACCGCCGGCGCCAAGCTCCTTGAGCTCGCCGACACCGAGACCGGCAACCCCCTCATGTGGCACGACCTCATCTCCCAGGTCGCCGCCCAATGGATCGAGACCGACTCCGCCTCCGCCGTCGCCTGGGTGCAAACCCTGCCCGAAAACAGCCCCGCCAAAATCAAAGCCCAACTTCAGGCCAGCTACCGCTGGACCGAACTCGACCCCGTCGCCGCGTCCACCTACGCCGCAGGAGCCAAAAACCTCCAGCTCGTGAAAACCGTCGCCGGCAAATGGGCCGAGACCGACCACGCCGCCGCCCTTGACTGGGGCAAGACCCTCTCCGAACCCATCGCCCAGGCCCGCGCTCTCTCCGGCGCCGCCGGCACCTGGGCCCGGACCGATCCCCGGGCCGCCGCCGCCTACGCCGCGACCATCGAGCAACCCGTGCTCCGCTCCGACGTCACCGCCTCCGTCACCTCCGCCTGGGCCTTCTCCGATCCCCAGGCCGCGGGCGACTGGCTCCGCACCCTCCCCGCCGACACCTCCCGCGACCTCGCCGTCGGCGTGCTCTGCGAAGCCCTCCGCTTCACCGCCCCCGACCAGGCCTTCAACTGGGCCGCCGCCATCGCCGAACCCGAGATCCGCGCCAACGCCCAGATGCGCACCGCCGTCACCTGGCTCCGCCAGGAGCCCGAGATCGCCCGCGCCGCCGTCGCCGGCTCCGCCCTCCCCGAGGAGATGAAAACCAGCATCTACGCCCAGGCCACCCCGCCCAAGCCCCGCGGCTAAAGCGGCTACACCGCGCTAAACAACTTACGTCGTCCAGCCTTTGAAGCCGCCCGCCAAACTGCGGAGCGCCTTGAAGCCATGCACGCCGCGCAGCGGCGCGAGCGCCTTGAGGCTGCGCACGCCGCCGGCGCAATAAACGACCGTCGGCTTGGCCGGATCGAGCGACGCCAACGCCGCCTTCGCCGTATCGCCGCCCAGCGTGCCCAGCGGCGCGTGGACCGAGGGTTGGATCGCGCCGAGCGCACGCTCCCAGTCCTCGCGCACGTCGACGAGCTGCACGCCGGACAAACCCGCGCGCAGTTCGTCGGGGCCGATCTCGTCGGGCGACAACGCGGACGCCGGCCGCACCGCGCAGGTCGCGCCGTAGTCCTCGGGCGGCAGCCCGGTGAGGTTGCGCGCCGCGGGGTCGGCCGCGAAACGGATCACGCGCGAGGTCATCGCGAGCGCGTCCCACAACCACAGGCGGCCGGACAACGGCTCGCCGATGCCCGTCAGCACCTTGATCGCCTCGGCCGCCTGCACGGTGCCGACCAGTCCCGGCAGCACGCCGATCACGCCGGCCTCGGCGCAGTTGGGCGCGGCTCCGGGCGGCGGCGGCTCGGGGAAGAGGCAACGGTAGGTCGGACCGCCGTTGAGATTAAACACCGAGGCCTGCCCCTCGAAGCCCTGGATCGCGCCGTAGATGAACGGGCGGTTGGCCAGCACACAGGCGTCGTTGACGAGGTAGCGCGTCGAGAAGTTGTCCGACCCGTCGACCACCAGATCGTGCGCCGCGACCAGCGCGAGTGCGTTGTCGCGGGTGAACCGCTCCACGCGCGCATCGACGGAGATCAACGGATTCAGCTCGCGCAACCGCCGCGCCGCGACCTCGGCCTTGGGCCGGCCGACGTCGGCGGTCGCGAACAGCACCTGTCGTTGAAGATTGGATACGTCGACGACGTCCGCGTCCAGCAGGGTGATCCGCCCCACCCCGGCCGCGGCCAGGTAGAGCAGCGCGGGGCAACCCAACCCGCCCGCGCCGATGACGAGCACCGACGCCGCCTTGAGTTTCTCCTGCGCGGCCGGCCCGAACCCCTCAAGCGAGAGGTGACGTTGGTAGCGGGCGAGTTCGTCGGACGAAAGGGACATACCCCGACATGGCCGCAAAAAAAACGGGCCTCCGCAAGAGTCCAGACCGCGAGGCGGCTCGCCTTGGCGGCGCGCGGTGTTTTGCTGGACCCGCAAATGAAGGACATGTTCAACTCCGCCCGCTACCGCGCCATCGCCGACAGCCTCGCCGGGTTGGAGCCGCGCTTCGACGCAAAGCGTTTCCTGCGCCTCTGCCTTGACGGGCTGAAGGAACGCGAGCTGATGGACCGCCTGCGCCAAACGGCGGTGGCGTTTGACGCGACCGCGCCCGGAACGTTCCGCGAGAAGACGGCGCTGCTGCGCCGCCATGCGCCGTCGACCGGGCACAGTTTCATCGGCATCTGGCCGTGCGAATTCGTCGCGCGCTTCGGCTTGGACGACGCCGCGTTCGCGCTGGACGCATTGCGCGATCTCACGCGGCACGGCTCGGCGGAGTTCGCGGTGCGTCCGTTTCTCGTTCGCGATCAGCCCGGCACGCTGGCGGTCATGCGAGGTTGGGCCGACGATGCCGACGAACACGTGCGCCGCCTGGCCAGCGAGGGCTGTCGGCCGCGGCTGCCCTGGGGGCTGCGCTTGCAGGCGCTCGTCGTCGATCCGTCGCCGACGTTGCCGATCCTCGAAGCCTTGCGCGCCGACCCGTCGCTCTACGTGCGCAAGTCCGTGGCGAACCACCTCAACGACATCGCCAAAGACCACCCCGAAGTCGTGCTCGACATCGCCGAGCGCTGGGAACGCGCCGACGCCCGCACCGCCTGGATCGTGAAGCACGGGCTGCGCACGCTCATCAAAAAAGGCCAACCCCGCGCGCTGGCGCTGTTCGGCGCCGGCGAAAAACCCCGGCTCGACGCGCTCGACTTCAGTTGCTCGCCGCGACGCATCCGGCTGGGCGACACCATCACGCTGAGCGCCACCCTCACCGGTGCCGGTCGCAAACGCCAAAACCTCATTGTCGACTACGTGGTCCACTACGCACGTGCCGGCGAACGCATGAGCGAAAAGGTCTTCAAATGGGCCAATCTCGAACTCGCTCCCGGCGAAACCGCGACCCTCACCAAGCGGCAAACCATCCGTGATTTCAGCACCCGCAAACACCACCCCGGCAAGCACCGGGTCGAGTTGCAAGTCAACGGACAACGTCTGGCGAACGACACATTCTCAATCTTAATAGACTGATATACAGTATATTGGCATGAGTATGGCATTTTTGAATTGCGCGACCCATGATTGCCATACAACGTATGGCAATCATGAAAATGACCATGCACATCGACGACGAGCTGCTCGGTCGCGTGATCGATGCCTACGGTTTCGCGAGCAAGACCGAGGCGGTCGAGGCGGCGCTGCGCGAGATGGATCGTCAGGCCCGCATCCGCGAGTTCCGCAAGCACGGCCTGGGCTTCACGCCCGACGAGCTGGCGGCGGCCGTGGACCCGTTCTACGACG
>JBDRJH010000107.1:0-16702 GCA_043815125.1 Verrucomicrobiota bacterium
TTGTTTAGATCGAAGTTAAACCCGGCCTGATACACCTGGTAATTACGATAGCCCCGGTTGGGTTTGGATGCGGTGGGCGGTTCGCCGGCCTCGCTCCAGAACAGCACGGTTTGCGAGTCACCGAACACGCTTTGATTGGCATAACTGGATGCCGGGGGAATCGCTCCGCGCGTGGTCCAGGTGCGGGTTGCCACGTCATAGGCGTTCAGCGTCACACCGAGGGCTCCGATGAACCGACCGACAGCGGCCCCGCGCGAAGAGTAGAAGAGCTCGCCGTTCCGGTCGTTGAAAAATCGGCCGTAAGACCAACCCGTGCCGGGGATTCTCCGCGGATTGTCCTTGGCTCCGGTAAAGGTGAATCCGGAGGAGATGTCGCGCGGTTTGTTAGAGACCCAATATAGGATCGTGGCTCGCTCGCCCACGGGAATGCTCGGGTGGTTGAACTGATAGCGCACCGGATAAATCTCATTGGCGGTCGGGTAGGTCGTTTCGGGATGAGGAACACCTTGCCGGCCATCGCTGTATCCGAAGGCGTGCATGTCGCCGGCGATGTGGAGATAGCCATCCTTGTCGATGCCGATGGAAAAGCCGTTATGCGCGTCGTTAAGCGCACGGTAATCGGACTGGTCCAGGTTCACCGTGAGGTGGGTGACGATCCCGTTGCCCTGCTCCGAGATCTGGGTGACCTTGGGGACGCCTGTGGCGTCGGGCATGACGACGTAGGTTTCGCCCTGCGAATGCGCCACTGAAGTATAAAGCTCGAACGGCCCATTGTTGGGCGGGAACGTCTGGGAGAAACCGCCCAGTTGATTGGTCACGGTCATTGTCTCGGCGCCGATGGCCAAGCGGGGAAGCATTATCAGCGCGGTGGTGACCATGGCGAACGCCAGGCAACCACGATATCGAATCGGGGTAATTGTTTTCATGGTGGGGTAGTTTTGGTGGGGCAAAAACGGGAGCGTTCTCCCACGGCTTTGAAAGCGGTTGTCGCCATGAAGCAGCCCCGCTGAGGTGACCCGATAATCGGAGGCCCTAGTGTTGGGCGCCGGATATACCGAATGAGAGATATGTAGTAATTTCGATTTCCATTTCCAATAAAAATATGGAAAATAAGCAGATGCGCGGCCTGTGAACTGCTAGTTGAGCCAAGCTGTAAATCACAAATACATTATATTAAGATACTAATGTGATTTTAATTTAAAATTAAAGAACGTGTAAATTTTAAATCTCGCCGCCTTGTCATTTGGAAATAAATAGAAACTAATTTAACGAAAGGAGTCATACTGCGTCATGAAAACCGCAGACCTCGGCCGCCGCATACGGCGACGCGTCTCCATGGAGCACGTTTTCTCCGAAGATGATTAACGGCCGGATCTCATGCGCCAGGCTGTCCGCTTACCGGGCGGTCCCGGGCGAGCTTGCGGAAGCCCGCAGCCGTCGCGTCAGTTGTGCGGCGTGCAAATCGCGCGGATGCACCGGGCCGTTTTGCCCGCCCTCGCGCCAGATTTCGGTTTCGTCTGTGGCGTCGGGTTGTCCGACATCGACGCCTACCAGATTCATCGACCAGGGCGCAAAATTTTCAGGCGGATGCGTCAGCGGGCGTTCGCCGCCAAGGTTCCAGAAAGTGATGCGGGCCCCCGAGTGCTTGCCGAGTCCCCTGCCGCCGCCGCTTTGCCATGGGCGACTTCCTTTGCCGACGTCGATCATGGTGAACAGTGTTTCGTAGGGCGCGCGCTTGTGGTTGTCGAAGCACAGATCCGCGCCTTTTCCCCGGGACACCACCACGCCGGAGCATTGGTTTCCCAACCCGATGTCATGGATAAAGCGCATGCGAAAATCGAAGCGGGTGAAAAGGTGGTCTCCGGGCCGGCCAAAGAGGATGCCGTGGTGGCCTTGATGTCCGCGATTGTCCGGTTGTCTCGATGATTCGAACACGACGTCCGAGACCGTGTTGAACACGCCACCGATCATCGGGCCGCTGTCCGGATTGAGGATTCGCAGGCGGCGCGCCCAGCAATGCGCCACATCGGTGAATACCAATGGATTGAATCCTAGTTCGGTGAAGTGTCCGTCATAAGGACCGGCGGGGAACTCGAACGTGATATCTTCCACGCCGGAATCGCTCACGGTCGGGGCGAATCGATGCACCGTGGGTTGCCACTCCGGTCTGATGTCGAAGCGCAAGGGGCGCTCCATCTCGATTCGGTCGCCGTCGATTCGGCTGATGCGGGTAACAATGGAGGTGCGCATCGGGGTTCTGACTTTCGAAATGTCTCCGGGATCGTCCGAATAGAGATGCCGCGCCAAGGTGTTCTCCGTCGTATCAGTGACGCGAATTTCGACGATTTGTCCGACAGACAGCGCCTGGGGTATGGAGGCAGTGATCGAGCGGTCGCCCCGCTGCGCCTTCCCTGTGATCGCGGTGAGTGGCTTGGAGCCGAAGCCGCCTTGAATGCTTAAAAAACCACCGGACCACGAGTAATTCGACGTGGGCTGACCCGATGTGGTGGCGCTGGGGTTGGGTTTGATCGCCTCCAGCGGCTTGGGGAAAAATAATGTCGTTTGATTGATTCCGGCTCCGCGCAACACGACTCCCGGGCGAGTGATTTTTAGAAAGTCGCTGATGATATATCGTCCCGGCGGAACCAGAATCGCGCCTGACTCCGTCTTCGTCAAGGCGGCTTGAAACGCGGCGGTGTCATCCACGTCGTCGTCGCCCTTCGCCCCGAACGCGGTCACGTTTGCCGTCACCGGATAGTCGGGGATCTTCTGTTCGCCGTTGCGGTAACCCGCGTAAGAGAAGTCCGGCAACCGTCCGGACTCCGACCAGCGTTCGCCGTCGCGGCCCCAGAGTTTTGAATACGTGGGCTGGGCGGCAATCGCCTCGGTGTCGGTGAGTAAACGCAGCATAAACAGAGAGCACAACAGGAGCGGGGTGGTTTTTATTAAGGATCGCATATTAGTTCTTTGCTTCGTTGATCATGCGTGGATCCGCATAGGCTATCACGCTGGAGTCTAAGCCGCGGTAGGTTTCGTCGAAGACGAGGTCTTGGACTTTGCCCGGATCCATGTCCGCCGTGGATGCCACCATTTCGGGGTAAATCGGAAGGCGGGCTCCGGCCCGGATGAAAACCGGGATGGTGGACAGAGGCGATGCGACCTTGCGGAGCCATTGTCCGCCCGCGAACGAGCGGCCTGTCCACAAATCGATCCACGCAACCGCGCCGTCGCCGGACGATGCCGACGGCGGCAGATAAATGTCGCGCACGCCGCTCCGACTGATCACCGGCGCGACCAGCATGTATTCACCAAGGTAATACTGATCGTCGATGTGGCGGGCGGCGATGTCCTCGGGGTGGCGTAGCCAGAGCGCCTGCAGCATGGGCAGTCCGTTGCGGCAGATGAGCTCCGCCTGCGCGGTCAGATAGGGAATGATGGCGTAACGTAGACGCCACCATTGGCGCGTGACCTCGGCCACGCCGGGAAACTCCCACGGCTCGCGAGGCGAGGTGCCGTGGTAACGCAGGTGCGAGGATAACACGCCGAATTGTGTCCAGCGCAGGTAGAGATCCTCGGGCGGTGCGCTGTGCATGAAGTTGGGCGTGCCGTGGAAGCCGGGGACATCGTGGCTCCAGAATGCAAAGCCCGAAAGCCCCAGGTGCAGGCCGCCCTTCAGGCTCGAGCCCAAGCCGTCCCACGAGCACTCGGCGTCGCCGCCCCAATGCAGCGGATAACGTTGGCAACCGGCCCAGCCGGCGCGCGCCCAAATGATGGAGTCGCCGGTGACTTCCTTCGTCACCTCGAACGCGGCTTGTTGATACAACAGCGCGTAACGATTCCGCAGCTTGGCGAGCGGGAGATGGTAGTCCGCGTCGCTGATGTCTTCGCCAAAATCCGTCTTGATGGCGGAGGCACCCATCTGGAGGAGCTCGCGCAACATGTCCTTATACCAGGCGACCGCCTCGGGGTTGGAAAAGTCGATGTGCCCGCCGATCTGCTGCCCGGAGAAATCGGAGCCGCTGGCCTCGGCGGCAATCTCGGCTTTGGCTTGGCCGAGGTAGCCTTTCAGCCGGGCTTCATCGAGCAGGCAGTTTCCTTTGCCGATGTATGGCGTTTGCCAGAGCGTGACGCGAAAACCGTCGCGCTTCAGCGAGCTCATAAACCCGGCGGGGTCGGGAAATTTTTCCGCGTTGAAACGCCATTCGCAGATCCAGTCCTTGGCGAACCAGCCGGTGTCGAGGTGCAGCACGTCGCACGGATAGTTTTCCTCGCGCAATCGACGCGCGATGCCGGTGACTTCGTCCGCGCTGAAATACGTCATGCGACTCATCCACGTGCCATAACTCCAGAGGGGCGGGAGCGCGGGGAATCCGGTGACCCGGCGATAGTTGTGCAGAATCCGGGCGGGCGTGCCTCCGCCGATGCAAAACATATCGAGCGCCGGATCGTTCACCGTGGCGACGACCGAGCGATTCGATACGCCGGCCAGCGACAGTTTGATGTGATTGGAGGTGTGGAGAAACAGGCCGTAGGCGCGCGACGAAAGATAGAACGGAACGTTTTTGTAAGTGTTCGAGTTGTTCACTCCCAGGCCGTCCTGATTTTGCAGATGCAGGGTTCGGCCGGAGAGATCCATCTTGGCGAACCGTTCGCCGGTGCCGCTGAAGCACTCGTCGGAATCAGCCTTCAACGCGAAGCCGGTGTGCGCGGTCTTGCCGTTCTGCCGCACTTGAAAGAGGGGAAGCGAATCGAATTTCCAGCCGCCGAAATAGTCCGTGGAGTTGAAGGTCACTTCGGTGTGTCCGTCCGGCAGCAACGTGAGTTGAAACCGATTGGCGGGCTCGGTTTGCGACGCGGTGTGATTCCAGTCTGTGAGCACCGGCGGCGTATGGTCGATGATCGCGCGGGTCCGGCCCTGCGCATCAGTGATCCGCCAGCCGTGGGCCAGGGTTTCGACGCTCAGATGATTAACCGTCAGATCGCCGCTCAGCTCCAGCATCGGGCTGTCTGTTTCGGTGTCCGTCCCTCCCGACGTGACGCGCAGAATTTCATCCCCGAGCGCCGTCAAAAACAGCCGGCTCGGAGCGGGGGACGCCTCCTCGCCGGGTTGGTAGTGGGGGAGACCATGGAGTCTCTCCAGTCGCGACCACGGAAACGTGAGTTCGACCACTCCCGTGCGGTCACAACTTGAGGCCGCGGTGATCGCGCCGGCGGAGTAAAGCACCGCACCCGATGTCTCGGGTGAATCAAGATTGAGGAGAACGGGCGCGAAGCCCTGCTGGAGTTTCGGAGGGGGCATGTCCTTGTTGCTTTCGTTTGGTCGGGGAACCGCAGATGCGAATATGGAAATAATAATTTCCATAATTATCATGGAAATTTATCGGAGCGGAATTCGTGTTTCATTTCCGACATTCGATCAAGGCCATTAAATAATAAATGGGCGGTGTGTCATGGAAATTGCGTGGAAACAATCTGAATGTGTGAAGCAGGACTCGCTTGGGTTACACGCAGGGTGGGGCGAGGAAGCCACCGCAAGGCCGCCGTGGATCACGGATGATGATCGGCCATTCGGCAGTCGTCGCCACGGGAGCCTATCGGTGAATCCGCCGGTAATCGCCAGCGGTCAGGGTTGTGAAGCGTTTGAACTCGCGGGCAAAATGCTGGCTCGTCGCAAAGCCCACCGCGTGAGCGATAGCGGTGATGTCGGCCGATGTTTGGGTTAACAATGTCTGCGCCCGTCGCACACGCACCCGGCGCAAATAGCCCATCGGCGTGTCACCCGTCGCCAGTTTGACTGCCTCGGCGAATCGTGTGCGGCTCATGCCCGCCATACGACTCAGTCCGGCGAGGCTCCACGCTTCTTCGCAGCGACGTTCCACTTCCGAAAGACAGGTGCGCAAACGATCCGCAGGCGGAATCGCAGGCGCAGCCGCCTTTGGCTCTTCTTTGCGCACACGTTCGACCGCGCGGACCAACTCGATCACCAACATCCGCGACAGCGCGCGAACCGTAGTAGCGCCCATCATCCGGTCGTCCTTCACTTCGGAGATCAATGCCGGCAAGACCCACGCCAACGCCGGTGACGCACGCAGACCGCGGCGCGGAGCGCCTTCCAGCGTGCGTGCGATCAAGCGTTGCTCCGTGTCTGAAAATCCCAGTTCCTTCGCCAGCCGGAATCGTCCCGGTTTCGCGCCCGGCGCCGTGCGCAGCAAAACCCAGTGCCAATGGTGCCCCGGTTCGTATTCGTCGCGACTCCCGTGCTCCTCCCAAGGAAAGGTGAAAAAAACCGAGCCCGGCTCGATGGTTTCCGCCCGATCCTCGACGACCCAGTCGAGTCGTCCGCGTTGGACATAGACGATTTCCAGTCCCGGATTCCGGTGAAGAGGCAGGCGTGCGATCGAGCCTTGGCCGCACTTGACGACGCAGGGGGTGGACACGGAATTTTTCTTCATGTGTCTGATTTACCGAGAACTAGCGGGAACGCCAAACCCGAATTTTTGTGGCAGAATAGGCTTTCATGACACCCGTCCCTTCCTCCCCGGTTTCTAGTTCCGTCTGTGATTCCGTCGCTCCGATCACGGTCGCCATTCTCGGTTGCGGCAAACGCGGCGATGGCAAGGTCGGCTGGGCGATCGGCCACCTTCACGGCCAAGGTTGGCGGCTTGCCTCGCCTGACACGCGTTTGTTCGCCGTTGATCCCAATCCCGAAAACCTTGCGGCGTTCCGCGAGCGTTTCGACCTGCCGCCGGAAAATTGTTTCACGTCCACCGAGGCGCTCTATGCGGCCCATACGCCCGACTACGTGAGCGTCTGCACGTGGCCCGGGCTGCACGCCGCCCAAGTGATCGACGCGGCCGGACGCGGGGTGCGTGGCATCGCCTGTGAAAAACCACTCGCGCTCGACGGCGCTGAAATCGACGCCATCACCCGGGCTTGCGTCCAAAACGGAACGAGGCTCGTCGTCTGCCACCAGCGCCGGCATCTCCCCGTATTCGAAAAGGCCCGCGAACTAATCGCGTCCGGCGCGCTGGGCCATCCCGTGGTTTTGGAGGCCCGGGTCGCGGACAATTGGGACATGTTTTCCTGGACCAGCCACTGGTTCGACATGGCGCCTTTCCTTATCGGCGCGGCCGCTGAATCCGTGCTGGCCGGCGTCGATTTCACGGGAGAACGCCGTTACGGGCACGCGGTGGAAAACGCCTCCGTGGTCTTTGTTAATTTCGCCGGCGGCCATCAGGGCATTTTCGTCACTGGCCCGGTCAACTCCGCCCAAACCAGTTTTCATCTGCGCGGTCCGGCCGGCATGCTCGATATCGCTCCAGGGAACACCCTGCGTCTGTGGACTCCGGAAGGCGTGCAAACCTTCGTCGAGCCCGCTTTGCCCGTCGACGGTTTTGGCGCGCTCCTCGATTCGTTGATCGATGCGGTTCAGCGCGGCTCCACACCGCGTTGCGATCTCTCCACCGCTCGTCTTGGCACGGAGATTTCGTTGGCTGCCCAGGAATCGGCCCGCACGCAACGCCTCGTGACGTTGCCGCTCGTTTCGCGTTTCGCGCCGCTCGAAGTGCTCGCGCACCCGTCGATGCCCGCCCTGCTTCCCCTCGAAGGCCGCGTCGTGCTCTTGGCCGACGATCACTACGGCTCCCTCGGGCGCACCGGCCTTGCGGAGGCGTTGCGCGCGATCACCGGTCGCGAAGTCGTGGACCGCGAGGCTTCGCTAGGTCTCGCGCCTGAAGTGCTCGTCGGCGTCGGTCTCGTCGTCCTTTATCACACGCATTCCGAGCCGTCAGAGCAGACCTGCGCCGCGTTAACCGGCTGGGTTGACCGAGGTCGGCCCTTGCTTCTCGTGCACGCCGCCTTGGGTGCCTATCCCGAGTGGGAACTCTACGGTCAATGGTGTGGTCGCGTTTGGGAACAAGGCCGCTCTCGTCATCCCTATGAGCCCAGCCGCCTGAGTGCGGTGCCCGCCTCCGGCCTGCCGTGGAAGGAGGCATGGCTGCCCAAGGATGAAGTCTTTGCGGATCTCGGCGAACGCGCCGAGACGGATGACCTATGCACGGCGGAAATCTCCACCGGACGTTTTCCCGTCGCGTGGACTTCGCGTCGCTGGCCGCACATCGCGGGATGGGTTCCCGGTCACCGCGGTGACGTTTATGCGTTGCCCACACTGCGTAACGGTCTTTGCACGCTCCTTGAACGTATCATCAAAGCCTCCTCTGGATCATGAAGGACGGGCGTGTCCTATACCGGTGACGGAGCTTGAAATATCGATCACGCCAAATCGTTTTAATTTAGGCAAAGAGGTGAAAAAGCTTTTGCATGCTAGCGAGTGTCGCTCGCTGGCGCTTGATAAGTGCGGTCTGCTGAACCCCGTTTCCGGCCCTGTGAAAATGACCTCGAATTTTTCTGAGGTTTCAAGCGGCAGGGATTTTCCGGTATGAAGCGTTGCATGAGGCGCTTTCCGTGCGCGAAGTCACATTACTTGCCGACGCACGATGCTCGCCCAGAACGGTGGGAGAACCATTCTGTTGGCAAAAGTCTTCCATGTAATTTTAATGGAAGGTAGTCCTTAGCTTCTGACCTTCCTATAATGCGTTCCTCTGATTCTTCGTCTTTTGATTCCGGCGAGCTGCGCTTGCCGACATATGAAACCATCGGAAGGGAGGCAGGCGTTTCCATCAAGACGGTGTGCAATGTATTTCGTAGTCCCGATCTGGTGCGCGCGGCAACAAAAGAGAAGGTGCTGCGGGCAATTCGGCGCTTGGGGGTGGAGGATCCGGAAGTGTTTCGTGCGCGATTGCGGCCGGCGCGGGTGGTCGGAGGCGGCGCGGGTGGTCGCTGGCTTTTGTGTTTGGAATACGGTGTTGCTCCGGCGGCGTTAAGTTCACCGGTTTTCGCCGAGATTATCGCGGGGGCGGAGGCGCGGTCGCAGGAGCTCGGCTGGCAAATCGGCTTGCGGCACGCGTCCGCGGGCACGCCCTTGGCGGATGCTTTGGGCGGGTTTGGCGGCGAGGGGGTTCTGTTTTTTGGACCGCGTTCGGACCGGACGCGATTGGCGGCGGGCGCGGTGCGCATGCCGGTGGTCGAGTTGCTGGGGCCGGCGCGCGAGGCGGGGGAGTGGGATGGCGTGGACTATGATCGCGTCATGGTCGCGCGGCTGGCGGCGGAACATTTAAAGCGCGAGGGGTGCCGCAAGGTGGCTTATCTCGGCAGTCCTTTTGAGCGTGCGAACTACTTTGCGGCGGAGGCGATCGCGCTGGGCATGGAACCCGTCGTGGTGACGCGGCCGGATCTCTTTGTGCTGGAAGGAAGGGTTCAGACCACGAACCTCGAAAGCCTGCGTTCAGCTTGGCGCGAGGTGGCGGCGGCGAAGCCGGACGGTGTTTTTGTGTATGCGGACCAATTGACCAATGCGCTTTACGGGATACTCGCCACCGAGGACGTGCGACCGCAGCGCGATGTGAAGCTCGTCTCGTGCAACGCCGAGGCGGCGTTTCTGAGCGCGCTTGATCCGCGGCCGGCGACGATCGACATCCATCCGACCGAGATCGGGCGGCGCGCGGTGGACCTGCTGGTCTGGCGCATCGAGAACCTGTCCGCACCGCCTTCGTCGGTTTGCCTGCGCCCGCGTCTGATCGAGGGCAGGAAGCCGGTGAGTTCGTAATGATAAATGGATACGCGGCGGGCCGGTTTAGGCCTGATGTCCGCCGTCGAAAAACTTGAACCAGTCGAGCGAAAGCAGCGTGCCGGCCTGGCCGTGGAAGACCAGATGCACGTCAAGCGTGCCGGCCGGGTTCTGCAAGGGGCAGGGGAAGGTATCGTAGCCGCAGACTCCGTGGGCGAAGGTGGCGGGAATTTCGAGCGAGCCCAGAAGCGGTCCGCTGGCGCCGTCCCGGCGGATTTCGACGAGGCAGGGTCCGGGGCCGGGGTTGGCGGCGTAAAAACAGACGGCGGCGTCTTGCGGGAGGTCGTGGACCTTGGGGAAAAACAAGGACGCGCCGTCAGTCTGAATCTGCACGTCGAAGCCGCGGGAGGCGTTTTCGACTTTTTGAGCGCCAGCGGCGGCCATAAACCACTCGGCCTCGATCTTGTTCCAGCGGGCGTCGTAGTGGCCGACGCCGTGTTCGGCGATGAGTTGGTCGGCGACCATTTCGCCGTTGGCCCGATAGTGGATGTAGCAGAGCCCGGTGGCGCGGTGATAGATGGTGGGGTCGAATATGGTGAAGGCGTTGAACCACTGTCCGCGCCAAGCGAAAAAGGATCCGTGGTCGTGGGATACGCCGATGTTTCCGGAGTAGCGGTAGGGACCGCGGACATTGTCGGCGACGGCGTAGTTGGAATCCCACGACAGATAATAGCGTCCGTCGTGCTTGTGAAGAAACGATTTGTCGGTGCGCGCGTAGCGGTCGTCGATGCGGATGTTCACCGGCGTGTCGGCGAGGGAGACCATGTCGTCGTTGAGGCGGGAGATGAAGTATCCGTCGCCGACATGGTTGCCGAAAATGATGTAAGGTGTGCGGGCTTCGTCGTCGTCGATGAAGACGGTGGGGTCGTAGGAGCGCGTGGGCGTGAGCGTGCGAGGGAGCAGCGGTCGGCCGAGCGCGTCCTTGAAGCCGCAGCCCGGGTGGTCGGAGATCATCACACCGGTATCGAGATTCTTTTGGGAGAAATAGAAGTAGTATTTACCGTCGTGCTCGGCGGCGTCGGTGGCCCAGCAGTTTTCACATGGGCCGATGTAGGTGTCCTCGGGGCGCACGGTGCTTTCGAGCGTCCATGCGACAAGGTCGTCTGAAGACCAGATCTGCCAGTCGTCCATGAGCCAGTAGCGGTTGCCGGGGGCGCGGTCGTGGCTGGCGTAGAGGTAGGCCCGATCGTTGAAGATGTGGATGTGCGGATCGCAGACTCCGCGGCCGGGGACGATGGGGTTTTTGAAAGAAGACACCGGAAGCGTTATGGAGAGGGCGGGGGAAACAAGGACGCGAGCCGTTCGCCGAGACGTTGTCCCATGCGGGCGTGGCCGTAGTCGGAGGGGTGAATCAGATCGGTGGAGAGATCGCCGATGTCGTCGAGCACCTCGCCGCCCTCGATCAACTCCAGCCCGGGCCAGCGGCCCGAGGCATGCAGTTTGCGGAGTATCTCGCAGAACGCGTCCTGGCGCGCGGCGTTTTCCGGAGTCGCGATGTTGGGGAAAGCGGTCACCAGCGCGACGCGGCGTCCGGCCTTGGCGGTGACGGCGTCGAGGAGCCGCGCGGCGCGTTCGCGAAATTGTTCGGGCGTGAAACTCATACGCATGTTCACGCCGATCTCGAGCGTGACAATGTCGGCGTCGTCGCGCGTTCCCAAGTAATCGGCGACCGCGGGTTCACACAGGCAGGAACCGGAGAGCCCCTGGTTCAATACATCGACGCCGGCGATGCGCGCGGCGTGGTAGACGTAGCTGTTGAGATGTAGTCCGGGCGACGCGCCGTTGGTGATCGAGCTGCCGTAGGCGAGCCAGCGACGCGCGGGCGTTTCGTCGGCGGTGGGAGGGCGGCGGGTTTCGCCGAAGGTTTCCAGATTAAAAAAAATCGCCGGATAGCGGCCGAGCAGGATGCGCCAGACCTGGGGGGCGAAGCCGGCGCGGCCTTTCGCGGGCGCGGGCCGGGTGACTACGGGATCGGGTCCGCCGAGCTCGGTGACATGGATGTGATTGATGCGACCGGGCTCGAGTCGGTGGATGGAATGCACGTGCGCGCCGCGGAGGATCACGACCTCTTGTCCGTGGCGTTCGTGAGGCGTGAGGAAGGTGGGGAGGCTGCCGAGAGAAAGGCGGAAGTTGGGCGAAGCGGTGGCAAAGCGCAGTTCGACGCCGGCGGCGTCTTCGGCGACCATGCGGCCAAGGCGGGAAAGCGCGGTGCGCACGCGCGAGGGGAAGCGGCGAAGGAAGAGCCCTTCGCCCGGGGCGGGCTCAAGCTCGGCGACGTTGTGCAGGGCGATGTCGGCGTGGGTGATCATCGTGTGTCGGTCGTGCGGAGCAGGCGGAATTCTTCGAGACGTTCCATGACCACGGGCGGCATTTCTCCGTCCGGACGGGGCGCGACGTTGAGCAGGAAATTGCAGTTCCATGCCTTGAGCGTGCGATAGGAGTCGTAGGCCCATTGGGCGCTCTTGTAGGTCTCGGTTTTCAGGTAGCCCCAGACATCGACATTCGTGCCGCTCGGAGTGAGCAGATCGCAGCTTTGCCAGCAGTGAACGGTTTCAAGCCAACCTGTCGGAGGCGTGTCGGGCAGGTGGCATTCGGTGCTGCCGAAGTGGCCGTCGCAACTGCGGCTGTTGATCACCAGATGGGGCTGGAGATCGAGGGCGAGATCGCGCGCGGCGTTGTCGTGCGTGCCGCCGTCGAACCAAAGCAGATCCACGTGTCCGTAGCGGGTAAGGAGCTCCTGGATGCGTCCGTGAAACGCGGCCCGGCGACGAGCCTCGTGTTCGGGCGAAGGATCGGGCACTTCGGCGGGAGCGTGATCTTGGTCGAAGCGGGGAACGCCGGCGAGGGGACGCTTGCGATCAAGCCCTCCCAGGCTGGGATAGTTGAAGCTCATTACCTCGCGGTCAAAATACCAGTCGGGCGGGGAAAGGTATAGGCCGACCTTGAGTCCATGCCGGCGGCATGCGTCCACGAACGGCGCGATGAGGTCGCGGCCATGGAAATGGGTATGCACGCCGAAATCCGAATGGATACTAGGCCACAAGGTGTAGCCATCGTGGTGCATGGCGACGAAGACGGCGTATTTGAAACCGGCGCGGGCGGCGGCGGCGATCCATGGCTCGGGATCGAAGCGGACCGGTTTGAAGCTATCGGCGAGTTTCCAGTATTCGTGCGGCGTGATCTTGTTGCCCGGGGCTCCGGAGGCGTCCCATGGGGTGTTCGCAAGCATGCCCCAGGATAGATCAATCCCGCCTTGCACGCTGCTCAGGCCCCAATGGACCATTAAACCGAGGCCGGCTTCGGGGAACCATTGCGCCTGGGGGTGAGTGTTTGCGATAACTCGCGCGACTTTGGTATCGAGACCAAGCGCAGCATGTTGTCCGGCGGCACCGTTGGACGAGTCAGATGTGGGCATGGGATGAAAGTTTGGCGTTCGGTTGGGCGGTCTGGCTGGCGAGGCGGCGAGCCTTACGAGCCGCGAGATGGCGGAAGAACAGCCCGAACGCGCCGATGACCCCACCTATGAAGAGGAATCCAAGCCGGCCAGGCGGGGCGTTGGGAATGAGCGCGCCCAATAACGTGGCGCCGCCAAACACGAGGCACATGAGTCCGACGAGCCGGTATTGCATGTGATCCTGATCCTCGGTCGGGTCCTTCTCGACGTTGATGGGTGTGCGCATATCCTCGAAAAAAGCATCCACCCTGGCTCGGCGTTTCGGCGCGGCTTTGTCGTAAAAGAGCATGGTGAAGAAGAACCAGACGCAGGTGGCCGCCAGCACGATGATGGAGATGAAGGCGAACTCCATGTCGATATGTTCGCGGGTGTTGAACGGCGTGGCGTAGCCCATGATGTCCTCGACAAGCGCGGGCGAGTAGAGCGCCTTGGAAAATCCGGCAGCGGCGAAGCCGACCAGCACGGTGCTCCAGCCGCTCCAATCGGGCGTGCGCTTGATGATGGTTCCCAGCGAGACCGGCACAACGGAAGGGAGCAGGACCATGGCGTTAAGGAGCAGAAAAACGTCGAAGAGATTTATCTCCCGCAAAGCGTCGAAGGCCAGGCCTACTAAAATCATCAAGCCGCCGAACACGATCGTGGTGATCCTGCCGGCGCGCAACTCCTGGGCGGACGTGCTGGATCGGCGGATGTATTTTGAGTAAACGTTGCAAACAAAATAACCGGCGTTGCGGTTAAGCGCAGTGTCCATGGTCGTCAGACTGGCAGCGAACATGCCGCAGATCAGGAGACCGAGCAGGCCCTGAGGCAGGGTTTTGAACGCCATGACGACGAACGCGCCCTCTTCGGGCACTGTTAATTGCGGAAAGACAACGGACAGATCGGGGAAGACGGTCGCCGCGCACATGGCGGGGAGCTGGATGAAAAGCGTTAAGGGAATCACGGTTGCGGTAATGAAGCGCAACGCGACCATGCCGCGGGCGTGGCGGCCGTTCTTCACCACGAGGAACTTCGCTCCTTCGCCTTGCATGTTCAGCGTTCCTATGGCGTTGGTGACCAGGGACACGAGTATCCATATTGCAACTACGCCGAAACGAGCATCGACGGTGAGGTTCATGTGCCGCTCCGGCATGTTGGCGATGAAGCCCGACACGCCGCCCACCTCGGGCAAGGCAAACGAGAACCAGACGACCAGTCCGACCACGAGAAACATCAGCAGTCCCTGGACGAAGTCGCCCGCAGCGACGGCCCATTGTCCGCCCAGCATGGACATGAACGTCACCACGATGCCGAGCGAGACGAGCGTGATCGTCATGGGCAGGCCGAGCGCCGCGGACATGAATACTGACACGGTGTTGAGTCCGATGCCTCCCCAAAAGAGCCCCATCGGCAGCACGAGATAAGTGTAGAATTGTTCGGTGCCGAAGCCGAAACGGCGGAATACCGCCTCGATGGACGTGACCACCCGCATCTGGCGAAAGCGCGGCGCGAGCATCCATATGATCGGCGTGGTGACCAAGGCGGTGAGCATCCACGTCGCGGGTAGGAGGAATCCGGTATCATAGACCTTGGCGGCGGCGCCGGTGAAACTCCATGTGCTGATGGCCGACATCATTGCGGACATTCCCGCGATCCACCACAGCATGTTGCCGCCGCCGCGGAAGTAGTCGCTCGCGTTCTTGCTCACGCGTTTGAACAGAAATCCTGTGCCTAGAACAAAGGCGAGGTAGCAGGCGATTACGGTGTAGTCCCAGCCGGTAAGGGCTCTGATCACAGTCTCGGGCGTGGAAGATGCGGTCATGCAGGGAGGGGGGAAATGGGCGAGGCAATTGAAGGGATTCCATGCTTGCTGCTTGGTCAAATTAAATTACATGGAAAATATATGTAATTATGTTGTGTGGATGTGTTGGGTAAGCCACGAATTTAGAGTTTTATAACGTAGAATATGAGCACGATAATCTGGCATCGCGGTCCCGCCGAACGGTTTGATGCGGCTTACCCCCTTGGTAACGGTCGGCTTGGCGCGATGGTTTTTGGCCGGCCTTGGCGGACGGAAGACTATTATTCCGAGCGTATTGCTCTAAACGAGGAGTCGCTTTGGTATGGTGGTCCGGTCCGTCGCGAAAATCCCGATGCGCGCGCCGCGTTGCCGCGCGTGCGCCGGCTCCTGTTGGAGGGGCGGGTGCGCGAAGCCGAGGAACTCGCGGATACCGCCATGACCGCCACGCCGAGAAACGGTCGTCCCTATCAGGCCTTGGGAGAACTTGTGATCACGGCGCAACGTGATCATGCGGACGTGCGCGGATATCGGCGTGAACTTGATCTTGCTCGCGGCGTGGCCGTGACGCGATACCGGCATGGTAAAACCCGTTTCGATTCGCGAGCGTTTGTCTCCGCGCCGGATCAGGTGCTGGTGTTCGACTGCGAAGCGCAGGGGGTGGAGTTGCTAAACCTGCATGTTTATCTGCGTCGTCGTCCTTTTGACGGCACGGTGTGGCGGGCGGGTTCGGACATTGTCGGAATCGAAGGACAGGCGAGCTCCGACGGCGTGCGGTTCTGCGCGGCGCTGGCCGTGCGGCAGGTGGGGGGAAGCGTGCGGCGTTCGGGACAAAGTCTCGTGATCGATGGCGCAACACGCGTGACGCTGCTCGTCGCGGCAGCGACGACGTTCAACGAATCCGACCCGCGCCGGACCTGCCTCGCGCGGGTGAGAGCGGCCCGCGCGCGTTTGCCTGACGCGTTGGAACGTCGGCACGTGGCGGATCACGAACAATTGTTTGGCCGCGTGAGCCTGCGTCTCGGCAAGGAAAGCCGCATGCCCACCGACACACGAATCGAGCGGGTGCGGCGCCAAGGACTGGCCGTCGACCCCGCGCTGGTAGCATTGCAGTATCAGCTTGGTCGATACCTGACGATCGCTGCGAGCCGCCCGGGCTGCCTGCCGACGAATCTGCAAGGTATTTGGTGCGACAGCATGACGCCGATCTGGAACTGCAACTACACGCTCAACGTGAATCTGCAGATGTCATACTGGCCGGCGGAGTCGGGCGGGCTTGCCGAGTGTCACCGTCCGCTCTTCGTGTTTTTGCGGCGTCTGGTGGAGCAGGGGCGGCGAACGGCGAAGGAAAGCTACGGGTGCCGCGGCTTTGTGGCGCACCACACGAGCGATCTCTGGGGCGATCCCGCGCCGACCGGCGGTGTTTATGCCTCGGCGCTCTGGCCGTTTGGGGGCGCGTGGCTGGCCCTACATGCCTGGGAGCATTTTCGCTACGGCGGCGACCGCCAGTTTTTGCGCGAGGAGGGATATCCGATTCTGCGGGAGGCGGCGCGATTCTTCACCGAATATCTGGTGCGAAACGCGACCGGCGAATGGGTGGCGGCACCTTCGGTTTCCCCTGAGAATTTCTTTCTGCTACCGGACCGGGGAAAGGGAAAACTCTGCGCCGGCGCTGCGATGGACGGGCAGATTTTGCGCGAGGTGTTCAGCGCAGCGTCGGAAGCGGCGGCGGAACTCGGGCTTGATGCCGCCGAACGGCGCGTGTGGTTGAGTCGGCGCGAGAAGC
>JBDRJH010000108.1:0-26923 GCA_043815125.1 Verrucomicrobiota bacterium
CGCTGGCCGGGATAGATCAGTGTCGCCGGCTCGACCGCGCCTTCAGTCCGACGCTGGCCGGCGCGCCCAAGGGCGTGAGTCTGGACACGTTGCCGCAAGAGTTTCCAACCTATGGCAGTTCCGATTTTCGTCAGCCCGCGCTGGAGGTTTTTCAGCCGGCCGACGGCTCGCGCATCGTGTCGCTGCGCTACGCCGGCCATCGCATCGAGTCCGGCAAGCCCGCCCTCGCCGGCCTGCCCGCGACCTACGTCGAGTCGAGCGACGCCGCCGACACGCTGACCATTACGCTCGAGGACAAGCTGATCGGCCTGCGCGTCGAGTTGCTCTACACGGTTTTCAACGACCACCCGGTGATCACGCGCTCGGCGCGCATCGTGAACGCCGGCGCCGCGTCGCTGGAGCTGCGGCGCGCGTTGTCGGCATCGGTGGACCTCGACACCGATGTCGCCGGACATGAATTCATCCAGCTCTCCGGCGCGTGGGCACGTGAACGCGACGCGCATTTTGCCAAGCTGCGTCCCGGCATCCAGGCGGTCGACAGCCGGCGCGGCACCAGCAGTCATCAGCACAGCCCTTTCATCGCGCTGGCCGAGCGCGGCGACGACGAGGAGCACGGCGAGGTGCGCGCGTTCAACCTCGTTTACAGCGGCAATTTTCTGGCGCAGGCCGAACTCGACCAGTTCGCCTGCACGCGCGCGCAGATCGGCATCAACCCGTTCGACTTCGCGTGGCAGCTCGCACCCGGGGACACGTTCCAGACTCCCGAGGCCGTGCTGGTTTACTCCGACGAAGGCCTCGGCGGCATGTCGCGCGCGCTGCACCGTTTTTATCGTCGTCATCTGTTGCCGGTCGCCTGGCGCGACCGCGAGCGCCCCATCCTCGTCAACAACTGGGAGGCCACTTACTTCAACTTCGACGCGACCAAGCTCGAGGCCATCGCCGCCGCCGGCGCCGAACTGGGAGTGGAGTTGTTCGTGTTGGACGACGGCTGGTTCGGCCGGCGCGACAACGACAACACCTCGCTCGGCGACTGGTTCGTTGATCGCAAGAAGCTGCCGGGCGGGCTCACCGACCTGGCCGAACGCATCAAGGCCAAGGGCGTCGAGTTCGGCCTGTGGTTCGAGCCCGAGATGATCTCGGTCGAGAGCGACCTTTATCGCGCGCATCCCGATTGGTGCATTCACGTGCCCGGCCGTGCGCGCACCGAGGGACGCCAGCAACTCGTCCTGGATTTCTCCCGCGCCGAGGTGCGCGAGGGCATCTATGAGCTCATCGCCAAGGTCCTCACCGAGGCGCCCATCACCTACGTGAAGTGGGACATGAACCGCCACTTCACCGAGATCGGTTCCGCCGGATTGCCCGCCGGCCGACAGCAGGAGACCGCGCATCGTTTCGTGCTCGGACTCTACGAGTTGATGGGCCGGTTCGTGAAAAACTTCCCGCACATCCTGTTCGAGGGTTGTTCGGGCGGCGGCGGTCGGTTCGACCCGGGCATCCTCGCCTATTTCCCGCAGATCTGGACCAGCGACGACTCCGACGCGGTGCAGCGGTTGCGCATCCAATACGGCACCAGCCTCGCCTATCCGTTCAGCACCATGGCCGCGCACGTGTCCGCGGTGCCCAACCATCAGGTCGGCCGCGTGACCCCGCTGCGCACGCGCGGCGACGTCGCCTTCACCGGCACCTTCGGCTACGAGCTCGACCTCGGCGCGATGACCGACGACGAAAAGGCCGAGGTCAAACGCCAGACCACCTTCTACAAACAGGTCCGCGGACTGCTGATGAGCGGCGACCTCTACCGTCTGAAGTCCCCGTATGCCTCTCAGGAAACCGCCTGGATGATCGTGTCGGCGGACAAGTCCGAGGCGCTGGTCACGCACGTCACCGTGCTCGCCGAGCCCAACGCGCCCTACAGCCGTCTTAAGCTCCGCGGACTCGACGCCGCCAAGAACTACCGCGTGCGCCGCGGCGAAACCGAGACGACGACCGCAGGCGATGTGCTGATGCACGCCGGCCTGCAGGTCCCGGTGGCTCCGGGCGATTTCCACAGCGTGCAATGGCACCTGACCTCGGCCTGATCCGCCCGAGGCCAGGTCCGCCTCTCGCCGCCGACAAACTTCGACGCCACCCTGCCGCCGGCCGAAATAAAAACTAACCAGATATGTTAGTATTTATTTAGCCAGCCCGCCCGATCAGCCGACGGATGTCGTCGGGTGACGCGCTTGGCGGTGGTTGCGGTTTCGCGCAAGCACCGCCTACAGCAGGCCCATGCGCGACGCGTGCAGCGCGGCCTCGGCGCGCGAGCCGATGTCGAGCTTGCGGTAGATCGACTTGACGTGACTGGCCACCGTGCCCTCGGCCACGCCGAGCGCGACGGCCGCGTCGGCGATGCGCAGGCCGCGGGCGACGAGCCCCAGCACCTCGGTCTCGCGCGAGGTGAGCTTGGACGCCTCGGGACACTCGCACGGACCGGTCAG
Organism: Verrucomicrobiota bacterium; assembly: GCA_043815125.1. Lineage (GTDB taxonomy): Bacteria > Verrucomicrobiota > Verrucomicrobiia > Opitutales > Opitutaceae > JAUWBF01. The sequence goes on from JBDRJH010000108.1 coordinate 2,478, forward strand.
GCGAAAGTGCTCCATGATCCGGCGAGCGACCGACGGCGAGAGCGGGGGCACGCCGTCATTGATCTGCCGAAGCAGCCTGACAAGCACGTCGTCCGGCTGCTCCTTGAGAAGGTAGCCATGCGCGCCGGCGGAGAGCGCCGTCACGATGCTTGCGTCGTCCCCCATCACCGTGACCACGACGCAGATCGTGTCGGGACGGTTGGCACGCAGCTCGCGCAGCACATCCACGCCGGAGCCGTCCGGCAGGCCCAAATCCACCAAGGCCAGATCGTGGCTTGCGCCCGCGCACAGCTCCAGCGCGCGCCTCCGCGTGTCGGCCTCGTCAACAACGACATCCACGAACGCTTCGCGGGCGATCGCACCCAAACGGGTCCGCTCGCCAGGCAGGTCTTCAACCAAGAGGATGCGGTTCATGGCTCCTTGTTGGCGGATTTCAGCGGCAAAATAAAGGTCGCGCGCGCACCTTTTCCATCCGCGCCGGCAGACCAGCTGGCACTGCCTTCGATCAGAGCCGCGCGCGCTTGCAGGTTGTGCAGGCCGTGCCCACGCCGCACCGCGGCCGGATCAAAGCCGGCGCCGTCATCCTCAACGATCACGGTCATCTCCGCCTGCTGGCGGCGGATCGCCACCACCAGACGCGATGCGCGGGCGTGTTTCAGAGCGTTGGTCACCGTCTCGCGGATCAACGGCCGCAGCACATGCAGGACCTTGGCGGGCACGGCCGCCCCCCCGCAATCATCGCTCACCTCCCACGTCAGCGTCAGCCCCGCCGACTCCACGCGGTCGGCGGTTTCATGACGCAGGTTGGCCAGCGCCTCCTCGATGTCCAAGTTGGGATTCGAGGCGTCGTTGATGATGCCGCGCAGATCCGACAACGCTCCGCGCAACGTCTCTTCGCGCCTCCCCTCCTCGCGGGCGTGCAACGCGGTCAGCAACTGCGCACCGATGTTGTCGTGGATATCCCGCGCGATGCGGTCGCGCTCGACCCGCACGCCGCGCTCATAGGCGTGGCGGCTCTCGATCACATGCGCCAACATGCCCAGCAACCCCTGCGCCGCCTCCAGATCACGCGGGGAAAACAACCCCCGCCCGCCGCGTGCAAAGCGCAAACGCACGCCGCCCACATCCCCCACCCCCGGCAGGCTCATCGCCAATCCGTCATCCTCCAGCACCGGCCCGGCCACCGTCCGCTCCGCCGGATCGGCATGCAAAGCGTCAAACCGCTCCCTCAGGCAGCCCCGCCACAAGACATCCCGATCCTCCGCCCGCGGGGCCAGCGCCACATCCACCACGGCCCTGAACGCATCCTGCGCCCCCGTTCCCCTGCGACCCAGCAGTCTCCCGGCCAGCCATCCCCGCAAGGGCAGCCAAAGCACGCCGCAAATCAACAACGACAGGCTCAGCGACAACCCAGACGACAGCTGCACTTGCAGCAAAAACAACAGGTCCAGCACCACCAGCAGCGCCACCGCCCCCATCCAGGTGATGATCCGCGCCCACCATTCGTCCAAGCCGAACAAGCGGTAGCGCAGAATGCCGAATCCCAGCCCCACATACACCAGCAGGAAGAGCAAAAACGAGTAGGCCTGCACCCCCGTCGTATCGAAGCCAAACATCTGCGGCATCAAAATCAGCAGTCCAAACACCCCGCTGCACACCACCCACGACAACAAAAACCAGCGCAACGCCGCCCGCCCCACCAGGATCGCGCCGCGTCAACCGCCACTGCCACCACGACAACCCGAAGGTCGCCGCCAGGGCCACCATCACCAACACGCGCCGCGCCATGATCATCGACTCGAACACCCCCGCCTGCTGCGCCGCGAACCAAGCCACCTGCGCCAGCACCGCCACCCCCGCCAGCCAACCCGGCCCCACCCGCCGCGGATACGTCAGCAACAACGCCACCAACGTGCCCGCGAAGATGCTTCCCCCCATAAAATTCAAATCGCTCAACAACCGGAACAACGCCCCCGGCATCGCCAGCTCGCGCGTCGAATAAATCGCCGCCATCGGGGCAAACACCGCCGTGCTCCAGCCGCTCAGCAACAGGTAACGCGCACTCGTCTCCCCGCGGCGAAACACCCACACCCCGCCCGCGATCAACCAAGCGAGCACCCCCACCGCCACCTGCACCCAAAACTCCGGCGGCAGGTCCGTGACCGGCCGCGACGCCGCCGGCGCCACCGTCCATACCCGCCCCGACTCGTCGGTCATCCACACCGACGGCGAATCCTGAATCGCCGCCAAGGCATCCTGCCGCTCGATAAACGCGTCATAGATCGCATAGGTCTCCAGCACCCCATCCGTCTCCGGAATCAGATCCCTGGCCTCAAACCGCAGCTCCCCCGCCTCGTTCCCGATCACCACCAGACCCGTGCCCGGCGGGATCTCCGCCGACGGTCCGCGCGCCGCCACCACCACCATCGCCGATCGCTCCGCATCATACGCCAGCCGCAATCCCAGCCACGGCCGCCCCACCGCCAGCAACGTCACCAGCATCGCCAGACCCAGCGCATACAACGCCACCAACCCCAACAGCGTGCCCGGCGAACTCAGCCAACGCCTCATAACGCGCCCTTCACCGCCAATGACGCCGCGAGTTCGCTCCGAAAACACCGGCCGTCCGACCACCCGCCCATTGGTAAAAAAAAGGTTCGCTCCACGTGGGCGAAGAGCGACACCCAACGATACCGCGATTTCAAGGCGTTTTGCGGGTTATCGCGAAGCCGTTGGCGCAAAGCCGTTGGCTGCGTTATCCCCGAAACAGGGGATAGGCCCGTCTCCATGCGAGTGGTAAAGTCAAAGGCTGTGCCGCGTTGGCCCACCAAAATTAATCCGGCCGTTAAGTCCTGCTTACCGGCCGGCAGACACCTCCCGTTTCCACCATGACACCACTGCTTAAATCCATCCTCTGCGTTCTGTTTACCGCCCTCTCGGCCCTCCTGTTCACAGCGTGCGGCGGCGACAGCTCCGCACCCGCCGGCCCCTCCTCGGGCGGCGCCTTTGCCGGCACCTCCATCAGCTTCAACCCCACCATCAACTTCCAGGCCGGCGACGCCCTCACCTATTTCAACAACGAGGCCGGCACCCCCTTCCCCTCCGCCGACCCCGCCATCAACGGCACCTACACCTACACGCCCAACGCCTCCTTCACCGCCGGCACCCTCACGCTCACCCTCAACGGTGTCGCCTCGCCCCTCGTCCTGGAGATTTCCAACTTCCGACGCTCCGGCGCCAACGTCTCCGGCTTCACCGCCCGCTCCGGCGGACAATCCTACCCCGTCGACGTCACCGGCACCCTCGTCGCCTACCAAGCCCCCGCCTCCGGCGGCTCGACCGGGGCCGGCGAGACCCGCGCCGATGACATCCCCTCGTCCGTCCAAGGCACCTACGCGTTGACCTACTTCGAAGCCACCACCGGCTCCGGCATCGCCGACGACTCCACCGCCACCTTCACCATCGCTGCCCGCACCCTCGCCTTCGGCGGCAAGACCCTCACCAACCCTGTTTTCCTGAACGGTAAAAACGACGAGTGGATCTTCAAGGACGGCAACCTCTGGTATGCCGTGTCCAAGCTCTCCTCCGGCGCCTTCAACGAGATCAACGTCGCCGGCCCCGGCGGCACGCCCTTCTACGGCCAATACTCCGACGAATCCGAAGTCGGCGGCGGCGTGGTTCCTGTGATCCCGCCTCCTGAGTTGCCGCCCTTCCCGCTTCCCACGCCTACACCTGTCCCTCCCCCGCTTCCCACGCCCACTCCGACCCCAGCCCCCCCTTCCCTGGAATTCCAAGCCTAACCCGGCCACTTGACGGCCAGCCCTCCGCGTCTCGAGCGCGGAGGGTTTTTTTCTTCTTCTCCGCTTGTTCGCCACCCGCCACGTCTGCCTCCCCCTGGCCCTTCTAGTCCTCGCCGGCTGCCAGTCCCCGCGCGCCGCCCTTGAACGACACTCCGATCAACGCGCCGAGGCCTACCGCGAAGCCTCCGCGCGCGCCGAGCGCCGCGCGCCCGCCCCCCTCGCCTTCGCCGACGCCCTCGCCTCGCTCCGCGAACACAACCTCGAGCTGCGCGCCGCCCGCCTGGCCATCGTCTCCGCCGAGGAAAACCGCCGCCAGGTCCTCAAGGACCTCCTGCCCGGCGCCAACCTCACCGCCAACCTCTCCCGCTCGGTCACCGACCTGGCCAACCTCTCGCGCTCCGACCTGGCGTATTCGGCGTTCGCCTACGTCAACCTCCCCGGTCTCATCCAGTTTCGCCTCCGCCGCTACGCCGCCGAACTGGAGCTCATCCGCGCCCGCTGGACCTGCGAACTCAAGGAGCGCGAACTGATCGTGCAACTCCGCGAGGCCTTCCTGCGGGCCGACCTGCTCGCCACCCGCAGTCGCGGCCTGCTCGCCTCGCGCCAATGGGAAACCGGTGCCTCCCCCCTCGCCGGCCTCGAAGCCGACCCGCGCGGCATCGAGCGCGAGTCCCTGCTCTACTCGCTGCGCACCGAGGCCGACGCCCTCCAACTCGCCCTCGCCCAGCTCATCGGCGACGACTCCGCCCTCTGGCGACCCGACCTCGCCGGCCTGCCCCCGCTCGACTACGCCGACCACCCGCCCGACTTCGCCGACACCGCCCGCTACGGCGAACTCTTTCGCCGGCTCCAGGCCCTCGACATCGAGGCCCTGCACCTGCGCGAACGCGGCGTGAAACTCCAATACTGGCCCGACCTGCGCCTCAGCCTCACCAGCCCGCCGCTCTACCAAAATACCGGCGGCAACACGTCCTCGTGGGACGTCGACCAGGTCCTCTTCACCGCCAGCACCTCCGTGCCCATCGACATCCAGGGCAACATCGCGCGCCAGCTCCGCGAGACCCGCCGCGCCCGCGACCTGCAGTTCGCCCGCATGGAGGACTCGCTCAACCAGACCCTCCAGCGCCTCGCCGCCGCGCGCGACGCCCTCGCCCTCACCGCCCGTCGCCTGCGCATCGCCGAGCTCCGCCTCGAAAACCTCCGCGCCCTCCCCCTCACCCAGTCGCCCGAGACCGTCCGCCAAAACCTCGACCGCCTCCTGCGACTCGACGAACAACGCACCACCCTCGTCCTCGAACGCGCCCGCCTCGAACACCTCTTCTGGATACTCGACGAAGCCCGCTGGCAACCACCCGCGCCCGACGCCAACCGCTAGCCCGACCACCGCCACCATGCGCCCGCTCCTCCTGCCGCTCACCCTCTGCCTCGCCGGTCCGCTCGCCGCCCTCGACCTCGCCGAGTATCCCGAGTCCGACCACCTCGTGCTCGCCGCCCTGCCCGCCGACGTGCAACCCGTGCGCAGCGTGCGCGTCAAGTCGCCCACCGACGGCCTGCTCACCCTCAACCTGCCCGCCCCCGGCACACGCCTGCCCGAGGGCGCCGTCTGGGGCGAGTTCGATCCCGAACGCCTCCAGCTCGAGGGCGAGGCCGTCGCCCTCGCCCGCGACCTCTTCAAAGAAAAGGAACACCCCCTGCTCGACCTCGAACTCGCCCGCAACGCCGGCGAACTCGCCGAACGCCGCGCCGAACTCGAGCGTCAGGCCGGCATGCTCGACCGTATCGCCGCCGACCCGGCCCTCGCCGAACTCTACGCCGACGAGACCCTCGGCTCGGCCGGCGTCGACGAGGTCGCGACCGTGGCCGCCCGCCTGCGTCGCCAACTCGGCCTCGTCGACGAGGTTCTCCGCTTCGTCGGCACCGCCCGTGAAAACGAACTCGAAGGCCGCGCGCTTGAACTGAAACTGCGCGCCCAGGAACTCGATTTTGAACGCCGCCTCCGCGAGTTTCGCCTCGCGATGCCCTTCGCCGGCGAGCTCACGCTCATCCCCCCGCCGCCGCCCCACGGCCGCCCGTTGCGCGTGCCCCTCGGCGCCGACCTCGCCCTGCTGCGCGACTTCTCGGCCGTCGAGGCCCGCGTGCCCCTGCGCCGCGCCGAGTGGCGCCTGCTCGACCCCGCCGCCCTCGTCCTGCGCCAAGCCCGCTTTGGCCGCGCCGGCCTCCAGGCCGCCTACCACCGCCAAATCCTCCAGGAAACCGGCGGGCGCGAGGAACTCGTCTGCATCTTCCGCTTCCCCGACGACCAACGCGCCGCCGCCCGCCCGCTCGCCGGCGGCCAGGTCGTCATGGAACTGGTCCTGCGCCTCGAACAATCCACCCGCATCGTGCCCAAGATCGACCTACTGCTGGCCGCCCCCGACGCCATCCGCAACCAGGGCTGGGACGCCGGCGTCGCCTCGCTCGCCACCGGCGCCCGCATCCTCGCCATGGGCGAGACCCATGTCGCCGTCGTAGTCGCCCCGTGAATACATCCGCCGACATCGTCTGCGCCGGCCTTGGCTTCGGCTACGGTCCCGTGCGCGTGCTCGACCGCTTCGACGCACGCTTCGGCCCCGGGCTCACCCTGGTCAAGGGCTTCTCCGGCTGCGGCAAGAGCACCATGCTCAAGCTCGTCGCCGGCTACCTCGCGCCCACCGCCGGCACGATCACCGTGCCCGGCGGCGGCCGGCCCGGCGCGGCCTTCCAACGCCGCGCCCTCGGCTTCGTCTTCCAACAGCTCAACCTGCTCCCGCTGGCCAGCGTGCGGCGCAACCTGGAACTCGTCGGCACGCTCGCCGGCCTGCCCCGCGCCGAGGTCCGCGCGCGCACCGACAAATACCTCGCGCTGCTCGGCCTCGACGCCCTCGCCGACCGCCTGCCCTCGACCCTCTCGGGCGGCCAGCAGCAACGCGCCGCCATCGCCCGCGCCCTCATCAAAGAGCCGTCCGTCCTGCTGCTCGACGAACCCACCTCCGGACTCGATGACCTCAATTGCCGCGTCATCATGAAACTGCTCGGCGGGCACCTGCCGCCGGCCTGCGTGTGCCTGGTGGCCACGCACGATCAACGCCTCGAAACCCTGCCGCATGAAGGCCTGGACTTTAATCGCTTTCTACCTGTCGAAAGACATCTGGTCGCGCTGGCTTGAGCACCCCGGCGCCGTGCTCGCCCGCCTGTTGGTGGGCGTGTTGCTGGCCGCGCTGTTGCTCTTCGCCCAGGCCGGCTTCGCGCTGGCCGGACGCTCGCTGGAGACGCGCGTCGCCCGGCTCGGGGCCGGCACCCTGCTCGTCACCGAGGTCGCCGGCCCCGACCGCGCCGGCCGCGCCACGCTCGGGGAGTTGCTCGCGCCGCTGGCCGGCCGCGCCGAACTCGTGGCGTTCCGCCAGCTGCCGGTGCCCGCCCGCGACCCGCTGCGCGGCGACCTGCTGGTGCTCGCCTACGGACGCGCCACCGAGGTAGCCCTCGCGCCGACGCTGGCCGGACTGCCGCCCGCGGGCATCCACTACGTCACCGCGGACCTGCCCGCGGGCCTGCCGCTGGAGGTGGAGCTCGACGGCGTGGCCCGGCCCGTCGTGACGGTGGCCCCGCCGGTCTGGCTGGCCCGCCTGCCATTGTTCAACCCGTTGCTCATCCTGCCCGACGAGACCGCGGCCGCGTGGACCCGCGCCGGGCACCTGGAGTTTTGCCTCGTGCTGGCCGACCCGACGCGACCGGACCAGGTGGCCGCGCTGGCCGGAGCCGTGCGCACGCTCCTGCTGGTCGAGCGACGCGACACCGCCCAGCTGCAAAGCCCGGAGAACCTGCTGCGGGAAATCGAGCGGCTCGATCTCACCCGTCGGCGCGCCCAGGCCGCGGCGGGTCTGGGTGGCGGCCTGGTGCTCGCGCTGGTCTTCGGCGCGATCGCCGGCCTCGAGTATCGACAAAATCGATACATCGTGGCCCTCCTGCGCAGCTTTGGCGCGCCGTCCGTGCTGGTGCTGCTGCGCTATGCGGCCGAGGCCGTCTTGCTGCTGGGGTTGGCCGGGGTCGCCGCGTGGTTGCTGGCCGGCGGGTTGCACGCGCGGGTGTTCGGGTTCGCGGGCTTCGAGCCGGGGCTGTTGGACCGGTCCGTGCTGGATCCCTACGGATGGTCCGGCGTGTGGCTCCAGTTGCGCTGGTTGCTGCTCGGCGCGGCGTTGTCGGTCGCGCCGGTGGCGCTGGCCCTGCGCCAGCCGGTCGGCCGCATTCTTCAGTAAGTCGCCGCACCGCGCCGCGGCCTTTCCCTGCAACCACGAAGCAGGCTCCAAATAAAAACTAACCAGATAAGTTAGTTTTTATTTGGGACGACACGGCTCAGACCGACCAGACGCGAATCGGCTGACTGCGGCCTCGCACCGCTACCTGGCCGTGATCGGTCAGGCCCGTCGACTGGTCGATGCGCAGGCGCGTGCGGAGTTCCTCGGTGAAGAGGATGCTGGTGTTGAGCTCTTTGTTGAGCTGCTCAAGGCGCGAGGCGACGTTCACGGTGTCGCCGATGACGCTGAACTTCATGCGCGAGGCCGAACCGATGTTGCCGGCGATCAGGTGGCCGGTGTGCAGACCGAGCCGCACCTCGATGCGGTCGATGCCCTCGCCCCGCCAGCGTTGCGCCAGCCCGTCGCGCTCCCAGTCGGCGTTGAGTCCGTCGAGGCACTGCCGCACGCGGAGCGCGCAATCGAGCGCCTTCGGGGCGTGGTCGGCCAGCGGCAGCGGCGCGCCGAAGATCGCGATGATGGCGTCGCCCATGATGTCGAGCACGCAGCCCTGGTGTTCCTCGATGATGGCGATCACCGCTCCGAGGTAGTGGTTGAGCATACCGATGGTCTCTTCGGGGGAGAGTTGCTCGCTCACGCGCGTATAGCTGCACAGGTCGAGAAAGAGGATCGTCGCCTCGCACTCCTCGCCGCCGAGCGCGGGCAGTTGCCCCTGCTCCAGCAGCCGGTCGGCCAGCTCCCGGCTCACATACAAACCAAAGGTCTCATGCAGGCAGCGTTGCCGGCGCAGGCGCTCGGCCATGCGGTCGAACTGGCCGGCCACCACCCCAAACTCATCCCGTCGGTCCAGTTCCATGCGGGTCTCCAGATCGCCTGCGGCGACGGCGTTGGCCGCGGAGAACAACCGTTGCAACGGGGCGCGCACCCAACGACCGATGGCCACCGTGAGCGCCGCCACCACCAAGCCGGCCGAGCCAAACAGCCACAGACAAAAGTGCAGCACCCGGTCACGGATCGCCTCCACGCGGACCGCCAGCACATCGACCCCCAGAACGCCGACCACCGCGCCGACGTTGTTACGCAAAGGAGCGTAGCTCGACTGGGTGTCGCCGAACTCGTCGCTATAAATCCGATCCTCAACGGTCACCTCCTCGAACCCTCGCAGCATAAAGGGGATCTCGGTCGCATCGTAGGCTTCGCCCTTCACGGCCACCCGCGTGAGGATCGAGGCATCGAGCAGAAAACGGAGGTGCCCGAGTTCCTCGGTGGGCAGCATGATGTAGATTGATTCGATATCCTCCTCGCGTTCGGCGATGGTGCGCAGTCGGGAGTGAAGACTCGTCAACCACTCGGGCGAGTCGGGCGAGTCCAGGTCCACTTCCCCCACCCGGCTGATGTCCACCGTCTGTGACAACGACAACGCCACGCTGGAAAGCCGCTGGCGGAAATGCGAGAGCCGCGTGTCCACCAATGTCCGGTAGGTGAACAGTCCCATCACCACGATCACTGCCAGCAGCGGCAAACCCAGTGCCAGCAGCACGCGACAATAAAACCCCCTCCAAAAGGGAATTCGGGGAAACACCGCGGCTAAAACGTCTCCGGCTGCGTGATTTGAGAAACTTTCAGGAGCGTCGGAACGGCGCATTGCAGACCGATTTGGGCCGCAGTCGCCGACAGCTCAAGCCGTTAACCAATTTTGACCATATATTTACCAGAATCGCCCACCTCCTCCGTCTTCTCCCGAACCACATTGAAGGTCCGCATACATAACCAGAGTCCGAAAAAACTAACCAAGTATGTTAGTTTTTATATCACATCATATGAATCTTATCTTCTCCGTTTTAGGCAAAAAATTGACGAAATTAGGCGATTATGGGCGAAAGTTCGCCTGGCTTTACCTTTATTGTTAAAAAAAACTAACTTATCTGGTTAGTTTTTCCGGAGTCGTCGGGGTTGGATATGCGAAAAGAGGGGGAGCGTTTTTTAACGTGTGCGGCTCCTTGCCAAATGCGGGGGGGCCGCCCAACGTTCCGGCCAATGCACTTCGCCAATCTTCAGCCCGGACTTCAGGCCTCCCAGCCCCACCTCGACGACGACGATGACGACGACAAGGAAAGCAACGAGACCGCCCGCAAGAGCGCCGCTCCCGTCGCCGCGCTCATCCAGAAAAAGTTCCTCGAACAGCGTAAGATCTTCCTGTGGGGCGCCGTCACCGACGAGACCGCCAAGGACCTCACCGAGAAACTGCTCTATCTCGAGGCCATCGACCCCGGCAAAGAGATCACCTTCTACATGAACACCCCGGGCGGCTCCATCACCGCCGGCATGGCCGTCTATGACACCATGCAGATGATCAGCTCGCCGATCACCGTCATCGTCACGGGCATGGCCGCCTCGATGGGCTCGATCCTGCTCTCCGGAGCCAAGAAGGGCCGCCGCTTCATCTACCCGCACGCCCGCGTGCTCATCCACCAGCCGCTTATTTCCGGCCGCTTCATCGGCCCGGCGACCGACATCAACATTCAGGCCAAGGAAATGGAAAAGCTCCGCTCCGAGCTCAACCAGATCCTCGCCAAAGCCTCCGGCCAGCCGCTCGAGCGCATCGACCAAGACACCGACCGCGACTTCTACCTCAACGCCAAGGAGGCGATCGAATACGGTCTCGCCGACAAGATCATCGAAAAGGTCTGAGTCCACCCGCAGCCCCTTCCGGCCGGCCCCGTTTTCCACGGGGCCGGCTTTTTTATTGGCGGACACCGCCTTGCGCGGGCCGGCCCCGCCGCTTAACTCGGTGAAACGCACCCGACCGCCACATGGACGAATCGCTCAACCTCGACCCCGCCGTCAGCACCAGCATTTGGTCGCACTTGTTGACCGTCGGCGGCTTCCTGCTCGCGATCTTCGCCATGGCGCGCCTGCTGAGCGAGCGTCGCCAGCCGGGCAATCTGCTCGCCTGGCTCTTCGGCATCCTGCTTATCCCCTATGTCTGCGTGCCGCTCTACCTGCTCTTCGGCGGACGCAAGATCGCCCGCATCGCCGCGCGCAAGATCACCCTGCCCCCCGGCCGCCACGATTTGCCGCTGATCGACGAGGCCATCCGCAACGACCCCGTGGCCCAGACGATTCTCACCAACGGCGCCGGTCCGGCCGTGACCGGCAACACCGTGCGCGTGCTCACCAGCGGCGAACAGGTCTTCGAGGAGCTGCGCACGGGCATCCTGGAGGCCCGCGAGTCCATCCACATCACCACCTTCATCCTCGGGCGCGACGACACCGGCCGTCGCATCGTGCAACTGCTGGCCGAGCGAGCGGCCGCGGGCGTGAAGGTCCGTCTGCTGCTCGACTCGCTCGGCTGCATCTTCGTCTCGCGTCGTTTCCTCAAGCCCCTCACCGACGCCGGCGGCGAGGTCGCGCGCTTCATGTCAATGCTGCCGCTCAGCCCGCGCAGCTCGGCCAACCTGCGCAATCATCGCAAGCTCGCCATCTTCGACGGTCGCACCGCCTTTATCGGCGGTCACAATCTCGCCCGTGAATACATGGGCCCCGCGCCCTGGGCCAAGCGCTGGACCGATCTCGGCGCGATGATCCGCGGGCCGGGCGCGCTCCAGCTCAACGAGGTTTTTCTGGCCGACTGGTGTTTTGCCAGCGGACAGGACCACGACCGTCTTTCCGAGGAGACCAACCCCGCCTCGATGGAGCCCGTCGGCGACAGCGCGCTGCATGTGGTCGCCAGCGGGCCCGACATCAAGGGCGACCCGCTCTACGAGGGCATCATCGCGATGGTGCAGACCGCGCGCCGCAGCATCTGGGTGGTCACGCCCTACTTCATCCCGGACGAGGTGTTGTTGCGGATGCTGGTGGTGCAGGCCCGCGCGGGACGCGACGTCACTCTGGTGGTGCCGGCCAAGTCGAACCACCCGATCACCGACGCCGCCCGCCGGCCCTACCTGCGCGACCTGCTGGGCGCGGGCGCGCGCGTGCTGCTGTTCCAACCCGGCATGTTGCACGCCAAGGCCGTCATCGTCGACGATCGCATCGGCCTGGTGGGGTCGGCCAACTTCGACATGCGCAGCCTGTTTGTGAATTTCGAGATCGGCGTCGTGCTCTACGGCGCGTCGGATGTGAGCCAGTTGCGCGTCTGGGCCGGCGACCTGGTGCGCCGCTGCGAGGCCCAGCATCCGCAGCGCCTCAAGCGTCGGGGAATCTTTGGCAACATCGCCGAGGATCTCAGCCGGTTGCTGGCCCCGCTGTTGTGAGGCCGCCTGCGTCGTAGGGGCTTTGCTCGCAAAGCCCGTTGCGCCCGGGACCGGAGGCGGACGTTGACTTCACGGCGGACGCCAAACGGGCCGCGCGAGCGCGGCCCCTACACGGAGCGGGCGAGCACATGGCCCGCCATCACAAAAAAAGCACGGACCGGCCTGATGCCGAACCCGTGCCTTCGCGGGTCGCCGATTTAAAAACTCAGAGTCCCTTGCAGAACTCGGCCAGGCGACCGACGCCCTTGGCGATGATCTCGTCGCTGGTGGCGTAGCTGAGGCGCAGGTAACCCTCGGCGCCAAACGCGCTGCCGTGCACCGCGGCGACCTTTTGCGTGTCGAGCAACCGGGTGCAGAACTCCTCGGAGCCGAGGCCGAAGGAGGAGATGTTCGGGAACAGGTAGAACGCGCCCTCGGCGAGGAGGCACTTGATTCCGTCGATCTTGTTGAGCTCGGCGTGCAGGAACTTCCGGCGACGGTCAAAGGCCACCAGCATCGCGTCGAGCGCGGCGCGGGTTTTTTCCTTCTCGGTGAGCGCGGCCAGCGCGCCGAACTGGGCGAAGGTGGTGGCGTTGGAGGTCATCTGGCTTTGCAGCTCGGCGATGGCCTTGGCGATGGGCGCGGGGGCCACGGTGGTGCCGAGACGCCAGCCGGTCATCGAGTAGGTTTTGGAAAAACCCGAGACGATGATCGTGCGGTCGGCGGCCTCCTTGGAGAAGGTCGCGGGCGAGACGTGCGTGGCGCCGTCGTAGAGCAGGTGCTCGTAGATCTCGTCCGACATCACGTAGAGGTTGTGCTTCAGCGCGACCGCCACGATGGCCTCCATCTCGGGCTTGGTGTAGAGCGCGCCGGTCGGGTTGGAGGGCGAGTTGAGGATGAGCAGGCGGGTGCGCGGGGTGATCGCGGCCTCGAGTTGGGCGGGGGTGAGTTTGAAGCCCGTGGTGTCGTCGGCCAGCACGCAGACCGGGGTGGCTCCACTGAGCTTAACCATCTCCGGGTAGCTGACCCAGTAGGGCGCGGGGATGATGACCTCGTCGCCCGGCGAGCAGACCGCGAGGATGGCGAGGTAGCAGGAGAACTTGCCTCCGGGCGCCACGATCACCTGGCCGGGGGCGACCTTCAGTCCGTAGTCGGCCTCATACTTGGCGGCGATGGCCTCGCGCAGCGCGGGGATGCCGGGCGTGGGCGCATACTTGGTCTTGCCGGAGCGCAGGGCCGCGGCACAGGCCTCCTTGATGTGCTCGGGCGTGTCGAAGTCGGGCTCGCCGGCGGCGAAACCGCAGACGTCCTCGCCGGCGGCCTGCAGGGCCTTGGCCTTGGCGTCGACCGCGAGGGTCGGCGACGGCGAGATGTTGCGGGACCAGACGGAGAGGGGCGCAGGCGCGGAACTCATGACAGAATCAAAAAAGTAGGACGGTAAATGACGTGGAGTAGACGGAGGTAAACGGGCGCAAAAAAGCCCCGCGGGAAACCGGCGGGGATGCGAGGGCGCTTATTTGCGTGCCTTCTTGGCCGGCAACGCCTCGCCGGCGGCGCGCACGAGTTCACCGATGCTGACCTTCTGCTTGCGGGCGGCCTTGCTCAGCGAGGTCTTGGCCTGCGCGCTGAGGCGGACCGACACCTGGCGGTGCTCCTCGGCGCTGGACTCGTAGGCGGCGAGATCGAACGCATCCACGGCCTGACGGACAACTTCACTGATGGAACCGAGACCGAGCTTTTTGCGCTGGCTCTCGAGCTTGGCGAGGAGGGAAACCGGCAGGTCGAACGTGAGCGGAGCCGGGGCGGGCGTGGATTTTTTGGCCATGATTGAAATCAGCTGAATGGACGTTGTTGGAAGGAAAGCGGAAGAACAGTCGACGTATCCACCAAAAGGATGCAGGAGCAACGCAAATCTTACGCATGATGCTCCGCGGAAATTGTCTTTGACTCCATCCCGGCACCACGGATTTTCGATTCTTTACCGCCACGCTTTCCACATCGGCGGCAACCACTCCCAAGCCCCCTCTCCCCATGGCCAACGTAGTCATCGACAAACTCGTAAAAATCTACCCCGGCAGCGGCGGTCCCGACGTCCAGGTCGTCCACGGCATCAACCTTGAGATCAAGGACCGCGAGTTCATGGTCCTGGTCGGCCCCTCCGGCTGCGGCAAGTCCACCACCCTGCGCATGATCGCCGGCCTCGAAGAAATCTCCGGCGGCACCATCTCCATCGACGGCCAAGTCGTTAACAACGTCCTGCCCAAGGACCGCGACATCGCCATGGTTTTCCAAAACTACGCGCTGTATCCGCACATGACGGTGTATGACAACATGGCCTTCGGTCTGAAGCTGCGCAAATTCCCCAAGGACGAAATCGACGCCCGCGTCCGCGACGCCTCCGCCATGCTCGGCCTGGACCAATACCTCCAGCGCAAACCCAAGGCCCTCTCCGGCGGTCAGCGCCAGCGCGTCGCCGTCGGCCGCGCCATCGTGCGCAAGCCCAAGGTCTTCCTCTTCGACGAACCCCTCTCCAACCTCGACGCCAAGATGCGCGTCTCCACCCGCACCGAGATCTCCAAGCTCCACGCCAAGCTCGGCGCCACCATGGTCTACGTCACCCACGACCAGGTCGAGGCCATGACCATGGGCGACCGCATCTGCGTCATGAAGGACGGCAACATCATGCAGGTCGCCACCCCCTTGGAGCTCTACAACAAACCGGCCAACATGTTCGTCGCCGGATTCATCGGCTCGCCCCCCATGAACTTCTTCCGCGGCTCCATCCAAAAGGACGGCGAATCCCTCCGCTTCGTCGAAACCAACACCGCCGCCAACCCCGTCCGCGTCACCCTAGACCGGGCCCTCGCCGCCAAGGCCGCTCCCTACCTCGGCAAGGACATCGTCTTCGGCATCCGGCCCGAGGACGTCGCCGACACCCTCACCCTCGAAAACCCCGACCCCGCCGCCACCATGGAGGTCACCGTCGAGGTCTCCGAACCCATGGGCTCGGAAACCTACTTCTACCTCACCACCGGCGCCTCCAACTTCATCGCACGCGTCAACCCCACCGACCGCTTCGACTCCGGACAATCCGTCAAGGTCACCGTCAACCTCTCCAAGGCCCACCTCTTCGACACATCCAACGAAAACGCCATCGCCTGACAAGGCGTCATACCTTCCCGAATACACGGGAATCGCCAAACCAAGGGCCCGGACACGATCACGTCCGGGCCCTTGGCGTTTTCATGCGGCTTTATCGCAAGAACCGTTCGCTTAATCCGATTCAAGCAATACGGTTCGGACGTCACCCCGTCCGTAAGCCCCTTTTAACCAATGAGCCCCGCGGTCCCCAAGCTTGCGTTGGTCCTAGGCGGAGGCGGAGCGCGCGCCGCCTACCAGGCGGGTTTTTTGCATCAGCTGGCCAGGGAGTTTCCCGAGCTCAATTTTCCCATCCTCACGGGCGTGTCCGCCGGGGCCATCAACGCCGCCTTCCTCGCCAACGCCCATGATCCGTTTCCCCGCGCGACCGACCAGCTCGAGTCGCTCTGGCGCGGCATCACGGTCGAGCAGGTGTTTCGCAGCGACTTCCCCGCGCTCCTCAAAAACATGTTGCACTGGGCCCTGCGGCTCACCACCGGCGGCACCCGCGTCGCCCAGCCCACCCGCGGCCTCGTCGACACCGCTCCGCTCAAACACTTTCTCAAACACGGCTACCGCACCGACTCCGGTCTGCTCCACGGCATCGAGGCCAACCTGCAGAGCGGACGCCTCTCGGCCCTCGGCATCACCACCACCAACTACCGCACCGGCCAGTCCGTCACCTGGGTCCAGGGCGACAACCTCGCCACCTGGGAGCGCGCCGGGCGCAGCAGCCGCCACTGCGTGATCAGTGTCGACCACATCCTGGCCTCGTGCGCCCTCCCGCTGTTTTTTCCAGCCATCGAACTCGGATCCGACTGGCACGGCGACGGCGGCGTGCGCCTCACCGCCCCGCTCTCTCCGGCGCTGCACCTGCGCGCCGACCGCATGTTGGCCATCTCCACGCTGCACCGTCCGGCCGCGCCCCTCCCCAACGGCACCGCCACCCACGGCTATCCGCCGCCCGCCACCGTGCTCGGCGTGGTGCTCGACGCGGTCTTCCTCGACATGCTCGACCACGACGCCAGCACACTCGAACGCATCAACCGCCTCGTGCGCGCCTCGCCCAGCCCCGCCGAGCCCGACCTCCGCCCCGTGGAACTGCTCATGATCCGCCCCTCCGAGGACCTCGGCCGCATCGCCAACGAGTGCGAACCCGAGCTGCCCCTCGCCTTCCGCTTCGCGACCCGCGGCCTCGGCACCCGCGAGGCCCCCCGCGCTGACCTGCTCGCCACCCTGCTATTCCAGCCCCGCTACATCAACCGCCTGCTCGCGCTCGGCGCCCGCGACGCCGCCGCCCGCCGCGACGAGGTCGCCGCGTTCCTCCAGATCAAATGAAGCCCCGCAACGCTTGAGCCCGCGCGCATTTGCGCTTAACTAAATCCCGTCGGCCAGCCAACCCCACCCCGCCATGCCGCACCCCGCCCACCACCCCGCCTGGCAGCACCTCGACCGCGATTCCACCCGCTCCGCCCAGGGCCGCCGCCTGCACCGCTACCTGCGCGACTGCGTATTGCCGTTTTCAATACACTATAAAAACCTGTTTGCCGAAAACGGCCTCACCGCGGACGACATCCGCTCCGTCGACGACCTCAAAAAAATCCCCTTCACCTCCAAGGAGGACCTCCTCCCCACCGAGGACAACCCGCGCCGCACGCTCGACTTCGTGCTCAAGCCCGACCCCGCCGCGCTCTCCCGCCGCCCCTCGGTCATCCTGCGGGCCCTGCTGCGCGGCAAGGCCCGCGTGCGCGACGAGCTCGACCGCGAGTGGCGCCCCGTCTTCATGACCAGCACGACCGGCCGCTCCACCGAGCCCGTGCCGTTCCTCTACACCCAGCACGACATCGGCAACCTCGGCCTCGGCGCCGGCCGCATCGTGGAGATCGGCGGCGTGCAGCGCGACGAGCGCATGGTCAACATGTTCCCCTTCGCCCCGCACCTCGCCTTTTGGTATATGTATTACGCCGGGCTCGACCGGAACGTCTTCGCCCTCGCCACCGGCGGCGGCAAGGTCATGGGCACCGAGGGCAACCTCCGCGCCATCCTCAAGCTCAAGCCGCAGGTGCTCGTCTCGATGCCGACCTTCCTCTACCATGTGCTCCAGCAGGCGGTGGAACAAAAGCTCCGCATCGAGGGCCTGCGCATCCTCGTCCTCGGCGGCGACAAGGTCCCCGACGGCACCCGCCGCAAGCTCGGCGCACTCTGCGAGCAACTCGGCTCGCCGGGTGTCAAGATCATGGCCACCTACGGTTTCACCGAGGCCAAGTTCGCCTGGACCGAGTGCCCGATTATCCCCGGCACCACGCCCCCCGGCTACCACCTCTACGCCGACCAGGGCATCGTCGAGGTCATCGACCCCGAGACCGGCGAGACAGTGCCCGACGGCACCGGCGGCGAGATCGTGTGGACCCCCCTCGACCAGCGCGGCACCGTCGTGCTCCGCTACCGCACCGGCGACCGTATCGAGAATGGCATTACCTGGGAGCCCTGCCCCTGCTGCGGACGCCACCTGCCCCGTCTCGTCGGCAAGATCTCCCGCGTCTCCGACGTGCGTTCGCTGCGCTTCCAGAAGGTCAAGGGAACCATCGTCGACTTCAACGAGCTCGAACGCGCCCTCGACGACCTGCCCGGCCTCGGTGCCTGGCAGATCGAGCTGCGCAAGGCCCACGACGATCCCCTCGCGCTCGACGAGCTCAACGTCCACGTCACCACCACCGGAAACGCCTCCGCGGAGCAACTCGACCACGCCATCCGCGAGCTGCTCCACGCCCACTTCGAGGTCAGCCCCAACCAGATCGTCACCCACACCCCCGAGGAGATGCGCGCCCTGCAAAAGGTCGGCGTCGCCCTCAAGGAACAAAAGGTCGTGGACAACCGCCCGAAATCGGAGAGCGGCCAATGAACACCCCGGTCTACATCGTCGACGGCCCGCGCACGCCGTTTTGCAAGCTGGGCACCGACCTCGCCGGCTCCGACGCGGTCGACCTCGGCCGCACCGCCGCCGCCGCGCTGCTTGCCCGCACCGGACTCGATCCCGCGCTCATCGACGAGGTCATCTTCGGCTGCGTCGGCCAACCCATCGACGCCGTCAACCTCAGCCGCGTCATCGCCCTGCGCGCCGGCGTGCCCGCGCACGTCCCCGCCATGACCGTGCACCGCAACTGCGCCTCCGGCTTCGAGTCGCTCACCACCGCGGCCGATCGCATCGCCGCCGGACGCGGCGACATCTACCTGGTCGGCGGCACCGAGAGCATGACCCACTACCCGCTGATCTATAACGACGCCGCGGTCAAAAAATTCACCGCCCTTTCCCGGGCCAGGACCCCGTTGCAAAAGCTCGCCGCCCTCGCCCGCTTCCGCCCCCGCGACTTCTCGCCGCGCATCAGCCTGCGCCTCGGACTCACCGACCCGGTCTGCGGGCTCAACATGGGCCAGACCGCGGAAAAACTCGCGCGCGACTTCCGCATCTCCCGCGAGGCGCAGGACGCCTTTGCCCTGCGCTCCCACCAACGCGCCACCGCCGCCCGCGAAAAACTCGCCGACGAGATCACGCCCGCCTACCCGCGCGGCACCGGCCACGCCGTCACCCTCGACAACGGCGTGCGCGAAAACCAGACGCCCGACGCACTCGCCAAGCTCCGCCCGTTCTTCGACCGCCACGGCGGCACCGTCACCGCCGGCAACGCCTCGCAGGTCACCGACGGCGGCTGTGCGCTGCTCGTCATGAGCGAGGCCAGCCTGCGCCGCACCGGGCTCACTCCCCTCGGCCGCCTCGTCGGCCACGCCTACGCCGGCTGCGAACCGTCCCGCATGGGCCTCGGTCCCGTGCACGCCATCGCCCGCGCCGAGCAGTTCACCGGCCTGAAACTCGCCGACGCCGAGCTCATCGAGCTCAACGAGGCCTTCGCCGTGCAGGTGCTCGCCTGCCAGGCCGCCGCCCGCTCCGCCGACTACGCCAAAAAACACCTCGGCCGTGATACGCCCCTCGGCGAGATCCCCGACGAGATCCTCAACGTCAACGGCGGCGCCGTCGCCCTCGGCCACCCCGTTGGCGCGACCGGAGCGCGCCTTGTGCTCACCGCGCTCAAGGAACTGCATCGCCACCGCGCCCGCCGCGCGCTCGTCACCCTCTGCATCGGCGGCGGCCAGGGCGGCGCCCTTTGGCTGGAGGCCGCGTCATGAACATCCAATTACAATTCGACACCGACCACGTCGCCACCCTGACCTTCGACCGAACCGGCTCGGCGGCCAACGTGTTCGACCGCCCCACGCTGAAGGAGCTCGACGGCCACCTCGCCGCACTCGAGTCGCACACCGGTCTGCGCGGCGTCATCCTGATCAGCGCCAAGGAAAAGATCTTCATCGCCGGCGCCGACCTTCATTCGTTCGTCAGCTCGCCCGACCCCGACGCGCTCGCCGGCATCATCGACCTGGGCCACCGCGTGTTCACGCGACTCTCGCGCCTGCCCGTGCCGACCGTCGCCG
This sequence comes from Verrucomicrobiota bacterium, assembly GCA_043815125.1. GTDB lineage: Bacteria > Verrucomicrobiota > Verrucomicrobiia > Opitutales > Opitutaceae > JAUWBF01. Next base: position 22,404 of record JBDRJH010000108.1, read on the forward strand.
CGATCCACGGCGCGTGCCTCGGCGGTGGTTGCGAACTCGCCCTCGCCTGCGACTGGCGCGTGGCCACCGACGGCAAGCCCACCAAGATCGGCCTGCCCGAGACCCAGCTCGGCATCCTGCCCGCCTGGGGCGGCTCCATCCGCCTGCCGCGCCTGATCGGACTGCCTGCCGCGCTCGGCCTCATCCTCGCCGGCAAACAGCTCGCCGCCGCACAGGCCCACAAGCTCGGCCTGATCGACGACATCGCCCACCCCGAATACCTCGCCGACGTCGCCCGCACGCTGCTCAAACGCGGCAAGCGTCCGCCCGCCCCTTTCCGTCCCCTGCATTTGCCCGGCCTGCGCGATCTGGTCGCCGCCAAGGCCCGCCGCGACGTGCTCGTCAAAACCCGCGGCCACTACCCCGCGCCGCTCAAGGCCCTCGAGGTCTGCACCGCCGCGCTCGGCAAATCCATCGACACCGCGCTCGCCTTGGAGAAGGCCGCCTTCCTCGAACTCATCCGCACGCCCGAGTGCGCCAGCCTGCTCAACATCTTCTTCCAACAGGACCGCGCCAAGAAACTCTCCGTGCCCGCCGGCACCCCGCGTCCCGTGCGCAAGGTCGCCGTGGTTGGGGCGGGCGTGATGGGCGCGGGCATCGCCCAGTGGACCAGCGCTCGCGGTCTGCCGGTCATCCTCCGTGACGTCGCGCCCGACGCGCTGGCCCGCGGCCTGCGCACCATCGAGGGCGTTTACCGCGAGGCGACCAAGCGCCGCATCTTCACCCCCGCCGAGGCCACCGCCGGCATGGATCGTATCATGCCTTCGGATACACCGGTGCCGCTGGGCGACGTTGATCTCGTGGTCGAGGCTGCCGTCGAAAAACTCGACGCCAAACGCGCCATCTTCGCCGACCTCGAAGGCCGCGTGCGGACCGGGACGGTGCTCGCCACCAACACCTCCGCGCTCTCCATCGACGCCATCGCCGAGGGACTGGCCCACCCCGAACGCGTGATCGGCCTGCACTTTTTCAATCCGGTTCACCGCATGCAGCTCGTGGAGATCGTGCGCGGCCCGCGCACCTCCGACGACACGCTCGCGACCACGGTGACGTTCGCGCATCGGCTGGGCAAACTGCCGGTGATCGTGAAGGACTCGCCCGGCTTTCTGGTCAACCGCGTGTTAATGCCCGGGCTCGTCGAGGCCGTGCGCCTCGTCGCCGCCGGCCACTCCATCGCGGCCATCGACCAGGCCTTGCTCGACTTCGGCCTGCCGATGGGCCCGCTGCGCCTCGCCGACGAGGTCGGGCTGGACGTCGCGCTGCACGTAGCCACCGACCTGGCCAACCGCCTGCCGCACCTCGACGCGCCCGACCCGCTGCTGGCCAGGCTCGTGGAGTCCGGCGACCTCGGCAAAAAATCGGGACGCGGTTTTTATGACCATCACAGCGGTCGTCCGGTCAACTTGGGCCTGCCGCCGCCCCGGCCGGTCGACTACGTTGACCGCATCATTCTGGTGCAGGTCAACGAGGCCGCCCGCTGCCTCGCCGGACAGGTGGTCGCGTCGGCCGACGACCTCGACTTCGCCATGATCCTCGGCACCGGCTGGGCGCCCTTCCGCGGCGGCCCGCTGCGTCACGCCGACAGTCTTGGCCTGCCCGAAATCGTGCGCCGCCTCGAAGCCCTCGCCGTGAGCGACGACGCGCATTTCGCCCCCTGCGATCACCTCAAAACGTTGAAACACTTTTATCCCGCATCCTCGTAGGGGCGTCGCTCGCGACGCCCGTTGGACGTTCCCGCCCGCCTGCCACGTCGAACGGGCCTCGCAAGCGAGGCCCCTACAACAATCCCCCACCCGCTCATGAGCAACATCGACACGTCCAAAATGTCCGCCGGTCAGCGTGAGGCCCTCGAGCTGACCGAAGCCGCCCGCGGCAACGACGAGGACCGCAGCTTCGCCGGCGGCCTGTTTATGGGCCGCTGCGCCTGGGACCAGGTGTATCCGTTTCCCGAGCAGAGCCCCGCCGACATCGAGGCCGGCCAGCCGTTCCTGACCGAGCTCGCCCGCATCCTGCGCGACGAGGTCGACGCCGACCGGATCGACGCCGACGGCGAGATCCCCGAGCCGCTCATCCAACACCTCGCGGCCATCGGCGCGTTCGGTATCAAGATCCCCAGGGATCTCGGCGGCCTCGGCCTCTCGCAGACCAACTATTGCCACGCCGCCCGCCTGCTCGGCGCGACCGACGCCAACCTCACCGCGCTGCTCTCCGCGCACCAGTCGATCGGCGTCCCGCAGCCGTTGAAACTCTTCGGCACCGAGGAGCAGCAACGCAAATTCCTGCCGCGCGTGGCCAGGGGCGAGATCTCCGCGTTCGCGCTCACCGAGACGGATGTCGGCTCCGACCCGGCGCGCATGAAGACCAGCGCGGAGCCCGAGGCCGACGGACAACACTACGTCATCAACGGCGAAAAACTCTGGTGCACCAACGGCACCAAGGCCGGCGTCATCATCGTGATGGCGCGCACGCCCGACGAGATCGTGCGCGGCAAATCCCGCCGGCGCATCACCGCGTTCATCGTCGAGATGAACACCCCCGGCGTCGAGGTCGTCGCCCGTTGCCACTTCATGGGCCTGCGCGCTCTCTACAACGGCGTCATTCGTTTTACCAACGTGCGCGTGCCCGCGGCCAACGTCGTCGGAGGCGTCGGTCGCGGCCTCAAGGTCGCGCTCACCACGCTCAACACCGGCCGCCTCACCATCCCCGCCGCCTGCGTCGGGCTCATGCAAAAGTGCCTCGACCACGCGCTCGACTGGTCCGAGACCCGCGAGCAATGGGGCGCGCCCATCGGCCGGCACGCCGCCATCGGCGACAAGCTGGCGCGCATGGCCGCAGACATCTTCGCGACCGATTCGATGGTGCAGCTCACCGCCGCGTTGGTCGACCGCGACCCGCACGCGGACATCCGCCTGGAGGCCGCCATGTGCAAGCTCCACGGCTCCGAGGTCGCGTGGCGCGTCGTCGACGACACGTTGCAGATCCGCGGCGGACGCGGCTACGAGACCGCCGCCTCGCAACGCGCCCGCGGCGAAACTCCCGTGCCGGTCGAACGCTACCTGCGCGACAGCCGCATCAACCGCATTTTTGAAGGCTCCACCGAGATCATGCACCTGTTCCTCGCACGCGAGGCGCTCGACCCGCACCTGCGCGTCGCCGGCGCCGTATTGGATTCACGACTACCGCTGGGCAAACGCGCCGCCGCCGCGCTGAAGGCCGGCGGCTTCTACGCGCTCTGGTATCCCTCCGTATGGTTGCCGGCCAACGGCACGCCCGCCGGTCTCACGCCCGAGCTGCGGGTGCCGCTCGCCTATGTGCGCCGCGCCTCGCGCCGTCTCGCCCGCACGCTGTTCCACGCGATGGTCCGCCACGGACCGGCCTTGGAAAAACGACAGCTCACGCTCGCCCGCATCGTCGACATCGGCACGGAGCTGTTCGCGTTGACCGCCTCGACGTTGCGCGCCGACGCGTTGATCAAGGCCGTCAGCCCCACGCATCCGCGCGAAGAGTTGTTGCAACTGATCGGCTGCCTGCACCGCCGCGCGCGCCTGCGCATCGACACGCTGCACCGCGAGTTATCGGCCAACCCCGACGCCGCGCACCGTGCGCTCGCCCGCGGGCTGCTCGCAGGCGGCCACACCTACCTGCGGCCCAAGGATTGACCGGGACCGGCCCCGTCCTCGATCGCCGGCGCATCGACGACCTCGACGTCGATCACCTCGCCAACCGGAGCCCGGCGCGGTGGGCGCGGAGGCGTGGCCGCGCCGCGGCTGAAGGAGTATTGATACTGAAACACCGGCCGGCGTCCCGGCTTGCCGAACAGGCGCTGGACAACATACGCGACCAGACCGAGGACCATCACGAACGCCGCAAACAGCAGCCCGAGGGTGACGACAACGGCGCCGACGAGGATTCTGATGATGACCATGTGACGAAAGACTGCGCAAAACGCGGAAGGTTGCCAACGCGGCGGCGGATTCGCCACCCCGCCGGATACTCGGGTGACGGGATACGAGGCGACCTTACTCCGCGTCGTAGATCTGGACCTTGGTCCAGTAGGTCTTGAAACGCTCGACGAACGCCTTGTGAACCGGGTCGACCTGGTAGGCGTCGTGCGCCGCGATGTTTTCGAACAACGCGTTAAGCGCGAAGTCGTAGGACGAGTCCACCACCGGACGAGGCGGGATGGCCGCGGGGCGGCCGATGTAGGCCTTGGTCACCGACGAGATCGGCAGTAGCGACTCAAGGCCCTCCTTCAAAAACTCCTCGCGTTGGGCGGGGGTGAGGTCGGCACGCAGATAAAAGAAGACGGAGTGAATGAGCATATGAAACCCGCGATCCTGCGCCCCCCGCCGCGCTCGTCCAGCCAATCCCGGCCCCTCGGGGATCCCGCGGGGGGGGGGGGGGGGCGGGGGGGGGGGGGGGACCCCACGGCGCCCCCCCCCCCCCCCCCCCCGGGGGGGGGGGGGGGGGGCGCGGCGGGG
>JBDRJH010000109.1:0-18744 GCA_043815125.1 Verrucomicrobiota bacterium
CTTAATGAGTGACACTTTGCCGGGTGTGAAAACGGTAAATTTGATTCAGAGAAATCCGTTAAATCTTCTATTTTACCCTATATATAAACGCTTTGTGAAATAAGAATCGCCTTTAACCCAAAAACAAAACCACCGGCTTGCGCACCCAAAGTGTCACTCATTAAGTGACACTTTGCCGGGTTCGGGATCCGCCTGGGGAGGTTGCCAAGGGGGAGGGCCTGGGTGAGGGCGGAGGGGCGAAGACGGGGCGAGAGTGTCACTTAATGAGTGACCATGCCTCGACGGGGACGCCCTGGGCGGGATCAGCCGGCGATCTTTTCTTCGGCGGCCTCAGCCGGCTCGGCGGGGACCTGACTGACGAGGACCTTGTCGACCCGGTGGCGGTCCATGTCGATGACCTCGAAGCGCCAGCCTTCATAATCAAAGGTGTCGCCCTCGCGGGGGATGCGGCCGAAGTAGGTCATCATGAGCCCGCCAAGGGATTGAAAGTCGGCGTCCTCCTCGTGGGGGAGTTCGTCGAGATCGAGCAGTTCCTTGAGTTCGATCATGGGCAGGGTGGCGTCCATGAGCCACGAACCGTCGTCGCGCTTGCGCGCCTCGGGGTTCTCGCGACGGCCGCGTTCGGGCAGGTCGCCGACGATGGCTTCCATGACGTCGATGAGGGTGACCATGCCCTGGATGGAGCCGAACTCGTCGGCCACGAGGGCGCCGTGCTGGCCGGTTTTTTTAAACTGCTCGAGGAGTTGGGCGGACATCATGGTCTCGGGCACGACGAGGGGGGCGGCCATGAGGTTGCGCAGGTTGGTGGTGAGGCCGAAGGCGGAGTTGGCCCAAATGGCCTTGACGGTGACCATGCCGAGGACCTGGTCGCGGTTGCTTTGGTAAACGGGGAAGCGCGAGTGGCCGCTGGCGACGATCTTGCGCCAGTTGACTTCGTCGGGGTCGTCGATGTTGAGGTAGACGATCTTGGGGCGCGGGGTCATCAGCGCGGTGACGGGCAGCTGGTCGAGCTCGAGGACGCCGGCGACCATGTCGGTCTCGGCCTTGTTGAAGACGCCGGCGTGCAGGCCTTGTTGAATGAGGCTGTTGACCTCCTCGTCGGAGATGACGGCCTCGGCGTGGCCCTTGGTGAAACCGAAGGGCTTGAGCAGGATGTCGGCGGTGCGGTCGAGCAAGACGACGACCGGCGAGACGAGCACGGCGAAAACGTTGATGACCCGGGTGAGCGCGACGGCGAATTGCTCGGGGTAGCGGGTGGCGACGCGGCGCGGGATGAGTTCGCTGACGACGGCGGCGAGGGTGATGGCGCCCACCACGAGGGCGAAGGCCAGGGGGCGGGCGTAGTCGCCCAGGAGCGGCCAGTCGCCGATGGCGGCCGCGAGGCGGGCGGCGAGGCCCGGGGCGCAGAAGGCACCGGCCAGCACGGTCATGAGGATCAGGCCGAGCTGGATCGCGGAGAGAAAGCGGTTGGGGTTTTTGGCGGCGCGGAGGGCGGCGGCGGCGCGGGGATCGCCCTCGTCGGCAAGGTCTTCGAGCTTGGACTTTCGGGCCGAGACCAGGGCGATTTCCGCCGTGGCAAACACGCCGTTGGCGAGCAGCAAGAGCAGCACCACCAGCAGCTGGTTGGAAGGTTCGTTCATTTAGGTAACCGCAAGCAATAGGTCGGTTGAGGGGCAAAGAGCAACTTCTTTGCCGTTTTACGCGGCAAACCGTCTTCCTTCCCCGCCCCCGCCACCCGCCTGCATGTTCGGTCGCGTGCGCGCTCCACCAAGCTCAATCCCGACCGATGGGGCGGGGCCCGCATGAGTCGCCCCGCACCAGCCTCACTGGCAGGCGATCACAAGCGCGGCCAACGGGGGTGAGATCGCCGCCGGTGCCTCCGGGGGACGCCACCCCGAGAAACTCCAGCAACCGGCCCGCCGCCCGGCGCCCAATGCCGGTGGGGTCCTGGGCGACGGTGGCGAGGCGGGGCCGCACGGCGGAGGCGACGCGCAGGTCCGCGAAACCGATCACCGACAGGTCGGCGGGCACGCGGCGCCCGAGGTCGTGGGCGGCCGCAAGCACGTCCATGGCGACCCAATCATTGAAGGCGACGATGGCGGTGGGCGGGGTCGGACCCTCAAGGAGTTCGCGGGCGTGGCGATAGGCCTCGTCGGTGCCATAGCGCTGGATCTCGCGCATCCACTTGTCGTGCACGGCCAGTCCGTGCCGTTGCATCGCGCCGCGAAAGCCTTCCAGTCGCGCGCGCCCGGTGCTGGTCTTGCGCAGACTGATGTTGGCGATGTCGCGGTGGCCGAGGGCGACCAAGTGGTCCACGGCCAGCACGCCACCCTCAAGGTCCTGACTGCCGACAAAGTCGTAATCCTCCACGCCGGCAAAGGTCTGGTCGACCACCACGATCGGTCGCCGGAAACTCTTCAATTCCTGCAGGTAGGCCTGCGAGGGTTGGTCGGCGGGGGGGAACATCAGCAGGCCGTCCACCCGTCGTTCGGCGAAGGTCCGCAACACCGTCTCGCCCTCGTGCACGCACAGATCCCAACTGATCACGATCGCGTCGTAGTCGGCCCCGTAGAGCACCTCCAGCATTCCCTCGACGATGCGCCCGGAGAAGTCGTCGCGAAAGTCGTTGCACGTCAGCCCGACCGTCATGCTGCGCCCGCTTTGGATCGCGTGCACCAGCCGGTTGGGCCGGTAGTTGCGCTGGGCCGCCACGCTAAGGATGCGTTGGCGGGTGGCCTCGGACACGCCGGGCTTGCCGCTCAGGGCCTTGGACGTGGCTCCCAGGGAGACTCCGCAGATGCGGGCGATTTCGGCGAGGGATGACATGACTGAGCTTTACCAATACCAAAATCCCGCAAGGGAAAAGACTTTCCTTTGTTTCTCGGCCAGTCGCCCGGATATATTTTTATTTCAATTGGTAGATATCCTGAATTTTCAGGCTTGATCCGCATAGAGAAAATACTTTCTCTATGCAGCGAACAACCCCCAGCCCCATGAAAAAACACATCGCCTCCCTAGCGGCCGTCATCGGCCTGTTCGCCCTGTCGTCCCACGCGTATGCCGACTCCGTGACCTCCTGGACCAAGACCGCCGGCGGCACCACCATCGCCGGCCTGAACAGCGCCAGTCCGATCTTCGGCGACGGCACCGCCGGCTCCGGCAACGGCTACCAGATCAACGCCGCCCTGCCCTCGGTTTACACGCTAGCTACCGTCGGCGACTCTCTCGCCTTTTCCGGCTCCGTCACCCTCGACCTCGGCGCGGCCGGTGCGGGCAGCGACCAATTCCGCTTCGGACTCTTCGACACCAACGGCAGCGGCGACGTCAACGGCTGGCTCGGCTACTTCGCGACCAACAGCGGCAGCGGCGGCAACCCCAACGGCCGCCTCTGGGAACGCAAAATCGACAACACCGCCGCCTATTTCAACAACGGGGTTACCGGGGCCGACGAGCGCCAATTCTCCGCCGGCGTCCCCGCCAGCACCTCCACGACCAGCACCTTCCTCTCGGGCACCTACGACTTCTCCCTGGCCCTGACCCGCACCGCGGACGGCCTAAGCGTCGCCTGGTCCATCATCGGCACCGACGGGACCAACTACACCATCTCCGGCGTCTATGCCGACGCGACGGCGCTGACCTACGACTTTGACCGCGTGGGCTTCATGACCGGCGGCGGCCTCAACGCCGACCAGGTCACTTTCTCCAACGTCGATCTCACCTACACCTCCGCCATCCCCGAGCCCGCCTCGACGGCGGTCCTGCTGGCCTCCGTCGCCGGCCTGGCTACCCTGTCCTCGCGTCGTCGTCGCCTCCGCGCCGCCGCCTGAACCGTCATCCCTCAACCCTTTTTTGTCATGCACCGCGCAGACCGTCTCTGCCCGCGCGCCGGTCGCCGCGCGTTCACTCTGGTCGAACTCCTGACCGTGATCGCCATCATCGGCTTGCTGGCGGCCATCTCCATCGTCGCCGTCGGCAAGGTGCGCGAGAGCGCCCGTTCGGCCCGCTGCGGCTCCAATATCCGTCAAGTCCAGGCACTCGCCCTTCTCTGGGCCAAGGACAACCGCGACTGGGTCCCCCAGGCCATGTGGTTCATGAAGGACATCCACAAATCCCGCGTGGGCGCCACCAACCTCCGCTCGGTCGGCTACACCGACGAACTCGGCAAATGCGACACCACCGACGAACTCGCCCCCAACTACGGCATCAACAGCCGCCTCGTGCAGGGCGGTCCCGGCGGCCAGTGGGGTGACAACTACACCCAGTATTACGACCACGGCCGCTATAAATATTCCCAGATCCAGACCGCCACCACCATCGTCTTCGCCGAGACCGCCAAGGTCGCCAACTGGTCCTTCGGCGGCGCCAGCGCCTACATGGCCATCAACGTCGGCACCACCAACACCCTTGGACCCCGCCACAACGGCAAGGCCTGGGTCGCCTACGCCGATGGTCATGTCGAACTCAAGCGTCCCGCCGACGTCGCCACCGACCCCGTCTGGAATCAAGGCATCACCAACTGACCCGCTCTTCCCAAGACATCCCCCGCGCATCCAGATTATGAATACGACCCACGCCCGCCTCCTCGCCCGCCTCGCCGCCCCGCTCGCCGCCCTCGCGCTGACCGCCTCCGTCGCCACCGCCACCGCCGCCGACGCCCCCGAGCTTCTCGCCAAATACAACTTCGAGGACATCCCCGTTTATGTGCCCAACTGGGGCGCCGGCCACGGCAGCACCTACAAGCCCGCCACCGGTTGGAAGACGCCCTTCAAGGTCAGCCTCGACGCCGACAACCCCCACTCCGGCGCCAACTCCCTGCGCATCGAGCTCAACGAAGCCTCGACCAAGGAGCGCATCGTCCACAGCCCGTCGATCAAGGTCGAGCCGCCCGCCGCCGACCGTCCCGGCGACCGCAAGGTCACCGTGCGCCTCTACGCCCGCGCCACCGGCCTCACCGAAAAAGGCGTCGGCATCCGCGTCCTCGAACGCGACGAGAAAAACGCCAGCATCCGCCTCCTCGCCAACGAAAAATCCCTCATCACCGTGCCCAACTCCCCCACCTGGATCGAGCTCAACGCCGAGGGCACGCTGCACTCCCGCACCCGCTCCATCACTTTCATGCTCGTGACGTATCAAGAGGAGATCCCCGCCACCATCTGGATCGACGACATCTCCCTCGAACTCGAGCCCACCGGCTACGCCCGCTGATCCCCCGCGATGAAATTCCTCCCCTCCCGTTCGCCGCGCCGGCTCGCGTCGGCGCTGGCCCTCGCCGTGCTCGCGTCCGCCGCGCTCCCCGCCGCCGACACGCCGCCCAAGGCCGCGTTCACCTCCGCCGCCAAGGGTAATATCTTTACGGATACAACCGGTGCCGTCTCCCTCGCGCTTCCGGCCGGAGCCGCCGGCGGTGAGATCGTCGTTCGCGATGAGTCGGGCAACGTCATTGAAACGCTCCCCGTGCCCGCCGACGTCGCGGGCACCTTCGACGTCACTCTGCCGGGCAAGGGCTACTACGCCCTCGCCGCCGAGGTGAAGCTCGCCGACGGCACCGTCGCCAAGACCGCTGCCACCGCCGCCGTGGTCGGCCCCGTGCCGCCCGACGATATCCGTTTTCAATCCCGCCTCGGCCTCTGGACCGTGCAGGGCGACCCCGATCTCGTGCTCGCCGCCGGTGCCCGTTGGAACCGCCGCATGATCTCCATTCACACCCTCAAGGAGAGCATCCTGGATCCCGAGCCCCCGCCGCCCGAAAAGCTCCTCTTCAAGGCCACCCCCTTCACCCGGGTCGGCGTCATGTCCTTCGGCCTGCCCCGCTGGATCATGGTCCCCACCGAGGCTAAAAAAAGCTTCGGAAACCCGCTCGTGCAACCGCGCGACTGGGACGAACTCCGCCGCCTCGTCGCCGCCTGGACCCGCGAGCAAAGCGAAAACTTTCCCGACTACTTCGAGGTTTACAACGAACCCGAGTGGCAATGGAAAGGCGGCGACAACGCCGACCTCGTGCGCGTGCTTGCCACCATCGCCGACGGCATCAAGGACGCCCGCCCGCAGACCAAGGTCCTCGGCCCCGGTTTCTCCTCCATCCGCATCAAGGACCCCGCCCGCCTCGACCTCGACACCGCCAACCGGCTGGGCCTCTTCGACCACCTCGACGGCGTGCTCGTGCACGCCTACGTGGACGGCACCGCACCCGAGGGCGAGTTCATCCAACGCGTGCTTGAGCTGAAACAATTTCTCGCCGACATCGGCCGGCCCGACTACCCGATCCACATCACCGAGTTCGGCTGGACCTCCGGCAAAGGCACCTGGCAAAAGCCCGTGGACGAACTCACCCAGGCCCGCTACGCCGTGCGCTCGCTCACCCTGCTCGCGGCGGTCGGCGTGCAAAACGCCACGTATTTCTGCCTCCACTACAAGGCCGCCCCCAACCCCGGCGAACGCGGCTTCTCGCTCGTCCGCGACGACTCCACCCCCAAGCCCTCATTCGCCGCCTACGCCAACGTCGCCCGCTGGCTCGCCGACGTGAAGGGCCTCGGCACCTGGCTGCACCTCACGCCCACCACCCACCTCATCCTTTTCGAGAAAACCGACGGCACCTCCGTCGCCGTCGCCTGGGACACCAAAGAGGAGCGAGTCATCGGCCTGCCGCTCGCCACCACCCGTCGCGAGGACATGACCGGCCGCGCCTTGCCCGCCTCCGACGACCTCGCGCTCTCGCCCAGCCCCATCTTCCTCGAATTCAACCAGGCCGGCGCGTTCTCCATCGAGATGCTGCCTCGCCTCGACATCATGCGCGGCGGCGACGATGTCGCCCTCTCGCACGGCGGCGAATGGATCGCCCCCGATCCGCTCGCCGTGCGCGCCGGCCGACTCTCCGTGCCCGCCACCGCCGCCAACGGCGACTACCTCCTGCTCACGCAGGACGACGGCAAATGGTTCGGCCAACCCGTGCGCGTCATCCCCCCGCTCGAAGCCTCCGCGCCCGTGCTCGACTGGCCCGCCGACGCCGCCCACCCGAGCCTCGTGACGACCGTTTCCTCGCACGCACGATCGACCGTCACCACCCGCCTCGCCGTCACTCTTGACGACGCTCGCGACCAGTTCCTCGATCCGCCCGCCATCAGCCCCGGCGAACAACGCCGCCTCGCCGTGCCCCTCGCCGGCCTCGCCATCGGCAAACGCTACCGCGGTCAACTCACCGTGGACAGCCGCCACGAAGGCCGCCGCGACGAGATCGTCCGTCCGCTCGACCTCACCGTGCTCACCGCGCCGTCCGTCGCCCGCGGAGCCAAGCCCGACTGGACCGCCATCAAGCCCGTCGACTTCTCCGCCTGGGATCCCTTCGGCGGTCCCATCGCCACCGAAGATTGCTCCGCCACCGTGCAGGCCGCCCACGGGCACGACGGACTCCACCTGCGCGTCGTCGTGACCGATGACGAACACCTACAAACCCGCACCGGCGAAGATATCTGGTCGCACGACGCCATCCAGATCGGCCTCGACCCCGATTACCAAAAAACCTGGGAAGCCAACGACCTCTTCGGACTCAAGGGCCACCGCATCTTCGAATACGGCGTCGCCGGCGCCTCCGACAACCGCGCCACCGTGCTGCGTCCGCTCACCTGGCGTTGGATCTCCTACCTCGACAACCTTCCCGTCGGCCAACCCGAGCCGCGTATCCGACTTTCGGTTACGCGTGAAGGCGACCTCACCACCTATGACATCGTTTTCCCATGGACGGTCATGGGACTCGACCGCGCCGCGGAGGCCGGATCCGCCATCGGCCTGTCACTCTCGCTCGCCGACGCCGACACCGGCAAAAAAGGCCGCCGCGCCCTCCGCCTCTTCGGCGGCATCGCCGACGGCAAGGACCCCGAAAAATACGGCCCCCTCTGGCTCCGATAAACCATCGCAGAATTTTAACGCAGAGACGCAGAGGCGCGAAGCACCGCAGAGGCTCAGGCCTTAGCTCACAACGCACGCGTTCCCGAGTCCAACTCCGCGACCTCTGCACCTCCGCGCCTCTGCGTTAAAAATTCCGTATCCACACTTTAATGACCGCCCTGCGTCAGGTTCACCTCGATTTTCACACCTCGCCGTTCATTCCCGATGTCGGCGCGGAGTTCGACGCGCGCGCCTTTGCCGCCACGTTCAAGCGCGCGCACGTCAACAGCGTCACGCTCTTCGCCAAGTGCCATCACGGCATGTGCTATTACCCGACGAAGACCGGCCGGGCGCATCCCGCCCTCGGCGAGCGCGACCTGCTCGGCGAGATGATCGACGCGCTCCATCGCGAAGGCATTCGCTGTCCCGTTTACACGCCCGTCGCCTGGGAGGAAAACGCCGCCCACGAACACCCCGAGTGGCGCCAGATGCGCGCCGACGGCACCTTCGCCCGCTGCGACAACCCCGACCCGAGCCGGCCGCGTCACCCCGGCGGCTGGCGCTTCAACGACTGGGTCAACCCCGACGTCCAGGACTACCTCGAAGCCCACGTGCGCGAACTCTTCGCCCGCTACGGCAAGCTCGACGGCCTCTTCTTCGACATCCTGTTCTTCGACCACCTCGCCCACCACAGCGACGCCTGCCGTGCCTATCGCCAGCGCCACGGCTTCCAGGCCGACGATGTCGAGACCTTCAAGCGCTTCGAATCGCACGCGCAGGCCCGCTTCGCCGCGCGCTTCACCAAGCTCGTGCGCGACCTCTCGCCGAAGAGCACCGTCTTCTACAACACCCCGTTCGACGTCTTTGTTGACGGCACCGGCGGACGCCAACGTCTGCCGCACTGCACGCACATCGAGATCGAATCGCTGCCGTCCGGCTTCTGGGGCTACCAACATTTCCCGCGACTCGCGCGCGGAGCCGGCCGTTGGGGCAAACCCTGGATCGGCATGACCGGCCGTTTTCAACGCATGTGGGGCGACTTCGGCGGCATCAAGCCGCAGGCCGCGCTCGAATACGAATGCTTCCGCTCGCAGGCCCTCGGCGGCGGCAACTCCGTCGGCGACCAACTCCCGCCGCGCGGCCGGCTCGACGCCGCGGCCTACGACCTCATCGGCGCGGTTTACACGCAATGCGAAGCCGCCGAGCCCTTCTACGCCGGCAGCGCCGAGCTGACCGACATCGGCGTGCTCTCCGCCAACCACCCGGGCAAAAATCTCGTGGAGACCGGCAAGTCCGACGAAGGCGCGATCCAGATGTGTGAAGAAACCCACTACGAGGTTTCCCTGCTCGACGACCGCTCCGATCTCGCCGCGCACCGCCTGCTCATTTTGCCCGACGACGTCGTCATCACGCCGCGCCTCTGCAAAAACCTGAAAGCCTACCACGCCGCCGGCGGCAAACTCGTGATTTCACATCTCGCCGGCCGCGACGCCGCCGGCGACTGGGCGCTCGACTTTCTGCCGCTCGGCTTCAACGGCGTCGTCGAAAACTACCCGACCTACTGGCGTGCCCGCGCCGCCTTCTGGCCCGAACTCAGCGCCAGCGACCGCGTCGTCTACGCGCAGGGCGTCAACGTCCGCCCGGGCCGCGGCACCAAGGTGCTCGTGGACCGCGTGCTCCCGTATTTCAAACGCACGGATCTCACGTTTTCTTCGCACTTCCAGACGCCGCCGCAGGCCGAGCCCGGACGTTTCCCGGCGGTCGTTTCGGGCCCGGGCTTTGTTTATTTCGCCGACCCGATTTTCCGCGAATACCGCCAGACTGGCAACCAGGCCGTGCGCGACGTCTGGCGTCGCGTGATGAAGGATCTCGTCGGTCCCGCGCTCATCGGCGACGGCCTGCCCACGACGGTCCTGTGCGCCGCGCGCCGCCGCCAGCGCGACCTGCTCGTCACGCTGTTGCACTACGTCCCCGTCCGCAAAGCCCTCGAAACCGACGTCTGTGAGGAACGCATGAGCTTCGCCGGCGAAATCCTCCGCCTCCCCAAGGCCGTCAAACAAGTCCGCATCTTCGGCACCGGCGAGATGCTCGTCCCTGCCGACGATACCGGCGCCGCCTTTACCTTGCCCGTCGCCAAAGGTCGTCTGCTGTTGGAAGTGCCGGGATATTTCGCAGGGTAAGCACCTACCCGACCTCGGACACCGAAACCTTTTCGTTGCCAAAAGAAGGTCGCGTGCCAACCGGCGGTTGGTTCAGTGGCAGCGTATTGCGCGTTCGCACACCGATAACCATCTCCCGCCCCATGCCGTCACACTTATTGAGCGTCTGTCTCGCCACGCTTCTTTGCGTCGCCAGTGCCAGGGCTGGGCTCATCGAGTCCCAAGTCTCCTTCACGGCCAGCTACGACGAGCTGCTGGCGGGCGGCGGGCGGGTCTGGGCCTGCCGTTACGACCCGACGCCGGCGAGCCGGCTGGTCGGCGAGGCGGGGGCGTTGGTCGACGAGGCCGAGGTCGCGTTGCCGGCGCGAACCCTGCGCGCGGCGGTCTCGCCCGACGGCGTGTTTTACGCGGTCACGACCGGCACCGAGACCAACATCAACCCGAGCGCCCACCTTTGGGAGAAACCGCCCGGGGGCGCGTGGACGAATGTCGGCCAGATCCGGTCGACCAGCTACAGCCGGCGCGTGTCCTCGGCCGAGTTCGGCTTTGTGGAGCGTCTGGTGGTGGTCAACCTCCAGACACAGCATTCGTCCTTCGGAGGGGGCGGAACCGGCACGGTCATCGTGACCGACCCGGTCGGCGGTTCGACCAATCCCGCCCTGGCGCTGTTTGACCGCGATGCCCGCAGCCTGTCATTCGGCCCGGCGGGCTTTGCCACGATTCGCGGAGCGGGACCGCTGTATGGCCTGAAAAGCGAGATTGTGTTCGGCTATTTCTCGATGGATCGCCTGGTCGCCTCCACGGACGGCCTGAACTGGAGCAAGGTCAACGTGCCGACCCAGCCGATGAACGACGTGGTCACCTTGCTCGCCGTCGGAGACCAGTTCCCGCTGGGCATCAACGGCGAGCGACTGTTCTTCGGCGACATTCTCTCATCGACCAGCCTCGCGGTTGTGAACGCGGGGAATCGTCCGATGAAATACCGCCTTCCCTTCCAGGAGAACGGCCATGGCCCGGCCGACGCGACGACTCCTCCGGGCCAGCGCTACAACACCGCGCAATTGAACGGCATGGCCACGCTGCACGCCGGCGAGGTCTTCTTCGGCTTCTACCGCCAGACCTCGCAGGAAGGCGGCGCCGACCGGCAGCTCATGGTGTGCTCGACCGACTACCTGCAAACCTTCGAATTCCATGTGTATTCGGACAACGGCTACATCGACGCCGTGACTGACGGAGAGGCCTGCCATGTGTTGCGCGCCACCGGCACGGGGACGACCCTGCTGCGACTGACGCCGGACGGCCCCCGCGTGCCAGTGGGCCAAAGGCCGCGCCTGCGAGCGGCGGGCAGAACCCAGGCCTTCCCCACGGGCCTGGCCAGAATCGACCCGAACACCGGTGAACCCGTGCCGTCGACCCTTGACCGCCGGGTGATCGACTTGGAGGTAATGTCGGAGGACGGGGTGTTTTTCGTGCTGGAGACGTCAACCGATCTTGAGAACTGGACGCCGATCGGACTGCCCTTCCCCGCCGGACAAACCGCGACCTTTGTGCTCCCGCCGGAAGAGCCCCGGCGTTTTTTTCGCTGAGCCGGCACGGAGGGTCGCCCCCTACCGCCCTCCCCTGCGCCCCCCCCCGCGGCGAACGTCAGTCGCGAGCGGGGGCGGCGGACGCCGGACTTTTTTTGCCCAGCATCGCCACGCCGGTGACCAGCAGTGTGAGCAGGCCGCCGCCCACCAGCAGGATGTAGAACGCGCGGAGCTTCGGGCCCAGCCAGCTGCCCTGATGGATGCTCATGAGCAGCTTCAGCGTGTCCTTCTCAAAGCCGAACCACACCTCGCCAAAATGGTAGCCCAGGCCGGTCACCGAGGTCGCCAGCAGCGGCGGCAACATCAGCCAGGCCGCGACGCGGTGCCAGCGGCGCGCGCCGTGTTTGGCGCGTGACCGCCAGAGCAGCCACCCGCCGCTCACCGTGAGCGCGAGCAGACCCAGTCCGGAGACCCCCATGAACACCGCCGCAAAGGTCTCCCCGAGCACCGCACCGGTATGGAACTCCAGGATGCGGTTGCCCAGCGGCTTCTCCATGCCGAACCACGTGCGGCCAAACCGGTAGATCATACCGGTCGCCGCGGAGGCAAACAACGGGAGGACAAGCCAGGGTGAAAGCAGGCGATGGAGCGGTCGGGCGAAGCGTTGCATGACGCGCAACCGTAGGACGCAACCACACGCCGCCAACACGAATTCTCAGTGCCGTCGACTCCATGAGTCGTTGCTTCTCCTCATGCGAAACGGACTGCGACACCACGCCGCCATGTCCTGAAGCAAAAATGACCCATGAGAAATCCCCTTGCCAGAACAATGTTCATATATGTTTAAAAAAGAAGCATTTATCGCTTTTCAGCATGACTACTCAATCCGACCTGCGTCGCCTGACTGCGACGATGATTTTCTTCGTTTGCTGGCTGCTGCTACCCGCCGGACTGCAAGCGCAGCTCAAATACCTGACAACCGTCTCAGGTGGCGGAGACTTCCAAATCAAAATCACCGGCTACACCGTCACCGCGAGCGGAACGTTGGTGATCCCCGCCACGATCAACGATCTGCCGGTCACCACGATAGGCACCTCCGCTTTCGCGAACCAAAACCAAATCACCGGTGTCGATCTTCCCCCTTCGCTGACCACCATCGAGAGTTATGCGTTCCAAAACTGCAGCAGCTTGACGTCGGTGACTGTTCCCGAAGGCGTAACCATGCTCTATGATTACGCGTTCTGGAATTGCACCTCTCTGGTCAACGCTTCCCTGCCCTCCGGCCTCACGGTTCTGAACACGGGCGTCTTTCAAGAATGCTCCAAGCTCGAGGGCGTGACGGTCCCCCCAGGCGTGACCCAGATCCCAGCCTATGCGTTCTATGGATGCACCGCGCTGACCACCATCAATCTGCCGGCCGGAGTGACCACCATCGGCGAATACGCGTTCAATGGATGTGCGAACCTCTCCACGATCACCTTGCCGGACAACCTGATCTCCCTCGGCGACCGCGCCTTTGCGGGCTGCACCGGATTGACCTCGATCACGCTCAACCCGGGTCTGCTCCTGATCGGAAACTCCGTCTTCGATCACTGCGCCTCGCTGACTTCGATCAACATTCCCCCGGTGCTTTCCATCGGCGGCAACAACTTCATCGGCTGCGATTCCCTGACGGCGATCAACGTCGACGCGTCGGCCGCCACCGTCAGTAGTGTGGGCGGCGTCTATTTCAACAAGGACCGGACCACACTCCTGGCCTATCCGCGAGGCAAGAACGGGACTTACACCATCCCCAGCGGAGTGACGCACATCGTTACCTGGGCATTTTCCGGAGCAAACCACCTAAGCGGCATCACACTGACCGAGGGACTGCTGAGCATTGATTCTCTGGCCTTTAACAACTGCGATGCGCTCACTGACGTGAACCTGCCGGCATCGCTCTACTACTTTGGCAATGGCGCGTTTTCCGATTGCGACAACCTCACCGCCATGACGGTTTCGGCCGGCAACACATCCTTTGCGAGCGTCAACGGCGTGCTGTTCAGCGCGTCGGCCGACAAGCTCTGGCAATACCCGACGGGCAAAGCCGGCCCCTACGCCATCCCGCCCGGAGTCACCCAGATGGAGATCTCGGCGTTTGCCGGCGCCAAGCTGCTGACCGCGGTCACGATTCCCGACAGCCTATACGCGATCCCCAGCTACGCGTTCGCGGATTGCCTCGCGCTTGAAACGATCAGCGTGGGCGCCAGCGTGAACTACATCAATAACAATGCCTTCCTGCGCTGCGCCTCCCTGCGATCGTTCGACGTCGCGCCGGCCAACGCCTACTTCGCCAGTGAAAACGGCGTGCTCTTCAACACGAGCCGCACCACCTTGATCAACTTTCCCAAGGGGAAAGACGGCGTCTATGAAATACCCGCCGGCGTGACCACCGTGGGAGGGCAGGCCTTTCTGGACGCCGACTTGCTCGAAACGGTGATCGTTCCCGCCGGGGTGGGCAGCCTGGGGGATAGCGGCTTCGCCGACTGCGCGCTACTCACCAAGGTGTATTTCTACGGCAACGCGCCGACGCTGATCAATGCGAGGAGCACGTTTCAAAACCACACGGACGGCTTCGCCGTTTATTTCTTCCACGACGCCACCGGTTTCACCACGCCCACATGGAACGGCTACCCGGCGGTGGACATGGGCGGTCACCGCTCCTTTGTTGCCTGGCTCATCTCGCACCGGCTGGAGCACGACACCGACCCCGCGGTCGCCGCCAACGACGCGGGCGTGAGCCTGCTGGAGTCCTACGCGCTGGGCCTCGATCCGTTCGACGCGACCGCGACGGAGCTCCCGCAGGCGGCGTTCGACGCCGGCAACGGTGCCCTGAGCATCCGCTATCACGCCGGCACCGACGGCGTGATCTACACGCCCGAGGCCAGCACCGACCTACGGCAATGGACCACCGATGGCGTCGATGTTTCGCCGCCCGACTTCGACCAACACCGCACCGCCACGGTGGACGTGGACGGCCCTGCCCGCTTTCTACGGCTACGACTGAGCCTTTGAGACGCCACCGTGGGTCCCCGTTTGCCAACGGCGCGTCGCGCCGCGCATCGTGCCGGCACCATGAGCACCCAGTTTCCCGTCAGCGAACACGTCAAGACCCGCGGCCTCGTCTACTTCGCCCGCATGGTGGACAAGATCCGTCTGCACGCCGCCGGCAAGCTACCCGCCGACTACGTCGTCCATCTCGGCTATGCCGACGACAACACCAGCTTCGACGCGCGCTGCTGCCTGTATCTCGATCTCAACTACGACGACGTGAAGGCCCGCTCGCTGCGGGGCGGCACCGCCGAGGAGGTGTTTGACGACCTCATGCGCGGACGCAAACCGCTCAACGACGTGCAGGTGCTCGTATGGAATCTCTTCCTGCTCAAACGCGGCTGGCGCGACAGCGGCACGCCCGAGCTCCTCGGGCAAAAAGCCGCCGTCGGCTTCGCCGACCGCGCCGACATCCTCACCTACGTCGACCTGCACGATGCCGAGGAAGGCCGCGCGCCGACGCCGGTGTTTTTATGAGCGGATCGCCTGTCGAGTAGCGCAGGATTCCATCCCTGCCACCAGAGGCGTTTGGCAGGGCGCGCAGTCCCCTGCGCGCCGTTTGGTGAACCGGCGGCCAGCGGAGTGGCCGCCCTACCAGTGAGAGCGCCCGGAGGTCGCGCTCCACCTTCCTGTCTGAGTATTCTGCGTGATCTGCGGCCCAGCAGCTTGCTGGAGTTTGTCCTTAACCGAAGATCACGCCGATTGCGCAGATTGAAAGCCGGCGCTACGCTTGGCGTCGCTCAAAGCGTGCCGGCGGGCTTGGCGCCGGTCACGCCCTGCACGGGCTCGGTCGGGGCGTCGACCTTGGGCGGGGCGGGCGCGCGCAGGATGAGCGCGGCGGCCTGGGCCTGGCGGCTGTAGTCGATGGACTCGGCGAGGATGCGGGCGGCCTCCTGGTCGGCGTGGAAGCCGGCGGAGTTTTCGCTGCTGATGAAGTCGAGCCGCCACATGGCCTTGCGCTGGAGTTCGTGGAGGTTCTTCAAATCGGCTTCGGGGATGCCCACGGCCTGGGCCTGGCGGATGGCGTCGAGCATGTCGGTCATGGCGGCGGCGGCGCGTTCGGTGAGGGCGCGGGTGCGGCCCTGGATGGCGGCGACTTTGTCGCGCAGCTCGGCCTCGGGGACGTTGTGGCAGGTCTGGCAGGATTTGTTGATGTTGAGCAGGGGGCTGCGCACCCAGTGGCTGCTGACCTTCATGGCGCCCTGGCGTTCGTAGGGCATGTGGCAGTCGGTGCAGCTGACGCCGCTGCGGGCGTGCACGCCCTGGCTCCAGAGTTCGAACTCGGGGTGCTGGGCCTTGTAGGTGGGCGCGCCGGTCTCGCCGTGCTTATAGTCCATGAAGGGCGTGCCGTCGGGGAAGGTGTGCTCGTCGTAGGTCTTTTCGATCTGCTCGGCCTTGAGACCGTTGTCCCACGGGAAGAAGAGCGTCTCCTTGGTGGCGCAGTAATACTCGACGTGGCACTGGCCGCAGACAAAGGAGCGCATCTCGCGGCGGCTGGCGTCGAGGTTGGGATCGTAGTCGCGTTTGCGGTCGCCCTGGCGCCAGCGTTCGACGCTGGGCAGGTGGGGCACGGGGTCGGCGCTGCGGGCGAGCGCGGCGATGCCGTTGACGAAGCCGGGGCGGGTGACGCGCAGCTGCATGGTGTCGGGCGAGTGGCAGTCGACGCAGCTGACGGGGTGGGCGTCGGAGATCTGGTGCGGGTCGGCGGGGTCGGGCACGCCGCCGGGGGTCATGGGGGTCTTGCTCCCGGGCGTGCCGTCGGGGGTCTTGAGCAGCTCGGCGTGGGCCCGGTGGTAGTCCATGGTGCTGGCGAGGCGGAAGCCTTCCATGACGGCGGGCCAGTTGAAGTCGGCGGCCAGGACCTCGGGGGAGGCGTCCTTGCCCATGCTTTCGAGGCCGAGGCGGCGGTAGGTGGGGATGACGGAGGCGTGGCAGTGCAGGCAGGCGCCGCTCTGGGGGCGTTTGGTGACGCGCTCGGTGACTTCCTGATCGTAGAGCATGTAGGCGTGGCCGCGCAGTTCGCGGTAGTCGATGCTGAAGGCGTAGCCGGCGTAGAGGCGGCGGAGCCAGGGGTGCGCGTCGAGCTTGCTCTCGGTCATGGCGCTGGAGCCGCCGAACTCGGTGTGGGTCTGGTCGACGGTGCGTTTGTAGGTGTCGAATTGATACGGCCAGTTGAGCCCCCAAAGCGCGGGGTCGGTCGAGGCCTCGTCCACCTCGACCACGCGCACGAAGGGGGTGCGGGCCTCCTGCCGGTGCTCGAAGATGGTGACGAGCAGGGCGGCGATGCCGATGGTGAGCAACGCGGTGAATCCGAGCACGATGGCGACGGGTCCGAAGAGGCGGCGGCGAGGGGCGGGGGGCGGGGGGATGTCGGCGGTGGTCATGGTCGGGTCGGGGAGGTCAGCGCAGGACGTGGCCGACGTCGCCGTGGCAGGTGACGCACATCAGCATCTCCTCGCGCGGGGCGGAGGGGAACATCTGGTGCACGACCTCGGCATGGCAGTGGAGGCAGGCGGCCTGGGTGACGCGGCGGTTGCGGGGTTTTATGCGGATGGGCTCGTGAAAGTTGTCCAAGGTGAAGGCGAGCGAGTGGAAGAATCCGTTGTCGGCCTTGGTGACCCACTTGCCGAGCGGGTGGTGCGAGAGGTGGCAGTCGTTGCAGACGGCGACGTGGTGGTGGCTGGAGTTTTGCCAGGTGGCGTAATACGGCTCCATGACGTGGCAGTTGATGCAGGCGGCGGGGTCGTTGCTGAGGTAGCTGTGGCCCTGCCCGTAGCCGAAGGTGAACACGCCCAGCCCGCCGGTGACGCCGAGTCCGGCGCCGAGCGCGAGGTAGACCGCGCCGCCGGCAAAAAGCCAGGAACGCACGGCGCGGGCACGGGGTTTCGGATCGTCAGACATGGGGGCGGGGGGATGAAACCTTGGACGATCCCTACACCCGGCTTGATGCTTGTTCAAGAAAGCGTTGCGCGTGCTCCCGCGCCTCCGTGAAACGACTCAGTCCTCCTGACGTTGCAGGAAATCGACGCAGGGCGCGATGAACCGGTCAAAGGCCTCGATGTGCGGCAGGTGCCCGACGTCGTCCAGCTCGACCAGCTCGGCGTGCGGGATCGCCCTGGCCGCGGCGCGGCCGAGTTCCGGATAGTCGCCCAGCGTGTCGCGCACCTCGGCCGGAGCCCGGCCCCGGTTAAGCGCGGTCCGGTCGCGCTGGCCGATGATCAGCAGCACCGGCACCTTCAACAAAGGGAACTCATGCACCACCGGCTGCGTAAAAATCATGTCGTAGGTCAGCGCCTGGTTCCACGCCATGCGCGGGTAGTCGGGGCTCTCGCCAAAGGATGCCAGCTGTTCGACCCACGGGTCGTAGGCCTCCCTCCACTTGCCGTCGTAGTAGAACTCCAGCTGGTAGGCGCGGATCTTCGCGGCGGTCTTGGCCAGCTCCTGTCGATACCAGGCGTCGACCGTCTCGTAGGGCACGCCCTTGGCCTGCCAGTCCTCCAGGCCGATCGGGTTGAGCAATGTCAGCGAGGCGGTCTCGTCGGGGAACATCAGCGCGTAGCGCGTCGCCAACATGCCGCCCATCGAGTGCCCGAGCACATGGGCGCGCTCCACCCCGAGCGAGCGCAGCAGCGCTCGGGTGTTCACCGCCAGCTGCTGGAACGTGTAGTGGTAGTGCTCCGGCTTGGTGGATTTGCCGAAGCCGATCTGGTCGGGCATGATCACGCGATAACCCTCGCGGCTGAGCGCGGCCGCCGTCTCGCCAAAGTAGGAGCCGGAAAAATTCTTGCCGTGAAGCAGCACGACCACGCCGCGCTCCGCGCCCGCGGCCGGCACGTCCATGCAGACCATCTCGAGCGGCTGTCGCTGGCTTTCGAACGCGTAGGTTTTTTCCGGATACGGATAGCGGGCATCCTCCAGCCGGATGCCGGCGGCGGACAGTCCGCCCGCCAGCAGGGCGAGGCCGAGAGCGCAGGTTGACCAGGTCGCTTTCATGCACACGACCTAGCCGCATTCCGGCGGGGCTCAAACGTCCGCGGCCCTTTTCCGCTTCGTCAAAACAACCCTTGCCCGCCGCCCCGCGCGCGGAG
>JBDRJH010000110.1:0-6472 GCA_043815125.1 Verrucomicrobiota bacterium
GGACGCGTTTCGACGGGCATGCACTTTGGCGAGTTCGACGTGGACGCCGCCGCGCCCGGCAACCTCATCACCAGCCGCATCCTCTGGCTGCGCGGGCTGGAGCCGGGCGTGAACGCCGGCCTCAACGCCGAGGGCGACACGGTCGATACCTACGAACGCTACATCTATATCCACGGCACCAACCACGAGGACAAACTCGGCACCCCGCAAAGCGCCGGCTGCGTGCTCATGGGCAACCTCGACATCATCGCGCTCTACGACGAGGTGCGGGTCGGGGATCAGGTGTTGATCGCGGACTGAGCGACGTCACCTGCCGAAACCGGTGGAGATTAGCGACCACTCGGCCTCATCCATTTCCCATTCGCTGTAAATCGCAATGCCGGCATAGGGACTGGCTCCCCATTCGCCATGGCCTTCCAGCCCTGCATGTAGCCCGGCTAGCGCCGTCGTTAAGTTTTCGACGTCGGGATCATGCCATCCGACTCCGGCATCATCGTAGGCGGGCAGTCCAATCAACAACTCGGTGCGCCCCGCCCATTGCATGGTTTCGCGAGTCCAATCACGAACCAACGCCACGTAGGGTTTTTGCCAACGCAGGCCGGTGTCATACATCATGACAGCCATTTGATTCGAACGCGCTGCAACCTCACGGAAGAAATTTTCACTCCAATGAACATCAAGCGATGGCTGCCAACGGGTCGGTGGCGGATAGGCGGCCACAGACAATAATTTACCCTTTGGAACAACGCGTCTCAGTTCCTCAAGCAAAAGCAAAAAGGACCGCGAACCACTCGGGCACGGCTCCACGTTGAGATGAATGCCTGCAAGCATGGGATGCTGCTGGAAAAGACCCTCAATCGAGGCACAAAAATTGGCTCTCCAGACAGAGTCGTCGATCCGGGCGGATTGACCATGAACACCTCCCACCCACGGGAGCACCTGAAAGCCATCCATGCACTGCAAGAACGCCTCAACCTGCTGATCATTTACCTCAGGCAGACTCCCATCCGCACCGGCCGGACAAAGATGCGGATACACATAGCGCACGCCATGCGCCTCCAAGCGACGCGACAGTGCGATCATCATCGCGGGTTGGCGAAAATCCGCGGGATCACGTCCATTTTGCAAAAACCAATCGTCCGCCCCCAGCCAACCGTGCCCCAGCCAAATCGCATTGCGACCGAGATCATGGCGACCGTCCGTTATGATTTTCCCGGGTGTCCACAACGCCCATGCGATGGTCGCCGCCACAATCAGACATCCTGCCAGCAGTGTTCCCCGTCCTACACCGCGGATAAGATCTGATCGCCACCTCCTATTCATGGTCATCGCCGCCCCTCACTTGTTCTTGCCCAGCAGCAGCCGCAGCGAATTCAGGCACACCACCACGGTGCTGCCCTCGTGCGCGACCACGCCGACGCCGAGCGGAATGATGCCGAAGATCGCGGCCAACGCCATCAACACCACCACGCCGAGCGAGATGGCGAGGTTTTGCTTGATGATCGTCTTGGCGCGGCGGCTGAGGCGCAGCGCGGACAACACGTTCTCGATCCGGTCGTGCATGAGCACGATCTCGGCCTGCTCCAAGGCGGCGTCGCTGCCGCGCGCGCCCATGGCCACGCCGACGTCGGCGGCGGCCAGGCAGGGCGCATCGTTGACGCCGTCGCCCACCATGGCGATGCGCCGGCCAGCTTTGCGCAGGTCCTGGATCGCGTTGACCTTGTCCTCGGGCGTGAGGCCGGCGCGCACTTCGTCGAGACCGATTTCCTTGGCGACCGACTCGGCGGTCTGGCGGCGGTCACCGGTCAACATGACGTAGTGGATGCCCGCGGCCTTCAACGCCGCGAGCACGCCGGCCGACTCCGCGCGGATCTGGTCGCGCAGGAGCACGCGGCCGATGAGGTTCTTCCCGACCACCCAGACCTCGGCCAACTCGGGCGAGGCGGCGGGCAGCTCGCGCGACCAATCGGCGAGCGGACCTTTTTCCAGAAGCTCTCGGCGGCCGATCATGACCTGCGCGCCACCCATGCGACCGCGCACGCCCTGCCCCGTCATGGATTGAAATTCCTCGATGCCATACTCGCGCACGCCGCGGGCCTTGGCGTCGCGCACGATGGCGCGCGCCAACGGATGGTCGGAGTTGTTCTCCAACGCGAAGGCCAGCTCCATGACCTCGGTTTCGCGGCCGGGCGGGAAACTCTCGTAGGCCTCCACGGCGAGTTCGCCGGTGGTCAGCGTGCCGGTCTTGTCGAGGGCGACGGTGTCGATGGCGGCGAGTTTTTCAATGGCCGCACCACCGCGAAAAAGCACTCCATGTTTCGCCCCCCAGGCGATCGCCGCAAGGATCGCCGACGGGATCGAGAGCACCAGCGCGCACGGACTCATCACCACCAGCAACGTCATCGCGCGATAGAAGGCGGAGTTGTTTTCCGCGGTGTTCTCAAACGCCGGCAGGCCCAGCGCCAGCCACCACACCAGGAACATCGCCGCGCACACGCCGAGCACCAGCCACGTGTAACCGCCGCCAAACCGGTCGGTGAACCGCTCGCTGGGCGCACGCAGTTTTTGCGCGGTCTGGATGAGCCGGATGATCTTTTGCAGCGTGCTCTCGGCGGGCAGCTTGGTGACCTTGAAGTCGACCGCGCCCCAGAGGTTGATCGTGCCGCTGAATACCTGGTCGCCCACACCCTTCTCCACCGGCACGGACTCGCCGGTCAACGCGGCCTCGTCGCTGGCGCTCTTGCCGGCGACCACCTCGCCGTCGGCGGGAAAGGCCTTGCCGGGCTTCACGCGCACCGTATCGCCGATGCCGATCTCGTCGACCGGCACCTCGCGCTCCTGGCCGCCGGGCAACACCAGCAGCGCCTCCTTCGGCGCGGACTTGAGCAACGAGCTGACCTCGCGGTGTGTGCGGTCCTGCGCGTAGGCCTCCATCGCGCCCGACGCGGAAAACAAGAACAGCAACAACACCGCCTCGCTCCACGCGCCCACCGCCATCGCGCCGACCGCCACGGCCAGCATCAAAAAATGGATGTCCAGTTTCCCGCGACGGATATGGTGCCACGAATCGACCGCCGCGTCCCAGGCGCCGGCGATCAACGCCACCGCATACAACGCCTTCGGCAGCCACTCCGGACCCACGCCAAGCCGGGAAACCGCGAAGCCCGCGACACCAAATCCGCCGCAGATCCCCGCCAGCACGGCCAACGTCTTCCACTCACCCTCGCCGTGCTCGTGATCGTGCTCGTCGGCATGTTCCCTGGCGCCTGGCCACGCGAACTCGTTCCACTGCCAGAGCTTCGGGGCGGTCTCGCACGTCTCCTCGCCAAACTCCGTCACCGCGCCGTCTTTGCGCAACGTGTAGCCGGGCGGCGCCTTGGCGCTCTCGCCAACCTCGTCCTCGATCGCCGCCAGCGTCTCCGCCAGGCGTTTTTCCAACTTCGCCAGATCCACCGTGCCGAGGGTCGCGATGGACACCTTGCGCGCGGCCGGGTCCAGCCGAACCGCCTCGATATCCGGTTCATGCTTCAGGAACTCGGCGAGAGTCTGGGTCCAGGAAGGATGCATACGTGGCCGCCAAGCTGATTGCCGCCCCGCGGCTTGGCGAGGCGAAGAATCACTTTCCCCGCGTCATAAGCGCGCCTCGCCCCGCGTTGAAGGTTGTCAACCCGCCCCCCGCGCCGACACCGTCTCCCCTTACCCGCATGATCGGCCTCCACGACGACACCGAAAACCTCGCCCCGCCCCCGCCGCCCGCCCACGCGCCGGAGCTGGTGGCGCGCCTGTTTTCGACCGGAGGCATCCTGCAAACCGCCCTCAAGCTCGAACACCGCCCGCAACAGGAGCACATGGCCCGCGCCGTGGCCGACACCTTCGTCGGCAACCAACCCCTGCTCTTCGAGGCCGGCACCGGCGTCGGCAAATCCCTCGCCTACCTCCTGCCCGGCATCATCCACGCCGTCGACCAAAGCCGCCAGATGGTCGTCTCCACCCACACCATCGCCCTGCAGGAACAGCTCGACACCAAGGACCTCCCTCTCTGCCGCCGCGTCTTCTCCGCCGACGAGCGCACCAAAAAATACGCCGACTTCAAATCCGCGGTGCTCCTCGGCAAGGGCAACTACCTCTGCACCACGCGCCTCGCCGCCGCTCTCAAGGACAAGCAGGAACTCATCCCCACCGACGAACACGCCGAGCTCCAACGCATCGCCGACTGGGCCGCCACCACGCCCAACGGCCTCCGCCACGAACTCAACCCCCTGCCCCCGCCCGAGGTCTGGGAACTCGTCAGCGCCGACTCCTCCGCCTGCTCGCGCAAACACTGCTCCCACGAACACTGCTTCTACCAACGCGCCCGGGTCCGCATCCGCCAGGCCAACGTCATCATCGTCAACCACTCCCTGCTCTTCGCCCTGCTCAACGCCGCCGGCGAGACCGGCGGCAACACCCGCGGCGTGCTCTTCCCCGACGACTTCCTCGTGCTCGACGAGGCCCACACCGTGCCCGGCGTCGCCACCGACCACTGCGGCCTGCGCATCAGCAGCTACGGCGTCGAACGCCTGCTCAAATACCTCTTCAACCCCCGCGCCAAACGCGGCCTGCTCCGCCGCCTCGGCGACGCCACCGACCAACAGCTCGTGCTCGACTGCCTCGAGGCCGCCCACCAGTTCTTCACCTTCATCGAGGAGACCCAACTCACCCGCCAGGCCATCGTCCGCGTGCGCGCCGAAGGCTTCGCCGAGGCCTGGCTCGACGCCCCGCTCCAGGCCCTGCACAAGGCCGTGCGCACCCGCGCCGACAAGCTCGACGAGGGCCGCGACCGCGACGAACTCATGGAGCAGGCCGGCAAACTGAAGACCCTGCTCACCGGCCTGCGCCAATTCCTGCACGTCACCGACCCCGACGCGCAGGTCTACTGGGTCGAGCGCTCCGGCAAACGCCGCACCATCGTCACCCTGCGCACCGCGCCCATCGACATCGCCCCCTTCATCCGCGACACCATCCTCGGCGGCGACACCGGCGTCGTGCTCACCAGCGCCACCCTCGCCATGGGCGGCCGCATCGAACCGTTTCAACAACGCATCGGCGCCGAGAGCGTCGCCACCGCCGTCGAGTATTCACCCTTCGACTACGCGAAAAACATGCGCGTGCACGTCGCCGTCGACATCCCCCTGCCCGACCGCGAAAACGCCGCCCTCGCGCTGGATACGCTCACCGACTACATCGACTTCTGCACCCGCCGCACCACCGGCGGCAGCCTCGTGCTCTTCACCAGCTACTTCGACATGCGCCGCGTGGCCGAGACACTCGAGCCCGTCTACGAACGCGCCAACCGCCCCTTCTTTATGCAGGGCCGCGACCACTCCCGCACCGAGCTCGCCCGCCTGCTCCGCGAGGCCGGCAACGGCGTGCTCTTCGGCACCGACAGCTTCTGGACCGGCATCGACATCCCCGGCGACGCCCTCTCGCAGGTCATCGTCACCCGCCTGCCCTTCGAGGTCCCCACCCACCCCGTGCTCGAGGCCCGCACCGACTGGATCCGCCAACGCGGCGGCAACCCCTTCAACGAACTCACCCTGCCCGACGCCCTCATCAAATTCCGCCAAGGCATCGGCCGCCTCATCCGCAGCGCCCGCGACCGCGGCGTCATCACCCTGCTCGACTCCCGCATCGTGCAAAAACCCTACGGCCGCCAGTTCCTCGAGTGCCTGCCCCAGCGCAACGTCACCCGCATGAACCGGCTCAACCGCGTCGAAAAATTTCAGCCCTACCGCTGACACGGACCGCCTTGCCTCGTGAAAAAACGCGCCTAACGTCCGCCTTCACCAAAAGACCGGACCGCGCCACCGCCAGCCGGTTTCCCTGCACTCCCATCACATGATTCAGCTGGAAACATCCGCCATCACCGACATCGGCAAAGTCCGCTCCAACAACGAGGACCGCTACCTGCTAGACGACACCCTGCGACTCTACGGCGTGGCCGACGGCATCGGCGGGCTGCCCGGCGGCGAGCAAGCCTCCCAGCGCGCGGTCGATACCGTCAGTCAACACTTTCAAAAACACGCCGCCCCCACCCTGGCAGAGGCCGTCAACATCGCCAACCAAGTCGTCGGTGAACTCGGCGAGCGCCTCAGCCCCGGCCTCGGCATCGGCACCACCCTCACCGTCGGCCGCTTCGCCGACGGCGCGCTTGAGCTGGTCAATGTCGGCGACTCCCGCTGCTACCGTCTGCGTCAGGGCGAGCTCACCTGCCTCACCGAGGACGACTCCGTGGAAAACGACGTGCGCCGCCGCCGCGCCGCCGGCGAACTCGTCTTCCTGCGCGAAAGCCAGCGCCACGCCCTCACCCAATGCATCGGCCAGCCCATGCCGCTGACCCCGCCCGTCGTCCGCCTCCCCCTTGAGCCCGAGGACCTCTACCTCTTCGCCACCGACGGCATCACCGGTCTCATTCCCGACCACGAACTCGCCC
>JBDRJH010000111.1:0-7361 GCA_043815125.1 Verrucomicrobiota bacterium
CATGTTCGCCTGGCGCAGCCTGGCCTACCGCATCTGCACCCACCCCGCCCTCGTCGGCCGGCTGCGCCAACGCGTGGCCATCCTCGGCTGGAACGACGAGGCCCGTGCCCTGACGGACGACCTCGCCGCCAGCCCCGCGCACCCCTTCGCCTTCGCCGGCGTCGTCACCCTGCCCGACGAGGTCCCGCCCGCCGGGCAGCCGCCGCTCGGCCCGGTCTCCGAACTCGCAGCCATCCTGCGCGCCAACCGGATCGACGTCCTGCTGGCCGCGCGCACCGATCTGCCCCGCGAACAACTCCACACCGTCGTCGAGGCGTGCGAGAAAAACTTCACCGAGTGGAAGATCGTCCCGTCCTCGTTCCAGATTCTCGTCAGCGGGCTGCGCCTGCAGACCATCGGCCGCCTGCCCGTGCTCGGCGTCGAGGAACTCGCCATCAACCGCCTCTTCAACCGCGGCCTCAAGCGCCTTGTCGACACCCTCGGCGCTCTCGCCGGCCTGTTGCTCTCGTTGCCGGCGTTCGTGGTCCTGGCCGTGCTCATCAAGCGCGAGTCGCCGGACGGACCTGTATTCTTCGCTCAAATACGCATGGGCGCGGGCGGGCGGCACTTCACCATGTGGAAGCTCCGCAGCATGACGCCCGATGCCGCCGCCACCGACCACCTCGCCGTGAGCACGGTCGCCGGCGACGCCCGCCTCCTCCGCATCGGCGCCTTTATCCGCCGCTGGAACCTCGACGAGCTGCCGCAGTTCTGGAACGTGCTCAAGGGTGACATGAGCCTGGTCGGCCCGCGCCCCGAGCGCCCGCACCACGTCGAGCGCCTCGCCGGCGAGATCCCGCATTATCTGCCCCGCCACCTGGTGAAACCCGGCATGACCGGCTGGGCCCAGATCAACGGCCTGCGTGGAGGAAACGACATCGCGCGCCGCATCCAGCTCGACATTTACTACATCGAAAACTGGTCCGTCTGGCTCGATTTACAGATCATAGCGCTGACATTCGCCAGATGGAGGAATCCGGCGGAATGACGAACAACCTGCCAGCGCTTTCACCCGCCGAAATCGGCCGTATCCGCAGGGAGGTTTTCTCACGCCATATCCCCTTGAGCAGAAGTCTTCACGATCTCTGCAGCAGCACCCCCAGCCACGCTTTCCTAACCAATCCCGCGTCTCAAAATACCTACCTGTATCTGACACACTTCATCGCCGATCTCTCGGCCCGATGGCTGGGAAAAGCCCGGCAGGAAATCCAGACACTGGATTGGGGAGCGGGCAAAGGCCATGTCTCACTTCTCTTGGGTGAGCTCGGACTGAGCGTTACCAGCTGCGACATCGCCGGCAACGCCGCAGACTCCAGCTTTGGACAGGAAACCCCCATTCTCGCCAAAGACAGGATCGATGTGATCGCGCTCGATCACCAGTATCGCCTGCCGTTCGCCGACAACGCCTTTGACGTGGTCGTCAGCATGGGGGTGCTTGAACACGTGCCTTGCGAACGAGAGTCCTTGGCGGAACTGCGCCGCGTGTTGCGTCCGGGAGGTCTGTTTTTCTGTTTTTATCTGCCGCAACGCTGGTCCTGGACTCAAAAGATATGTCGCTTGCGAGGCGACAATTACCACGACCGCCTCTACACGCAAAAAGCGGTGGCCACCCAGTTCAATCAGTCCGGCCTTGAACCGATCGCCATCTGGCGTCGGGCGCTGTTCCCAAAAAACACCGCCACCTATCGTCACTATCGCAGGGCCGAGGCCGTGGACCAATGGCTTTGCGAGCACACTCCGCTGGGCCATCTGGCCACCAACATCGAGTGCGTTGCCCGCAAGTCCGAATAACTTGGACGTCAAATCTGCGCCTCGGGAGCCCAATTCATCAACAGCCCACGCAAACGCTCCAAAAAACGATCACGCGAAAACAGGGTCGCCTGGGCTCGGCATTGTTCGGGTGAAAACATGCCCGGCGATTTCTCAAATCTCTCCATAGCATCCATAAGGACGTCTACGGTCTGATCGGTGAAAAAGAGACCAGTCCGTCCGTCCTGCACCGTCTCCAGTGCCCCGCCGCGTCCCAGCGCGATCACCGGTCGTCCGCAGGCCTGCGCCTCCACTGGAGTGAGCCCGAAGTCCTCGATCTGAGGATGCAAAAACGCCCGGCAGCGCGCGAGCAAGTCTGACACCACCTCATCGCCCGCCCGCCCGTGGAACTCGACGGTCGGCCCGGCCATGGCGCGTAATCGCGACGCCTCCGCACCATCACCGACAACCACCAATCTCCGCCCCAACCGAGTGCAGGCCTCGACCGCCAGATCCACCCGCTTGTAGGAAACCAGTTCGGAGACCACCAAGTAAAAGTCCTCCGGAGGACGGCCGTTCGGCACCAACCGCGCCAGGTTCACCGCCGGGTGCAGCACCGAGGCCTCGCGCCCGTAGCAGCGACGGATGCGCTCGGCGACGAAAGCGGAGTTCGCGATAAAGTGATCTACGTTCGCCGAGGCCTGCAGATCAAAACACCGCACCCGCTCCGCCGAACGGCGAAAAACCGCGCGCCCCACCGCACCCAGACCACTTGTGCGGCCGGCGTATTCCTCGGTCATTTCCCAGAGATATCGCGGCGGCGAATGGCAATAGCACACCTGCACGCAGCCCGGCGGTTTGCGCATGCCCTTGATGACCGCGGCGTCGCTGGTGAGCAGAAGCCGCGTGCCGTCCGGGGCGGACAAACCTCGCACGGCCCAAGGGAACAATGGCAGCAGTTTGCGGTGATCGATCCACCGCGGCGAAACCAGCTGCAACGCCGAAACGTGGATACGGCGGCCGGCCATCGCCGGCGTGAACGTCTCCGGCGCATGCACGATCATTGACACGTCAGCCTCGGGAAAAAGCGACGCCATGTCCTCGAACACACGTCCGCCGCCACGTTGCCAGACCCACCACTGGTGGGCGAGGTGCACCCGACCGCTCATCGCGGCCCCTCCAAAGCTTCGCGCAAGGCGCTCACGGTCAGTCTGGCCGTGATTTCCCAATCGAATTGCGCGCTTCTGCACCGACCGGAGCTTGCTAGCTGGGTCCGCAGTCGCTCGTCGTTCGCCAAATCCACCAGCCTCCGCGCCAGTTCATCGGCGTCGCCGGGCTCGAACCACAACGCCGCCTCGCCGGCCACTTCCGGAAGCGAGCCCGCGCGAGCCGCAACGACCGGACACCCCGCAGTCATCGCCTCCAGAACCGGCAGGCCGAAGCCCTCGTGCCGCGACGGCATGATCAACGCCTCGGCCCGGGCATACCATCGCCCGAGCGTGACATCGTCCACCTCGCCGGCCCATTGCACACGCTCGCCCAATCTCCCGCTGGCGCGAGCCAGCTCCGGCGAACCGGTGAAGAAGCCATCGCGGCGCCCAACGACCACCAAACGCCGGCCCGTGGCCGCAACCTCGTCCCGCGACAGGGCAGCGAGCACCGTGGACAGGCCCTTGTGCGGCTTCACGTTGCCGACGAACAGCCAGACCGGTTCGCGGGGAAGGTCCGATACTGCGGGCCTCAAGAAGGCGGCCGCCAACGGGGTGACTCGTATCCGATCACTGGTTACGTGCGCGATGCTGGCCAGCCCTTCGCCCGAAAAGCGCGATGGGCAGAGGACCCGCCCGGCCACGCGCCGGACTCTCTGGAAATACCTGCCGGCCACCACCGACCGCAACCGACCGCGCCACCCCGCATGCTCGACCAGCGGCAAAACGTCATGCACGGTGGCGACCAGCGGCGCCATGCTGCCGGCAGTCACGTTGTAGTGCGGCACCCAGCGCAAGTCGGCCTCGTGCCAACCGGCCGGTTCGCCACCCGGAAAATGTTCGCGCCATGAGTAGACCGGCAGGTCCCACGGCAGCTTTTCCACCTCGGGGAGAATGCACAATTCGTCGCTTTTGCCGTAGAGGCGCCAGCGGGCCTCAGGCCAGACGGCCATCACCCGGGGCAGAAGCTCCCGGCAATACCGGCCGATCCCGGAACGTCCCCACAACCGCGCATCCACCGCGATTAACGGTGCTTGCCGGGAGGACGGCGAGGACAAGGCTGACGACATGCCCAGCAGCCAAGATACCGCCACGGTGAACGACGACGCAAAAATATCGCTCGTCATCGCCACGCTGGGCCGGCGCCAGGAGCTCGCCCGCTTGCTGGAAAGCATCGGTCGGCAAACGCTGGCTCCGCGCGAGGTCATCGTGGTCGACCAAAATCCAGCCGGATGGCTTGAGGACATCCTCAATCCCCATCGGGCAAATTTGCCCCTGAAGGTTGTCAACATACCGGCAAAAGGCGCCTCACACGCGCGAAACGCCGGATTGGTTCTCGCCACCGGCCCTCTGGTGGGATTCCCCGACGACGATTGCTGGCTCGACCGCGAGACGTTGGGCTCAGTGGAAACCCTGTTCGAGAACGACCCGACGCTCGCGGCCGCCTGCCTGCCACTACATGATGCAGGCGGTCGTCCCATCATGCTGCGCTGGCCCTCGCGACGCGCGCCGGTGACCAGGACTTCCGTCTGGCAGAACTGCCTGATGGCGGGCTTCTACGCCCGCAAGCCGGTCCTCGATGCCATCGGCGGATTCGACGAACGACTGGGCGTCGGGACCGAGCTTGGCTCCGGCGAGGAGACCGATCTCGCCCTGCGCCTGCTGGCCGCCGGACATCGCCTGGACTTTATCCCGCTGGACGGGCTGCGCCATCCGCAGCGTCCCCCGGTCGGGCGTTTGGCGGAGCGGGCCGAGTCTTACGGACGCGGTTTCGGCTACGTCTGGACCGCCAACCGATTGTCGACCTTTGGCTTTTACTACTACTGCCTGCGCGCACTCGCCGGACGTATAATCGCTTCGCTCAGAGGCGACACCGGTGCAGCGTGCTTCTACGCCGCCTCGCTGCGCGGACGCCTTACAGGACGCCGTGCCGCGCTCAACGAGCGCCCTTGATTCGTCGCCAAACACCCAGCAGCCCGACCGAGCGCAACAGATGCGAGGCCGTGGCACGCAGCGCTTCGACCGGCCAGCGCCAACGATAGCGACGCCATACCCAGGCCGGTGCCGCCGCCTTGATCGCCCTGGCCTTGTCACGGTGGACGCGCCAGCGCCAGTCAAAGCGCGAGCTGACGCCGTCCGTTGGATAGACGGCCACCACCCGGTGCACATGCTTGGCCGGGCCGCTCCGGAAAAGCCGCAGCGTCAGATGCGAGTCCGCCGCAAGACCATGGCCGAGGTCATAACCACCGACCTCCAGGGCCGACGATCGGCGATAAAAAGTCGCCTGGTGCGGAGGCAACCGACCGGTGGCTATTCCGGCTTCGGACAAGGCATCCCCCACCTCCTTCTCGTAGCCATCGGAAGGATCATGCATGCGCACCCGTGCGGTGACCAGATCACAACCGGCATCGAGACTGGACAAGACCGCAGAGAACGCCTCGGGGGAGGCAAGGGTATCGCCCGCGTTCAAGAACATCACCCAATCGCCGTGCGCCAGGCGCAGCCCCTTGTTCATCGCATCGTAGATACCCTGGTCCAGCTCACTCACGATTCGCACCGGCCCGGACATGCGACTGATCCATTGTTCAACACGGCGGACGGTGTCGTCGGTCGAAGCCCCGTCGATAACCAACCACTCGATGACAGGGGGCAAGTTTGCCAAACTCACGGCCGTCGAATCGATGGTCCGCGCGGAGTTCCGACAAACCGTTATGATCGTCAAGAAAGGCAATGCCGACGACTCAGCGCTCACGCAAAACCTCCTCATATATACCGCGCAACATCTTGCCATGTCGGGCGGGAGCGAACAGGCGTTCGGCCCGGGATCGCGACTCGCGCGACCACTCCGGACGCTCGGCCTTCGCCTGCGTTGTGCTGACGGCCATCGCACGCCCCAAGGCCTCCGCAGTCAGCTCTTCGGCCAACCAACCGGTGCGACCAGGCTCGATGATCTCTGACAGACCGCCGGAGTCGAACCCAACCACGGGAGAACCACATGCCTGCGCTTCCACGGCGACGTTCGGCAAATTGTCCTGCAACGATGGCAAGATCAGCACATCCCCCGCGGCCAGCATATCGGCCATGGCATCGGGCTCCGCAATCGAACCCATGGCCCGCACCGACAGTCCGGGCACCTCCAACCGGGGCACGCCACCGGTGCCAAACATAAGCAGTTCCGCCTTGGTCTCCGGACACAACCGGCGCCATTCCGCTAGCGCACGGGGCAAAAGCTGGTTGCCCTTGCGCGGCTCTCCCAAATCCAGACTACCGCAGGTGAACACCATCATGTCGTCGGCCAACCCTAGGCGTCTCCGGGCCGCGGTGCGACGAGTCGGCACGTAAAGATCAAGGTCGACGCAGTTGGGGACGACCGAAAGTCGCGCGGAGTCTATCACAGGGGAGCCCCTGGCCATCTCGCCGAGCCAGCGACTGGGCGTTATCCAGCGCCTGACCTTGGTGAAGTGCATGCGCTTGCGATCAAAATTCCACCGACTCAAATCTCGCACGTTCCGTGAACCTAGCTGCGGACACGCGCCACATCCCCCGGCAAAGTGCCGGCAAGCGCCGGGATAATGACACCCCCCGGTAAAGGACCAGGCGTCATGCATGGTCCAGATCACGGGCGCTTGGATGCGGCCCACCTCGCCCAACGACATCACTCCGTGCCCGATCCAGTGCAAATGAACGATGTCAGCGCCGGACCGGTTGATTTCCTCCACGAAGCCGGTCGCCCTCCAGTCGTTGCTCCACGCCGAGAAAATTTTCTTTCGAGGGTAAAGGCGCAGCGGGGCGAAATCCAGACGGGCACGCCATTTGCGGCTAAACTCCGACTCCAGAAGTTCCTTTGTCAACATGGAGGCATCAACCGCAACATCCATCAACGCCAACTTGGTTCGCGACGCCGCAATTCCAGCACCCCCCGTCGCATTCGCACTCACATGCAAGACCTTCATCATCCGAGTCCCCCCATCATACCGTTAAAACAGCGAATCAGACCTCGTTTCCACGGGACATCAGAAATCTCGATCGGCCTTACGAATGGGAAGTCCAGCTCGGTCCCAGCATACAGTAGTTCGCACTTCAACATCGCCTCCACATAGCTCGCGATCTCCGGGATCGGAGATTCTCCACGAACACACGCCCTGGCCAGTTCAAGGGCATAATGATTGAGAATGATTTCTCCATCGGACAACGAGTCACCACACGGGATGGTAGAGCCTCCACCGACGATACGCACAGACCGCAAACGTAACACGCCACCGGCACGAGTGCCATTTACTGGCGTCATACGCATACAATAGCGGTCGAATCGCGCGCATGCGACCATGAAAGCCCGCATGACTTGCTCCAAGACCAAGGCTCCGC
>JBDRJH010000112.1:0-20021 GCA_043815125.1 Verrucomicrobiota bacterium
ACCACGTCGGCCCACTCGCCGTCGATGCGCGAGTCGATGTCCCAATCCGGCGCGGACTCCGCGAAGGCGTCGCGGACCTCATCGCGTTCGCTCGCCAAGATGCCGCTGAGCACAAGGGTGCCGCCCGGCGCGACCGCCGAGAGCAGCTGGGCCTTAAACTTCACGAGGATGTGCCCGAGGATGTTGGCCAGCACGAGCTCGGCCTCGCGGTTCTCGAAGCCGGTCATGAGGTCGCCTTCGTAGAGCTCGACGGCGCCGACGAGGTCGTTGAGCGCGGCGTTTTCCTCGCTCACGCGGATGGCCTCGGGATCGTTGTCGAAGCCGGCGACCTGTGTGAAACCGAGACGCGCGGCCGACAGCGCGAGGATGCCCGAGCCGCAGCCGGCGTCGATCACGCGGCCAGTCGTGCCGTGGGCGGAGGCCCACTCGACAAGACGGTGGCAGCACAGCCGCGTGGTCTCGTGGTTGCCCGTGCCGAAGGCCAGCCCCGGGTCGAGCCAGATGGCGAGGTCGCCGGCGGGCAGCGCATGGGAATCGCGTTCCCAGACCGGCACCCAGTGCAGGCGTCCGAAGGTGGAGGCCTTGAAGTGGGCCTTGTAGCTGTCGCGCCAGTCCTCGTCGCCCATCTCGCTCAAGTCCGGCTGGCCGGGCGCGGCGCCGGCGGCCCCGAGGATCGGCTGGATCTGCTGCCAGGCGGCGGTCGCCCGGTCCTGCGAGTCAAAGATGCCGACCACCCAGGCCCGCTGCACGAGCACGTCCTGCAACACGCTCCAGTTGGCCTCCTCATGCTCGAGGAACAGCTCGTCGACGGACTCGGCGGCGGTGGCGGCGATCTCGGCTTTGACTTGGAAAAGACTCATGCGCGAGACGCTCCGCACGCCGCCGCCCGCTGGCAACCGGATTTCCGGAAAACCTCAGGCCGACAGGCCGAGGTCCTCCGGCAGGTCGAGGTGCAGGTTCATCGACTGGATCGCCGCGCCGGACGCGCCCTTGCCGAGGTTGTCGAGCCGGCACATGAGCACGCACTGGCGCTCGTGGCCGAAGACCGCGATGTCGGCGCGATTGGTGCCGTTGCACGCCTGCGGGTCCCAGAAGCCGCCGTCGAGGGCCGACTCGTCGCCAAGCGGCAGCACGTTGATGAAACACTCGTGCGCATAAAACTCCGCCAACGCCGAGTGAATGGCCGCCGACGCGGGCGCGCCCGGCAGCTTGTCCAGTTGCAGGGGCACCGTGACCGACAGGCCCTGGGCGAAGGCGCCGACGATGGGATTAAAGACGGGGGCGGCCGCCAGGCCGGCGTGCACGCGCATCTCGGGCAGGTGCTTGTGCGCCAGGCCGAGCGCGTAGGGCCGCGGAGCCTTGAGCGCGTCCGGCATCGGCTGCTGTTCGTAGTCGGCGATCATCTTCTTGCCGCCGCCGGTGTAGCCGGTGAGCGAGAAGCACGAAAGCGGTGTATCCGGCATCAGGATACCGGCCTTGACGAGCGGCCGCACAACCAGCTCGAAGGCGGTGGCGTGGCAGCCCGGGTTGGCGATGCGCTTGGAGTCCTGAATGCGCAGCCGGTAGTCGGCGCCCAGCTCGGGCAGGCCGTAGGCCCACTCGGGGTTGATGCGGTGCGCGGTGGACGCGTCGATCACGCAGGTGTCGGGATTGGTGACGAGCGCGACGGACTCGACCGCGGCCGCGTCGGGCAGACAGAGAAACGCGATGTCGGCGGCGTTGAGGCACGCGGCGCGGGCGGCGGTGTCCTTGCGCAGGGCCGGGTCGATCTGGATGACCTCGATGTCCTCGCGCGCGGCGAGCCGGTCGAAAATCTGCAGACCCGTGGTGCCTTCCTGTCCGTCGACAAATACCTTCGTTTTCATGCGTGAGGGCACACTGTCGCGCCATGTGGCCGAGGTCGCAAGCGCCGGTTTTCACCGCCGCCCCACGCCCAATGTTCGTATTACGAACATTCAAGACAGACCCCGCAACCAGCGCGGTTCGCCCGCATGAAATTCCCGCATGGCTTCGCTTGCACGCGGCGCGCGGCGTTCTCTACGCTGATCCTTTTTTCCGCCCGCCATGCCCGAAACCTCCGCCCTCCCCACGCCGCCCGTCGCCGACGACGCCCTCTCGCAGGCACGTCTGAGCGAGGACGAGCGCCTGCTCGCCCGCTGGCGCGAGTTTCTGGAGTCACGCCTGGAGGAACGCGCCACGTTGCAGGCCCGCCACCGTGACAAGCTCGAGGACGCCCTCGACCACCTCGCCAGCCTGCGCCAGTCTTCCCGCGAACAAGCCGAGGCCGCCGACGCGCCGCCCCCCTCCCCCGTGGCCGAGGAAGAGATCGCCGAGCCCGCGCCCAAGCTCCCCGATCCCTTCACCCCCGAGGAACTCGCCGACTACACCTTCCCCGCGCTAGAACTCCTGCGCCCGCCCGCGGAGAACGAACAACAATTCTCCACCGCCGAGGACCTCGAGGCCGACCAGCGCCGCCTGCAGGACGTGCTCGACAGCTTCACCATCGACGCCCTCGTGCACGACGCCATCGTCGGCCCCCGCGTCACCCAGTTCCGCGTTCGCCCCGGCTTCGGCGTGCGCGTCGAGGCCATCGCCTCGCTCGACAAAAACATCGCCCTCGGCATGTCGGCCAACGCCGTGCGCATCCAGGCCCCCATCCCCGGCGAAAGCTACGTCGGCATCGAGATCCCCAACCGCAACTCCAACCCGCTCTCCCTGCGCGGCTCCTTCCAGACCGCCTCGTGGCGCGGCGCCGCCGGCACCACCGGCATCCCGCTCATGCTGGGCGTCGACATCGCCGGCAAACACATCGTCTGCGACCTCGCCCGCGCCCCCCACGTGCTCATCGCCGGCGCCACCGGCGCGGGCAAATCCGTCTGCATCAGCAACCTCATCCTCTCGCTGATCTACCGCTTCCGCCCCGACGAACTTGAGCTCGTGCTCATCGACCCCAAGATCGTCGAGTTCGCCATCTACCGCGACCTGCCCCACCTCATCCACCCCGTCGTCACCGACCCCAAGCAGGCCTGCCAGGCCCTCAAGTGGCTCGTGCGCGAGATGGAGCGCCGCTACGAGATCCTCGCCGACAAGGGCGTGCGCAACCTCGCCGGCTACAACACCAAGGCCGTCTCCGAGGGCTTCCCGCGCCTGCCCTACATCGTGCTTATCATCGACGAGCTGGCCGACCTCATGATGACCGCGCCCGCCGAGATCGAGACCTCCATCGCGCGCCTCGCGCAGATGTCGCGCGCCGTCGGCATCCACACCGTGCTCGCGACGCAACGCCCCTCGGTCAACGTCATCACCGGCGTCATCAAGGCCAACTACCCCACGCGCATCGCCTTCCAGGTCTCCTCTCAGGTCGACTCCCGCACCATCCTCGACGGCAAGGGCGCCGAGTCGCTCCAAGGACGCGGCGACATGCTCTACAGCCCGCCCGGCCTCGGCCGCCTCCAGCGCCTCCAGGCCCCCTTCGTCGACGACGGCGAGATCGAGGGCGTGGTCAACTTCCTCAAGGCCCAGGTCCAGCCCCGCTACCGCGTCGAGCTCCGCGCCGAGGATGCGCCCGGCGGCTCCGAGAGCGTCGACGCAGAGACCCTCCACGCCGGCGCCGACCCGATGATCAAGGAAGCGCTCGAGGTCATCGCCACCCACGGCCGCGCCAGCACCAGCTACCTCCAACGCCGCCTCAAAATCGGCTACAACCGCGCCGCCTCCCTCATGGAGGAGATGGAGCAACGCCGCTACATCGGCCCGCAAATCGGCAACAACCCCCGCGAGATCTTCGTCCAGCCCGAGGACCTGAAGTTCGAGTAACCAGAAGCCGATGGCCCACCTCCTTTCGCTCACCACCACGCCTTTCACGCCATAACAACCGACTGCCCGCAATCCACTGACAAGATGGCCACAGAAGGCGCAAAAATCACAAAAGCAGACGGCTCGTTTTTGCGTTTTTTGCGCCTTTTGTGGCCATCACAAGCGCTCCGTTTTTCGCCCACGACTTTAAACAAAGTAGCACCAAGCCTTCGCGACCTTAGCGCCTTCGCGCCTTCGCGTTAAAACTCCGACTTCCTTCCCACCCACTCTCCCGCCTCCCCCTAAATGTCCGCCGACGAGATCACCGCCGAAACCCTGCTGGAGCGCATCCGCGCCGACGGCGTGCGCCGCGCCTGCCTCGCCCTGCGCAAACCACCCGTGCCCTCGCGCATCCTGCAAGAACTCGTCTCCGCGCCCGACGCGCCGGCCGAGGCCCTCGAGTTCGTTGCCGCCTACCCGCTCTCACCCAGCCACCTGCTGGAAAACCTCGCCGGGACCTCGTCCGCCAGCTCCGTGCTCGCGCACCTCGCGACCAACCCCCGCACCCCGCCGCACCTGCTGACCCGCTTCGCCGCCCATGAGGACCCGGTCGTGCGCGCCCAGGCCGCGACCCATCCGCAGCTCCCCGGCCGCGAACTGCTCGCCCTCGCCGACGACCCCGCGCCCGAGGTCCGCCGCGCGCTCGCCGCCAGCCCCGCCCTCCGCCTGCCCCACCAGGCCGCGCTCGTCACCGACGCCGATCCGGCGGTGCGCCTGCGCCTCGCCGGGCATCCCGCGCTGCCCGAGGCCGTCGCCCTCGTGCTCGCCGCCGATCCCTGCGCCGTGGTCCGTCTGCACTCCGTGGCCACCGCCACCGCCGACGACGAACTGCTCGAACTCTGGGCCGCCGGCGACGAGGAGGACGTCCAGCTCGCCCTGCTGCGCCGCAAAAACCTGCCCGTCGAGACCGCCCACGCCCTCGTGCGCTCGATCCACCCCTCCGTGCGCCGCCTCGCCCGCGAAGGCCTCGAACTCGACGACATCGACCTCTTCCTCCTCGCCTCGCGCGGCGAGCCCGACGAACGCGCCAGGGTCGCCGCGCAGCCCCTCGTGCCCCGCCCGTTGCAAAGCCTGCTGGCCCGCGACACCGACGTCACCGTGCGCGCCGCCCTCGCGGCCAACCCCGCGCTCGACGCCAGCATCGCCCGCTTCTTCACCTCGCTCGCCGAGGAACCCGTCTGCGAGGCCCTCGCCGCCAACCCCGCCGTGCCCGACGACCTCGTCGAGGAACTCGCCGCCACCCGCGCGCCCGCCGTGCTCGCCGCCCTCGCCTACCGCGACGGCATCAACGCCGACCTCGCCGCCTTCCTCATCGAGCACAGCCCCGA
Source organism: Verrucomicrobiota bacterium (assembly GCA_043815125.1). Taxonomy (GTDB): domain Bacteria; phylum Verrucomicrobiota; class Verrucomicrobiia; order Opitutales; family Opitutaceae; genus JAUWBF01. Next base: position 5,184 of record JBDRJH010000112.1, read on the forward strand.
CTTCCGCCGCCACTGGGCCATGCAGGGCCGCGAGGGCGCGGAACTCCACCCGCAGGTCGCCCGCCGTCTCTTCGCCGACCGCCTGCCCTCCCTGCGCGCGCTCGCCGTGAGCTCGTGCCCAGCCTGGCGCCGCGCCGATCTCTACGACGTCGGCCGCGACCCCGCGCCGGTCGTCCGCCTGGCCGCCGTGCGCCACCCCAACGCGCCCGAGGGCCTGCTCCACGATCTGTCGGCAGACCCCGACGCCGACGTCGCCGCGCTCGCCCGTCGCATCCTCGCGCGCGGCCGGCCCGTCGTGCATGTCGCCGACCTTGACGCGCGCCCCCCGGAGCCGAGTCTCTCCGTCCGCTCCGCCGGCATCGTGATCGACGCCGCCGTCGCCGAAGACCAACCAGACCTCGACGAATCCGACGGCGAGGACAAACCCGACGAATCCCCCTTCGCGCCCCGCGCCCCCGAACTTCTCAACAAACTCAAACGCATCTTCTGGCAATAAACACCCATGGCTAAAAAGACCGCCCCCACCCTCAACTTTCGCGACATCGTGCTCGGCGCCGAGGCCGACGTGATCCGGCAGGCGCTCGCCGCCCGCGAGCAGATCGACACCCTCATTGAGGAACGCCGCCGCGCCTACGAGCGCATCGCCGAGCTCGAGACCCAGGTCGAGGACGCGCTCGGTGAGACCGGCGTGTTCCCCTTCCCCGCGCCGCCGCTGCCCGTGGCCGGTTTCGACCCGAAGGCCGACACCGTCACCCGCCCCGCCGTCAAGAAACCCGCCGCGCCCAAGTCGTCCTCCACCGACGACGATGAGACCGCCGGCGAGGCCGCCGACTCGGACGACACCGACGACGACTCCAAGGAGAGCTGATCATTGGCCGCTCTTGCGGGCGCCCCTGACCGCCCGCGTCGTCACCGCACCACGTCCATGTCCGACGCATCGCGCATCCGCATCAACGCGCTGCTCCTCCAACGCGAGGAGCTGTTCGTGCGCGTGCACGACATCGAGCGGTCGGTGAACGACCTCCTCGGCGAGCCGTGGCCCTTCGAGCCGCCCTCGCTGCCCTCGATACGCCGGCCCAAGGCCAAGCCCGCCAAGAAACGCGCCGCCTCCGCGCCGGCCAAGGGCGCCAGGCCGGCCGTCGACGAGCCCAAACTGCGCAAGCTCGACGAATCGTCCGGCGAGACCGCCTACCGGGTGACCTATCTCCAGCGGGGCCAGACCCGCGAGGAGACGCACGACACGCCCGAGGCGCTGCAAACCCTGCTCGCCGCGCAGGGCGAGCAACTGCGCGTGCTCGCCATCGACGCAGTCGACGCCCACGGCGAGCCGCTCGCGCGTATTTACCCGACCGATACGGCATAAGCTCCGAACGGCATCACCGTAAGACGCTTATCACTCATCCACATCTCGATCCAAGTCGAGAGTCAGACGGCCTTACGCCTATTCAGGGTAAGCCCGCAGTCGGAAAAATATACGCTGTGGATGCGAAACATCTGCCTTCAGCGCGGCGATCATGTGACGAGTGCCGCTTTCCGGATCCCGGGAAACCTCAGTGATTTCAATGTCAGCGCTGCTCCAAGATCCTGCCTGCAACGTGGAGGATGATTCCACCAACCAGACCGCGCCTTCCAAGGAGGCCGCCAAGTCAAAAGCCGCGTAAGGCCGCCCGTTGTCATCCCGTTGCACCGACAACGGGACTCCAGCCTCACGAGCCGTCGCAGAACGGCCCAGCACAAACTCCAACAGGTTGGGGACACCATCCGTGTCAGGATCCGCATCCGCCGACCACATGTCCGCCGCACCGGTGTGCAACAACTCGTTTTCTGCAAAGACCTGCCGCGTCCAATTATGGTATGCGGTGCCGGGCTCCACCCTCAACCTCACTGGCAAGGTGATCTTCGGACGAACCGGGTCATTCGTCTGGAACGCCAGGTTCGACTCGTAATACCCCGGTGACAATCCGGTGGCATCGATTTGCAGAGGGACCAGCGTGCTCCCCCCCGCGCTGGTTATTCCGTAGGTCAGGTCGGGTGCCAGCCACGATTGCGTCGTGCGAGTCAACGCACGCCAGACATTGATCCTGCCATCGGAGGCGACTTGCCCGTTCAGCGCGCCCGGGAAATCCACATTGCCCAACAGCAGAGCCCGGTAGTCCTCTCCGGCCAGGTGCGGATTCCACGCATGGATCAATGCCAACGCACCGCTGACATGAGGCGCCGCCATCGAGGTGCCGCTCATGTAGGCGAAGCCTCCGGCCCGATAACAGCTCAGTATGTCCAACCCCGGGGCGGCCACGTCCACCGAGAACCGACCGTAGTTCGAGAAAGACGCCAATCGATTGTCCGGGGTGGACGCCGCGACCGACACGATTCCGGGCACCGCGTAGGATGACGGATAAAATGGATCGGCATCATTGTTCGTGGCCGAATTACCCGCGGCGGCCACGAACAGTCCGCGGGTGCCGGTCACGTGCTGACTGATGGCGTTTTGTAACAACGTTGAATAGCCACCGCCTCCCCAACTCGCGTTGATCAGTCGGGCTCCACGCTTCCTCGCATAATCAACCGCCTGAATCGCGTCGGATGTGTAGCCGACACCGGTTGCCGAAAGGAAACGCACGGGCAAAATCTTGGCGCCCCACGCCACCCCGACGACACCGAACGCATTGTCCCCGACCGCCGCAATAGTTCCCGCCACATGCGTGCCGTGCCCGTGCGGATCGGCCTGGGCAGGCTTGTTCTCCACAAAATCCCACCCCCGGACGTCATCCGCATAGCCATTGCCATCATCATCAACGCCATTGCCGGGGATCTCTCCCGGATTTACCGCGAGGTTCGCCGCCAAGTCCGGGTGGGCGATATCAACCCCCGTATCGATAACGGCAACCATCAACGCGGGATCACCAGTGGATACATTCCATGCCCGCCGCGCCTCGATGCCACCGGTGTCGCCCGAGTCCAGCCCCCACAAGGCTCCCGAAGACGAGTCGTTGGTGTTCACCGCGGGTGGCGGTTCCGCATCCGGTCCCTCCACCCGGACCAGACGCCACTCCAATGGGGCGCCGCCGATGTTTCTGATCGAAAAATTTTCGGTTCCACGCGTGCCTGCGACGATGCTGGCGTCCAGCAAGACGGGAGTGAGAGACGCGCCCGGGACCCCGGTGGCGACCCCCGTCAGGTTAAGCTGCACGTCATTGCCCTCCAGAGCATCGGAGACGATGTGCAGTTTGCCTGTGCGCACGCCTCCGGTTGTCGGGCGAAACATGACCTCACAGTAATAGATGCCTCCGGGCGGCACGGGCGGCACAACCGCCTGCTTCGGCACAAAATCCAATTGGTCGCTGGTGATCGACGACACGTGCAGGTCGGCAGTGCCTGCATTTTTCAACGTGACCATGCGTGTCACGCTCCCGCCGACGGTCGAATTCGGGAACGTCAGGAGCGTCGCCGGATACAACACCAAGCGTGGTGCCGACACCGGAGGTTCGGCCGAGGCGTGGGCTTCGATGCGCAAATTATCGATGCCGACTCCGCCGCTGCCGTTCGAATCCGTCACGGATATCCGCATCGCCCTCGCATCGCCGGACGCCGCACGAGGCACGGTGGAGATCAAAGGCGTCCCGTTCAACGAAAGCTCCAGACGCGACGTTGCCGGGGTGTAGACCGCCCTCACCCGGTTCACGATGTCTGACGAGTAGGAATAGCTCCCCGATGAGTTCATCACCGTAATCGAGTTTGAGCTGAAATCCACGCGCACCAAACCGCTCACACAGTCAAAAAACAGCGTGGTCGATTTGCTTTGGTCAACCTGGAGCAAGTCGAACTCCACCACATAGCTCTCGGCACCACGCAATAGATCGAAGCGAAGCTGACTATAGCCAGTTCCACTACCGCCACCAATGAGTTCCAAGGGACGGTCCGTGAGCGCCCCTAGCGAGGCCCTGACTTTTGGAGAACCGAAATTCACGCTGGAAATCGCATAGGGGCCGCTGACCGGAGGAGCCGCGTCCACCGTCGAGTCCTCGTCATTCCAATCCACGTCATAGATCACCGGGAGTGAGGGATCAGGAGGAAGCGGAGTCTCCTGCCCCTCCAAAGTCACCACGATGTTGTCGATCATGTAGGGAGGATTGGCCGCGACCAACTTGACGAGATTCTGAAAGGTGTTCGGGAAGGAGAACGTCTGAAAATCATTAAGCGGACCGGTGCCATCCATCACCCCATCTGTGGTGAAGCTCGTCGTAACGGTCGTTCCATCGGCTCGATACCCGGTAAAGGCTACCGACTTGGGGTATCTGTAGACGCTGCTGTATTCGGCCAGATCGATTTGGTGGACTTGGAACGGGAGGTTGTCCTTGTGGGAAAAGACCAACCCACCGTCCGAACTCAGAACCCTCACATAATAGCTGCCGTTCAGCGGATAACCCGACGTGTAGGCGGTCTGGATATACACCGACGACGAATCCGACACCATCTGGGTGCGGATGAAGAAATTCTGCAACCGGGTGCCCGGACGAAACGAGTTGGGCGCATTGGGGGCTTCGAATTGCAGCACCCGCGCGCCGGCCGGAGCGGACGTCAGCAAGGACTTGGCCTGATCACGCACGGCCTCCGGTCCGTAGGTTGATACCGGGTTCGCGTCGAAACCACGCACCCAGTCCTGGCTCACGGGATCGATCAACATTTTCCCCGACTCATCGGCGGCCACCGCCGTTCCCGAACCAAACACTTCGCCGGTCGTCACCAAAAAGTCCGGCTCCGCGACAAACCCGGCCAGCACCGGGTCGGCCTGCACAACGCGCAAAGCATCGTCCACCGCCGTCATCGGATCACCGGAAAGCGGCAGGCGATACAAGCCCGAGTCCCCGATTCGCTCCGCAGCCGACCAGCCCAATTGCCGCAGACGATCTTGCAAAACAACCTCCTGCTTGCCGGATACACCCAGTAACAGGTGGTCCGCGACATAGGCATATTCACGACCATGTGCGGGCGATCCTCCGCTCGAACCGGTTACATACTCCCGAGTCATCACCACGCGCGGATACCTTCCCTCAACGGTCAAAACGGTCCGCTCGCGCAAAACACCGTCCGCTGCAAGGCCGCTTGCCCGAGACAATATTGAGGTCGCCTTGAGCCTGTTCATCAGATCCGAAGGCCTGACATCAACGGCCCCCGACGCCGCCCACTGAACCGTCGGTGGCCGGTAGGCATGAGGCTCCGTGGTGATGGCAGGGATCGTCTCCCCCTGACCGGACAAACTTCTAGACAATTCCGACGTGGCCGGCCGGGCGGAGTGGATCGAGGCATCCGGAGTCTCTCGCCAGACGAACCAATACCCCAGCATGGCGCATGAAGCCGCAACTAACGCAAGACGCCTGGGCACTTTTGACATATATCGGACGAAGTGAAGCGCCCAAACTGGGGCTATCCGCCGAACGATGGCAACCACCGAGTTTCGCAACTCGTCAATTAAGAATTCTTAACAAAGGTATAACCCCATCAAAAATTCCCCACACAAACAGCCGCCCTTGTCAGCTCGCCCCGCTCAGCCGTGCGATGACCGCGGGCAGCAGCGCGTGCTCGGCGGCGTGGACCTTGGCGGCGAGGGTTTCAAGCGTATCGCTTTCTTCGATACGCACGGCGGCCTGGTCCAGGATCGGGCCGCCGTCCACCTCGGCGGTGACGTGGTGCACGGTGCAGCCGGTCACCTTGACACCGCGCCGGAAGGCCTGGCCGATGCCGTCCAGCCCGGGGAAGCTGGGCAGGAGGCTCGGGTGCAGGTTGATGATCTTGCCCGCGAAGGCCTCGAGGAAGCGCGGTTTGATGACGCGCATGAAGCCGGCGAGCACGATGAGGTCGGGCGCACACGCGGTGATGGCGGCGATGTAGTGCTCCTCGCCGGCGCCATCGAGCTTGGTTTTGAAGGGAGCCGCGTCGAGAAAGTCGGCGGGCACGCCGAAGCGCGGGCCGAGCGCAAGGATGCCCGCGTCGGGCTTGTCGGAATAGATCTGCACGACGCGCGCGCGGCCGAGTTTGCCGGCCTGCTCGGCGAGAAGAATCGCCTCGGCGTTGGAGCCCCGACCGGAACCTAGGATGACGACGCGCATGAGAAAAAATTACTCCGGATATATCTCGACGACACGCAACTCCCGAACGGCGTGGTCCGCCCACGTGATGACCGTGTAATGACCGATGAGGTGCGCCTGAACCAATCGCCCGGAACCATCGCGATGCTCGTCCGCACCCGGCTCGTGCGGGTTTGACGCCAACCAACGCACGTTGGCCAACAGATGACGGGCGTCCGGTTCGTCCAGCCGCAAAAGAAACTCGGCCGCTGAGGCTTCCAACACGTAGCCGTAGGCACTGCTCATGCGGCGCCCGATGAAAACTTCTCGTTCAGGCGGCGCTCAATCTCGTCGGCAGAGACCTTTTGACCGGCATCCATACGAGCCATCGCCGCATCAATGCGCGCGGGCATGTCGGGATCGTTTTTCCAACGCAAAAGCCGCAATCGACGCTCGACCTCGGCACGGTCGGCGGGCGACATGCGGGTGATTTCATCGATGACTTCCGCGAGGGACATGCGGGCAACTTAGCTGTAAAAACGATCCGGGCAAGTTCGCTTGCGCCGCGACTCAGAAGAACTTCTTGGCCTTGTCGAACCAGCCTTGCGAGGTCGGGTGGTCGGCGTCGCCGCTGACCTTGGCGAACTCCTCGAGGATCTTCTTTTGCTCGGAGGTGAGGGTTTGCGGAACCTCGACGTGCACGCGCACGAGCTGGTCGCCCTGGGTGCGTCCGCGCAGCGAGGGCATGCCCTTGCCGCGCAGGCGGAAGGTGGTGCCGCTCTGGGTGCCGGCGGGGATCTTCAGCGAGCCCTTGCCGAAGAGCGTGGGCACCTCGATGCTGCCGCCGAGGGTGGCGAGGGTGAACTTGATCGGAATCTCGCAGAAGAGGTCGTCGGCGTGGCGCTCGAAGAGTTCGTGCTCCTTGACCTGAAGCACGATGTAGAGGTCGCCCGCGTGACCGCCGGCGAGGCCGGCCTCGCCGTTGCCGGCGGAGCGCAGGCGCGAGCCGGTTTCGACGCCGGCGGGGATGCGCACGGTGAGCTTGGTGGTCTTGGGGGCGCGGCCCTCGCCGTGGCAGGCGGTGCAGGCTTTCTCGATTTTTTGTCCGGAGCCGCCGCAGGTCGGGCAGACCTGGGTGAACGTAATGATGCCGCCACTACGGCGGACCTGGCCGGCGCCGCGGCAGGTGGGACAGGTGACTTTTTTGGAGCCGGGCTCGGCGCCGCTGCCGTCGCAGCGTTCGCAGGTGACGGCGCGGCGGAAGGAGATTTCCTTTTCGGCGCCCTTGGCGGCTTCCTCGAGGGTGATCTCCAGGTCGTAACGCAGGTCGGAACCGTCGCGGTCGGCGCCACCGCGGCCGCCGCCGCCGCCGCCGAAGAACTCGTCGAAGATGCCGCCGCCGCCTCCGCCGCCGCCGGCGTTGAAGACCTCGCGGAAGATGTCGAAGGGATCGTGGAACCCGCCGCCGCCACCGGGGCTGCGGGGGCCGGCACCGCCGGCCTGCTGGAAGGCGGCGTGACCGTAGCGATCATAGGCGGCGCGCTTCTGCGGATCCTTGAGGACCTCGTAGGCCTCGGAGACTTTTTTAAAGCTCTCCTCGGCCTCCTTGTTGCCGGGGTTTTTATCCGGGTGAAATTGGATGGCCTTCTTGCGGTAGGCTTTTTTCAGCTCGTCTTCGGTGGCGCCTTTTTGGACGCCGAGCAGTTCGTAGTAATCGGTTTGAGCCATGGGCAGGAGGTGCGGACGAAAGGGTGTGCGATCAGGAGGCGGCCGGTCCGCTGGAGACGAGCACGGAGGCGGCGCGCAGGAGGCGGCCGTTGAGGGTGTAGCCGGTGCGGATGACCTGGATGACGTTGCCCTCGGGGATCTCGGCGTGGGGCTGGTTGGTGAGGGCCTCGTGGAAGTTGGGGTCGAAGGGCTCGCCGACGGGGTTGATCTGCTTGAGGCCGTGGTTGGCGAGGGTGGCGAGGAGTTGGTCGGAGACCATGGTCATGCCGCCGACGAGGGACTTGAGGTCGGCGTTGGGCGCGGCGGCGGCGGCGAGGCCGAGCGAGAGGTTGTCGAGCGCGGGGAGCAGGTCCTCGAGGACCTTGGAGGCGGCGTATTGGCGCAGCTCTTCCTTTTCGCGAATGGTGCGGCGGCGGAAGTTGTCGAACTCGGCGAGGGTGCGCAGGTAGCGCTCGTGGGCCTCGGCGGATTTGGCCTGGGCGGCGGCCAGCGGGTCGGCGGGGGCCTTGGTGTCGGCGGCGGCGGTCTCGGATTGACCGGCGGCGGCGTTGGTTTCGGGCGTGGCGGCCTCGGGCGCGGCGTTGGCGGCGTCGTTGGTGTCGGGAGAGGGAGTGGTGTCTTTGGCGGACTCGGCGGTCATAGGAAGGGGAGAGTGAAAGTTAGCTCCGCGGGTTATTCAAGCGGGAGTTGACCTCGGGGCGGATTGCGTGCGCCGGTGGCGCGGGAGGGTCGTGGCCGGGGAGGTCCGTGGCCGGGGAAAAGAGTAATCCATCAGGTCACTCTTTGCGCAACGTGCTGGTAATAAGCTTTATTCGAATGATGAAAAGGGGGCTGTCAGCGGCGGGCGGCGGCGAGGACGTCGCGCCAGACGGGGGCCCAGGCGGTCACGCCGGTGTGGGTGCGGCGGTAGCCGGGCGTGAATTCGGCGAGGCGCGGGGTGTCGCCGCGCGAGTAGTCGGCGACGATGACCCGACCGACATGGAGTTCGAGCGACTCGATGCGGAGGGGGGCGCGGCCGTCGGCGGAGAACGTGGCGAGGGCGGCGTCCCAAGCGTCTAGGTTGGTGACGCCGCCGGGGCCGATGACGATGTGCAGGGTGGTGATGTCGAGCGCGAGTCGGGGCAGCTGAAGGGGGCGTTGGCGCAGGTGCCAGGGACGGGCGGTGGTTTCTAGGCGGGCGATCTCAAGGAAGTCGGCGCGGGGCAGCCCGGGCGGTCCGAAGAGGGTCGCGTCGGTCATGCGCAGGTGACCGGAGACGGGGTTTGCCATGAGGCGGCCGGGGGCGAGGCGATGACCGGTGGCTTGCTCCAGTTTTTGCGCGAACAGGGCTGGCAACAGGAGCATCCACGCGAGTGTCAGCAGCGCGACCGCCACGGCGAGCGGGATGAGCAGGTGCTTGAGGATGCCGCCGCGTCGTCCGCACGGCGCGCGGGCCGGGAGCGACGGGCGGCGGTCGCGGACCGGGATCATCCGGCGAAGTTTTCCGTGATGAGGAGCAGGCAGGGGTCCTCGGCCTTGAAGTTGAATTCGCCGGCGTAGGGCAGCACGACGTTGTCTCCGCGCACGAGGTGGTGGGTGCGGCCGAGGGCGAGTTTGCCGGTGACGACGCTGAGGATGCGGGGCTGCTCGTTGGCGGGGATGTTCAGGGCCTCGCCGCGATCGAGCACGACGCGGCGGATGCGGAACTCGGCGCAGTCGGCGATGACGCCGGAGGTGGGCGCGGAGCGCACGGGGGCGGGCTCGAAGTCGTCCCACTTGATGGACTTGAGCGACTCGTCGATGTGGAGCTGGCGGGGCTTGCCGTCGAGACCGACGCGGGCCCAGTCGTAGACTCGGTAGGTGGTGTCGGAGTTTTGCTGGATCTCGAGGATGAGGTTGCCGCCGTCGATGGCGTGGACCTGGCCGCTGCGCACGAGGATCGAGTCGCCCTCGGCGACGGGGAAGCGGTGGACGCAGTTTTCGAGGGTGTTGTCCTTGATGGCGGCCTCGAATTGCTCGCGGGTGACGCCGTGCTTGAGGCCGACGATGAGGCTGGCGCCGGGCTGGGTGTCGGCGATGAACCAGGTCTCGGTCTTGGGCTCGCCGCCGAGTTCAGGGGCGATGGTCGCCGGCGGGTGGACTTGCAGGCTGAGGCGCTCGCGGCAGTCGAGCCACTTGACGAGGATGGGGAAGGGTTTGTCCGCGGGCCAGCCGGGGCCCATGATGTCGGCGGGGTGGGCGGCGATGAGTTCACGGATGGACTTGTCGGCGGTCTTGCCGGTGGTGGCGACGGACTGGGCCTCGGGACGGTCGACGATTTCCCAGCTCTCGCCGATGGGACCCTGGCCGGGCAACTCGCGACCGAGCGAGGTCGACAACGCACGACCGCCCCAGACGCGGTCCTGATAGATGGGCTTGAAACGCAGGATTTCCTTCATGGCGAACAATTAGAATTTTGTGAAAAAATCGGGGGACGATAATCCGTTTGACCGCGGGGGGCAGATAGCTTGGTATCGGCAACGCTGCCGGAGTGCAGCCAAACCACATGGCCAAGCGGACAAGTTCAAACCCAAACAACGCCCCCTCCTTCGCACCGCCCCGGTATCGGCCACGTTGGGCCGTGGCCAGCGTCTGCTTCCTGCTGGCGATGCTCGTGTCGGTGGGTTTCATCGACTATTCGCCGGCGCAGAGCCGGGTGATCAGCACCAATCCCACCGAGACAAACTGGGTGGGCGACTTCGGAGCGTTCTCCGGGTATTGGTCCTTTTATTGGATGGGGTTGGCTGCGTGGTTGTTGCCGGTTTTCCTTTTTTGGCTGACTTACGTCTCGTTGCGCAACGCCCGCCGGCTGGCCGTCACCCGCCTGATCGCCATGATCGCCTGCATCGCCACCTTCGCGGGATTGTGCGCGATGTGGGAGAGCTACGGCGTCTCGCAGTATTTCCCCCACGGGCTCGGCGGCCAACTGGGCAACTTCATCTACCGCGACGGACTCAAGTCCTCGATGGGAGCGTTTGGCTCCGCCCTCATGCTCGGCCTGATCTATTCGCTCGGCCTGCTCTTTGTCTTCACCAAGGACATCGCCGCCGAGTTCGAGAAAGCCATCCACTGGTTGCAAACCTACCGTGAGCGCCGCGCCCAGCGTCAGGCCGAACTCGCCGAACTGCGCCAAAAACAGAAGGCCGAGCTGGAGAAAAAAAAGACCGAGGCCGCCAAGGTCGCCGCGATGGCCGCCTCCCCCGCCGCCGCGCCCACCATCAAAAAGCTCACCATCGCCAAGGGCGACCGCGATCCCCTCGACCGCAGCAACCACCCCTTCCCCACCGCCACCTCCGCCCCCAGCACCAGCTCGTTGCCGCCCTTCTCGCCGAAGATCGTGCGCGGCTCCGCCCCCGCCGCCGACGCCCCCGTGGCCAACCCCTCAGCGGCCATCGCCATCGTCAAAGCCGAGGAAACCAAGAAGGCCAAGGCCGGCATCCTCCCCGTATCCGACGAAAACTACCACTTCCCCCAGCTCACCCTGCTCAAGGAGCAGACCCCCGTGGCCGAGGGCAACTCCGACGAGGAACACGTGCGCAACATGGGCGACCTCGTGCGCATCCTCGGCGAGTTCGGCGTCACCGTTAATCCCGGCGAGATTCACATCGGCCCGGTCATCACCTGCTACGAAGTCGCCCCCGCGCCCGGCGTGCGCGTCGAGAAGATCGCCGGCCTCGACAAGAACATCGCCCTCGGCATGCGCGCCCAATCCGTGCGCATCCTCGCCCCCATCCCCGGCAAGGCCGCCGTCGGCGTCGAGATCCCCAACCGCACCCCCACGCCTGTCGGCATGAGGGAGATCCTAGAGTCCGAGGACTGGGCCTCCGTGAAGGCCGAGATCCCCATCGCCCTCGGCAAGGACGTCTCCGGCAAGCCCCTCATCTCCGACCTCACCCGCATGCCCCACCTGCTCATCGCCGGTGCCACCGGCTCGGGCAAGTCCGTCTGCATCAACTCCATCATCGCCTCCATCGTCTACCGCAAGAGCCCCCGGGACGTCCGCCTCATCATGGTCGACCCCAAGGTCGTTGAACTCAAAATCTTCAACACCCTGCCCCACATGCTCATCCCGGTCGTCACCGAGCCCAAGAAAGTGCCCTCGGCGCTCAAGTGGCTCCTCGGAGAAATGGAGCAACGCTACCAGCAGTTCGCCAAGGTCGGCGTGCGCAACATCGCCGGCTTCAACTCCCGCAAGAAAGCCGGCAAACCCGACTTCCCCACCGACGCCGAGGCCCAGCAAAACCTCGACGGGGTCGATCCCCTCGCCCCCGACGACGACCTCGAACTGCCCGACCGTCTGCCCTACATCGTCGCCATCATCGACGAGCTCGCCGACCTCATGATGGTCGCCCCCGCCGAGATCGAGACCTCCATCGCCCGCCTCGCCCAGCTCGCCCGCGCCGCCGGCATCCACCTCATCATCGCCACCCAGCGCCCCTCGGTGAACGTCATCACCGGCGTCATCAAGGCCAACCTCCCCTCCCGCATCGCCTTCCAGGTCGCCTCCCAGGTCGACTCCCGCACCATTCTTGACGGCAAGGGCGCCGACACCCTCATCGGCCGCGGCGACATGCTCTTCTCCCCCCCCGGTTCCTCGCGCCTCGTGCGCGCCCAAGGCGCCTTTGTCTCCGACGAGGAAGTCACCGAAGTCGTCGAATTCCTCAAGAAAAACGGCCCCCCGCAATACGCCCAGTCCGTGCAGGCGCAGATCGACCGCGACGCCGCCGGCGACGACGACACCGGCTCCAGCGATCCCGTCGAAGGCGAAGGCGACGACGAACAACTCTACCGCCAGGCCCTCGACGTCATCCGCTCCACCAAACGCGCCTCCACCTCCATGATCCAGCGCCGCCTGCGCATCGGCTACAACCGCGCCGCCCGTATCATGGACCAGATGGAAGACCGGGGCGTCGTCGGCCCGGAGAACGGCTCCAGCCCCCGCGAAATTCTCGTCGACCTCGACTCAATGTGATCCGTCCGGTGGAGGACGGCGCAAAAATCCGCCCCATTTGCGCCCTCCCCTCGCGCTCGTCACAAATCCTGCTTCCACTCGCCCACTCTTTTCCCTACTCCCAAGACCCATGCAATCCATCGGCGAACGCCTCGAAGAAGCCCGCAAACGCAAAGGCATCTCCATCCGTGAAGCGGCCGAGGCGACCAAGATCCGCACCGACTACCTGCACAAATACGAAAGCAACCAGTTCGACCTGCGCCTGCCCGAGATCTACGTGCGCGGCTTCCTGCGCAACTACGCCGTCTACCTCGGCCTCCCCGCCAACAAAATCATCGAGGACTACGACGCCCTCGGCATCGGCGAGGACCGCGCCCACCGCGGCGTCAACCGCGAGATCTACGGTCGCATGGACCTCTCCGCGCCCGCCAAGCCCAAGCGCGAGGATGGCGCCGGCAACGCCCCCGCCCAGTCCTCCCCCCGCGAGGAAGAGCCCTCCGCGTCCCGCGCCTCCGCGCCCGGCCGCACCGGCAGCAGCATCGCCGGCCTTGATCGCATTCTCCTGTTGAAGACCGGCACGCTCGGCGTGATCGGCCTGGTGCTTCTGCTGCTGGTCGGCTGGGGCCTGTTCGCGCTGTTCAGCGGCGGGTCGTCCGCCCCCGGCGACAGCCTCGTCGCCACCGCGCCCATTCACCCCGGCGAGTCCACCATCGACGTCGTGACCACCGGCCCCGTCAGCCTCGCCGTCACCCGCCAAAGCGACGGCACCGAACTCTTCCGCAGCAACGGCGAGCTGCCCGCCGGCTTCCGCCTGACGCTGCCCAAGGTCGTCGTCTCCGTGCAGACCTCCGCGTTGGAAAGCCTTCAGTTCGACTACCAAGGCCGCCGCACCCAGATCCCCAACCGCAGCGGCCCGCAGACCGTCGCGATCGATCTCTCGCAAATCCGCTGACCGGCCATGTGACCGCGCCTGCCCCTCCCCCGGAGGCAGTGAGAGACGCCCCCCGCCCAGAATCATCGCACCCGCGGCTGAGGACAGCCGTGGTCACCTCCAAAAACGAATCCGCCGTGTCCGACCCTGCCCGCCTGCGACGCGTCTACCTCCCCTCGCTGCTGTTGCTGGGCGACACATTGACCGCCTTTGCCGGCCTCTCCATCGGCTACTGGTTGCGCTACGAGACCCCCATCGGATCGGTCGGCTTGGACGTGCCCGGCGCCACCTACCGCGCCTACCTCCCCCTGCTGTTGCTCGGCACCGCCTTCCTCGTGGCCGCCTACGCCCAGCTCAACCTCTACGAAGAACGACTGATCCTACGAAAGTTTCAGGCGCTCAACCTCATCATCAAAGGCACCACCTTCTGGCTAGCCGCCTACCTCGGACTGTCGTTGGTGCTCAAGTTCGACCCGCCGATCTCGCGCTGGTTCGTCATCCTCGCCTACGCACTCGTGCTCGGCCTCATGTTCGCCTGGCGCAGCCTGGCCTACCGCATCTGCACCCACCCCGCCCTCGTCGGCCGGCTGCGCCAACGCGTGGCCATCCTCGGCTGGAACGACGAGGCCCGTGCCCTGACCGATGATCTCGCCGCCAGCCCCGCGCACCCCTTCGCCTTCGCCGGCGTCGTCACCCTGCCCGACGAGGCCCCGCCCGCCGGCCAGCCGTCGCTCGGCCAAGCCTGCGAACTCGCGGCCATCCTGCGCGCCAACCGGATCGATGTCCTGCTGGCCGCGCGCACCGACCTGCCCCGCGAACAACTCCATGCCGTCGTCGAGGCGTGCGAGAAAAATTTCACCGAGTGGAAGATCGTCCCGTCCTCGTTCCAGATTCTCGTCAGCGGACTGCGTCTGCAGACGATCGGCCGCCTGCCCGTGCTCGGCGTCGAGGAGCTTGCCATCAACCGCCTCTTCAACCGCGGCCTCAAGCGCCTCGTCGACGCCCTCGGCGCGCTCGTCGGCCTGTTGCTCTCGTTGCCGGCGTTCGTAGTCCTGGCCGTGCTCATCAAGCGCGAGTCGCCGGACGGACCTGTATTCTTTTCTCAAATACGCATGGGGTCGGGCGGGCGGCACTTCACCATGTGG
>JBDRJH010000113.1:0-9418 GCA_043815125.1 Verrucomicrobiota bacterium
CCCCCGCTGGAGGAGGCGCGGCTCGGTGTGGACCATCGCGAGGCGGGCTGGATCCTGGGGCAGGAGGCGGAACTGCCGCCGGTGGTGCTCAGCGCGATCTCGCATCATGACGCGCCCGACCTGGCGCCGCCGGAGCACCGCGCGGTGGTGGCGATGGTGGCGGTGGCGAACCGGCTGGCCAAGGAGCACGGGCTGGGTTTCAGCGGCGAGGGCTGGGTCGACGGCGAGGCGCTGGGCGAGTGCCGGGCCTGGGAAGTCTGGGAGGTGGCGACGGGTCGCAGACTCGACGCGGAGGATTTGCAGCAGCACCTGCTGACGCGCTGGCTCGAGCCCATAAAAACGGAACTCGCCGTCTTGGCGACGGCGAGTCCGGTGGCGTGATGGTGGTCCCGCGCGGGGACTTGCCTGGCGGGGCTCAGTCGCCGTCGTTCCAGGGCTCTTCCCACTCGGTGTCGACGAGGGCGCTTTGCGAGGGGCGGCCCTCGACGAGGCTGATGAGCTGCTGGGCGATGCCGGTCCAGGTGAAGAGGCTGCGGGCCTTGTGCGCGCCCATGCGCGAGAGGCGGCGGGCGATCTTGGGGTGCTGGAAGGGTTTGAGCATGGTGATGCCCAGATCCTCGGCGTCGAAGGTGTCGGCGAAGAGGGCGTGGCGCCCGTAGGTGACGGCTCGGTAGAGGCCGCCGTGGGTGGTGACGATGGTGGGGGTGCCGCAGGCCATGGCCTCGATGGCGGTCATGCCGAAGGGTTCGTAGCGCGAGCTGAGCACGAACTGGTCGGCGGCGCGGTAGTAGTCGGCGAGGTCGTCGTTGGCGATGAAGCCGGCGAATTTCACGCGTTTGCCGAGGCCGTGGTGTTTCACGCGGGCCTTGAGGTCGGCGAGGATGCGTTTCTCGTGTTTGTCCGTCTTGTCGCCGCCGACCGCGAGGTGGAGGACGACGTCGGGCATGCGTTTGGCGATCACGGCGAAGCCGTCGATGAGCAGGTCGTAGCCCTTGTTGGTGGCGAGGCGGCCGAGGGCGAGCACGGTGGGCTTGGTGAAGCCGATGCGGCGGCGGATCATCTGGCGCGAGGCTTCGCTGACGGGGAAGAAGCGGTTGTCGTCGTAGCCGGGCGGGATCATGTGCGTGCGGTCGGCGGAGACGCCGTAGTCGGCCATGATCATGTCGAGCTGGGGCGGGGTGGTGGCGACGACGAGGTCGCAGGTGCGGTAGAGGATGGTCTCGTGCTTGATGCGCACGGAGAAGTTGAACTCGGCCTCGAAGCTGGCGGCCTTGTCCGGGTAGTCGGTTTCCATCTGGTGTTTTTTCCACAGGCCGAGCGAGTGCGGGGTGTGGACGTGCGGAACCTTGAGGGCCTCGGAGAGGCGCTGGCCGGCGACGCCGGCGTCCCAGTAGTGCGAGTTGATGAACTGGTATTTGAGGTCGTGTTTCTTGATGAAGCGCAGGGCGTTCTCGTTCCGCTCCATCAGGTCGTTGTAGAGATATTCCTTGGGAATGAACTCCTTGCCGCCGCAGCGGGCGCGGATGACACGCACGCGGGAGTTGACGATGTCGATCTCGGGCTGGTTTTCGAAGCGGCGGGTCCAGATGTCGACGTCGTAGCCGAGTTGCGCGAGTTTCTTGGACAGTTCGATGACGTAGACGACCTGGCCTCCGGTGTCGGCGGCGCCGAGTGGAGGGTTGGCCGCGACGTAGCCATGGGTGGAGACCATGGCGATGCGCGGGCGATTCTTTTCGATGTGTAACGTGGCCATTGCGGCCAGTTTGCCGACGAATGGGCCGGCGAACAAGGCCCGAGGGCTTTTTTTTCAAAAAAGTCGCGGGCGTAGTTGATTAATCATTACGCAGGGAGGAGGGCCAGGACGAAGAGTTCCCGAAGCCGCCGGGGGGCGGTGGCGCCGGTCTTGGCGACGAAGCCGCCGGCGTGGGCAAAGTGGACGTCGGGCTCGCCGGCGACGCGGGTGAAGTCGAGCCGGGGGTGGTCGCGGAAGCGGGTGAGCCCGTAGCCGCCGCCGCGGCGGTCGGGGCTGATGGTGCCGATGATTTTGTCGGCGAGGCCGCGGCCGGCGATGAAGCGGTCGAGACCGGCCGAAGGGTCGTCGGGCAGCGGTTCGGTGCGGGGGAGGAAGAGGATTTCCAGGCCGGTGTCGGCGAGCGGCCAGCGCTCGGTGTTGGCCGAGAGGAAGTCGATGCGGGCGCGCAGGCCGCGGATGTAGCCGAGCAGGTCCTCGCCGATCATGCGCATGATTTCCCAGAGCGGTTCGCCGGGGCGGACTTCAACGCTCTGCGCGAAGCGGCGCAGCAGGGTGCCGTCGATGGGGGAGTGGAGTTTGTTGACGATGTCGCGTTCGACGCCGAGCCATTTGGCGGTGGTGCCGGGGCCGCGGCAATCGAACCACTCGGCGGGTTCGAGCCAGTCGCAGAATTCGCGGGCGTCTTGGTAGAGGCCGAGGTGTTGCAGCACGAGCGAGACCGAGCAGGTGGGGACGGCGTCGCGGGGGAATTGGTGGTGGTCGAAGTTGTTGCGTGCGGGGGCGTGCTTGTGACCGACGTCGACGACGAGGGTGGCCGGGTCGGCGAGGTCGTCGGCGGCGGGTTCGCGGCGCACGACGGGCACGGGCCGCACGGCGAGCAGCACGCTGATGGCGAGGAACTCGTCTTTGTGGGCGCTGCCCGGGTGGGTGAGGATGGTCGTGAACGGCGTCATTGGCCGTGCACGTTGCGGATGCCCGCGCGTCGGGGCGAGCACGCATAACGGCGGGCGTCGGCCCTGAAAAAGTGTCACTTAATGAGTGACACTTTTCAGGCGCCCTCGGCCCAGACGATGAGCCAGCCGGTGTCTTGGTCGAGGTAGACGACGGGGGTGGCGGTGGCGTCGCCGAGTTCGACGTAATCGGCGCGGGCGGGGGCGGGGACTTGGTCGAGGGTGGTTTCGTCACCCGGATGGCCGCCGCGGTTGAGCAGGAAGGCCAGGGCCAGGCAGGCGGCCAATGCGCCGGTCGACCAGATGGCGGCCCACTTGTGATCCGGGGTTCGCCATGTGCGGGGGCGGGGCTGGGCGGATTGGTTCAGCCGTGCGGAGAGCAGGAGCCACTCGGCCTTCGCATCCGGAGTTTGGATACGGAGGTCGTTGGCCTTGAGCGAGGCGAGGGCGGCGGAGAGTTCGTCGTGGTGCCGCCGGCAATCCGCGCATCCGGCCAGATGCGCGTCGAGCGCGGGGCGGCGCTCGGCGGGCATCCGGTCGTCCCGGTCAAGGGACAGGAGGTGTCGGGATTGGCGGCAGTTCACGGACGGACGGGGTCAGCGGCGGGCGTAGCGGGAGGGGCGGGTTTCGACCCAGACGCGACTGGTTTGATAGGTGTAGTGTCCTTGCTGCCAGACGCGCACGCGGCGACCGCAGTCGTAGGTGTCGACCCAGCGGGCGGGCACCCAGGCGCGGGTTTGGGTTTCCTGCCAGTAGCCGGAGGGGGGCGGGGGAGGGCAGGCGGGGACGTTGCGATGGTGGGGCTGGACGACGATCACGCGGGAGGGCGGGGGGCAGTGGGCGGGCTGGCGGTGGCGCTCGATGTTTTTGCCGATGATGATGCCGCCGATGAGTCCGCCGATGGCGAGGGCGACCTTGTCCTCGCGGTGGCCGGCGAGGGCGGTCTGCGGGGCGAAGGTCATGGCGGTGATGGCGGTCAAGGCAAGGAGCAGGGTTGATTTGGTTTTCATGGTGTTCTCTGGGTTCGCGGATTGGGACGAAGCCCGGAGAACGGTTATTCGATTTATTTTCGGATTATTTTTTTAACCACGAAGTGCACGAAGAAACACGAAGGGGGGAGCGGTATCAGTTGGCGGTAAGGATAACGGCGTAGACGCCTCCGTTGGGGGTGGCGGGGCCGCCGAGCACGGCGGGCACGCCGGGGCGGAGCACGAGGCCGGTGTTCATCAGCAGGCGGTCGCCTTGTTGCCATTTGATTTGCACGCGGGGGCCTGACTTGGGATCGCCGGAGGTGGTGAGGTTGAGCGTCTGACCGGCGCCGATGTTGATGGTGCCGGAGCCGGGGATGCCGATGTCGGCGCGACCCTTGCCGGCTTGTTGAAAGCTTTCGAAGCGGAGCAGGCGCTTGAGATTGGGCGCATAGGGGGCGAGGCGCGGGTCGGTCTTGCCGGCGTCCTTGGAGGCGACGACGAGGATGGCCTCGAACTTGGCGGCGAGGGCGGCGGTGGGTGCAAGGCAGGCGAGGCACAGCAGCAAAAAGAGGCGGGTGATCATGGCTGGTCGGTTTTGAGTTTTTGCGCGAGGCGGCGGCGGGCGGTGTAAAGGCGGGACATGACGGTGCCGACGGGGCAGCGGAGTGCGTGGGCGATGTCCTCGTAGGCTAGGCCCTGGAGTTCGCGCATGGCGAGCACGGCGCGGTGGCGGGGGGGCAGGGCGGCGAGGGCGCGTTCGTAGCGGTCGGCGGCCTCGGCTTGCTGGAGGGCGTCGCGGGTGTCGTCGGGCGCGGCGGGTTCGGGAGCGGCCGGGGTGCGGTCGTCGGAGTCGTCGTTGCGGAGAAAGGGCAGGAAGTGATCGAACCAGCGGCGGCGTTTGCGCAGGTGGTCGATGGCGCGGCGGGTGGCGATGGGGTGGAGCCAGGTGGTGAACTTGGCGTCGCCGCGGTAGGCGGGGAGGTCTTGCCAGACTTTGAGCCAGATGTCCTGGCAGAGGTCGCGGGCGTCGTGCTCGTTGCGCACGATGGCGAGCACGGTGCGAAAGGTGAGCTCGTAGTGGAGCTGCATTAGTTCGCCAAAGGCGGCCTGATCGCCGGTGCGGGCGCGGGCGATGAGGTCGGCATCGGGCATGTCAGACGGAGACGCGCGAGCGGGCGGCGCGGTTTCAGCGCACGGTGAAGCTCCACTCGACGGGGCCCTCGGCGTCGCGCTCGGAGAGGAGCATGGTGTCGCCGATGCCGTCGGTGCCATCGCGGCCGCTGAAGGTCACGCGGATCTCGGCGCCGTCGTCCTCGATGTCCACGAGGCCAAAGTGGGTGAGCATCTTGCCCTCGGGGGTTTCGTAGCGTGCGCCGCGGTTGTAGGGTCCGCCTTTGTAGCTGCCTTTGTTGTAGATGGGGCCGGCTTGGAAAACGGGGATGGGCGCGCCGCCGTCGGTGGCGAAGTCGGCGTTGGCGCCATCGTCGATGGCGGTGAGGTGGGCGTCGCCGGAGAGAATGACGACGCGACCGGCGAGGTTGTTGGCCTTGATGAAGTCGGCGATCTCGCGGCGGTGGTCGGCGTAGCCTTGCCAGCGGTCGTTGTAGGTGTTGGCCGGGCCGTTCCAGGGCACGGAGGACATCCAAAAGATGAGCGGGTGACCGGCGTCGCGGGCGGCGAGGAGTTCTTTGCGGAACCACGCGTCCTGCGCGGCGTTCATCATGCGGCGGGCCTCGGGGTCGCGCTGGCTGCGCAGGTCGGAGAGGATGAAGCGCACGCGGCCGACGGTGAAGGCCTGGTCAACCGGGCCGTGGGGATCGCCGGCGGCGAGGTCGAGCGGGTGGTGGGGGACGAGCTGGCGGTAGTTGAGTAGGGAGGCTTCGCGGCTGGGGCTGTGGCGGTTGCTGTCGTTGGGGCCGAAGTCGTGGTCGTCCCATTGGTAGAGCAGCGGCATGTGGGCGAGCAGGGTGCGAAGGCGGGGTTGGGAGAGGTGGGCGTTGAAGGCGGAGCGGAAGGTTTCGACGCGGTTTTCGGCGATGTCGTGGTAATGAAAATCGCCGGTGTGCAGGAAGAAGCGGGCGCCTTGGTGACTGGCGGCGGTGAAGACCGGCGAGTTCATGCCCTTGGCGCAGGAGGCGACGGCAAACCGATAGCTGGCGGGCGTGCCGGCTTTGGGGAAGGTGCGAAAGGTGCGGAGTTCGTCGTCGAGCGGCGTGCCGTCGGCGTCGATGAAGGCGTAGGTGTAGGCGGTGTCGGGCTTGAGTTCGCCGAGCGGATAGCGGTGGAGGGCGCCGTTGGCCATCGGCTCGGCGAGCGTGGTGGCGACGGTTGTATCCGTTTCAATGATACGGAGGGCGGCCGGGGCGTCGGTTTCGATGCGCGCGGTGATGACGGCGGTGTCGGCGGTGACGCCACCGGTCCAGGCCCAACCGACGGGGGAGTCGGCCAGGGCGGTGAGGGCGAGCGTCGCGGCGAGGAAAGCCGCCGAGAGTGGGCGAAGATGTGGGGTGATGTTCATGGACGAGGGGTGGGGAGAGGTTGGCGGCCGAAGCCCCAGGAGAAGGCGGCGTTGAGGTGCTCGACGCCGCCGACGCGCACGCCGTGGAACATGGTCTCGGCCATGACGGTGGCGCCGAGCAGGCGGGCCACGTCGATCATGAGTTCGGCGTCGGCGACGAGGCGCTCGACGTCTTCGTCGGGGCGGCCGGCCCAGTATTTGAGATCATGCAGGAAACCGGCGGGGTAGATGCTGATGCCTCGCCATTCGTTGATCCAACCGGTGCAGCCGTCGCTTTTGAAGGGGCGGATGGGCGGGTCGGCCTCGATCTTGGCCCAGAGGGCGTGGAGGCCGTAGTGCTCACAGATTTCCCTGATGCGCGGCAGCGGCACGTCTTCGCCCATGGCGGGGAGGTTGTAGGGGTCGGTGATGGGGGTGGGCTTACTCAACGCGGGTGATGGGGTATTCGCGGCGGATGCGGCTGCCCTCGACGACGCCCCTGCCAGCGGCGCTCAGGGCAGGGTTGATGTGCGTGGCACGCGTCTCGGCTTCGTTCATGGGCAACGTGTTGTCAGATAGCCGCAAAAAGGCGGGTTGTAAGCAAAGGGAATCTCAACAGCGAATCCGGCGTTGAGAACGACATGTAAAGAAAAGGGCGGTTTTCTTAACACGTTCGCGCGACGTGTTAAGTTTTCCACGATTTCTTAACATGCGAGGGCGGTGGAGCGCAGACGCTCAAGAGCCAAGCCGATCAGTTTGTCGTCAAAGAGCCGGTTTTTACGCGCTGCCGCGTCTTTGCCAGCGGGCCATGTCTGTAATCCCGAGCGAATGCCAGCCACGGTGGGTTCGACTCCGGCGCGTGAGACTAGCCAATCTACTGTGGCCAACACTTCCATGCCCAGAGGCGATTGAAAGCCGTCGATCAATTCGTCGGTTGCCTCCAATGCGGGCAGGTAATCACGCGCCTCGGAGCTCTTGAGGTAGAATTCCACTTTTTCGCGTTTGGTTTCTTCAAACCAGATGGTGTCGAAGGCGTTGGCATCGGCCAAGCGCTTGTCGCAGTGCAGGTAGCTACCATCCAGTCCGTCCAGCAAATGGGTGAGGCGATGGGCATAGGGGCCGTAGCGATTGGCTTCGAAGCGGAGATCGAGTGGATCGGGCAATTGCAGGCGCTTGATGGTGCGTTCCAAGCACCACGCGAGTTTTTGCGTTTCAATCAGCGTGCATTCGATACCCAGCACCCAGTAGCGTCGGACCATTTCCGCGATCAAGGCTCTGGCCGGGGTCAGCTTATCCACGCCTTTTTTTTTGGCCACGTTCTGGTATTTGGCCGTAGGTTCGTAAACGACCACGTCCACATCGGGTAGATCGGCCAGCGCGGACTCGATCTTGGGACGGACAATCGACCAATCGAGACCACCGTTGCCGCAGCCAAGCGGAGGCAACCCGATGGATCGGATATTTTTTTCGCGGATGACCTGCTGGAGCGCAACCAACCCGGACTCAACCCATTCGAGTTTGGTCGGCTGGCGCCAGTGCTTTTTGGTGGGAAAGTTGATGATCCAGCGTGGCCCTTCCAACTCGACGCCGGCTTGGACAAACATGTGCCCGACTTCGACCTTGCCGGCTTTGCAGGCGGCTTCGTAGGCGGCGAAGTTTTCGGGGAAACGCTCCTTGAACATGAGCGCGATCCCTTTGCCCATGATACCGACGGTGTTCACGGTATTGACCACGGCTTCGACGGGAGCATCGAGCAGGTTGCCTTGAGTGAAGTGGATCATGTCAGAAATACCATCGGGGAGTTGTTTTGACCGTAAGCTTGAGGCTGCGCTGGGCAATAAGGGATTCCAGATGCTGGCGGACCGAGTCGTGGTGGCAGCCCATACCGATCAGGGCGTTGAGCGGCACGTGATGGTGGATCAGGGCTTCGGCCTGATAACGGAGCTGTTTTCCGGGGTCGGCGTCTTCGGTCTTGAAATTACGGCTTTGGAGCAACCGCCAGTCGATTTGGGAGAGATGGGCTAGATCGTTGTAATAATCCGTATCGATGGCGTAGGCGTGCTGGTTGGTAAACACATAGCGCAGGTCGAGCTCTTGGACCCGGCGCAGCGATGAGACGAAGATGACGATGTCCTTGTTCGACCGTTTGGGCACACCGCCGTATCCGGTGTGTATGTTATACATCATGATCGAGAACGGCGTGAAATAGAACGGCACGTAGTCGCTCAGCGTGCCGCCCGGTGGGATGGGCACGGTGTGACGCGAGCGACGGTCGATGAGAGATTCGCTGCCGATGTTGATGTAGTGTGGATCTTGATCGGCGGAGTTACGGCAATGCAGGCCGTTATCCAGAATCCATGGAACACACTCCACATGCACGATGCGGAAGATAAGTGCCTTGTCTGGATTGAGGTTGGACACGGTTTGGGTGGGTTGGGAGCCAGTTACGCGTCCGGCGACCAAAATGAGTCAAGTTTGCGTCAAGTGATGAGTCTAGCGAAGGCTCAGAGTTGGCCGGAGAAGGCTTGGTGGAGGCGGGGGGACGATGTTTAAATCAGGCGGTCTTGGGTGGCGGATTTTAGGCCGACGGCGTGGTAGCCTTTCGGCGTGAGCACGCGGCCCTGCGGGGTGCGTTGCAGGTAGCCTTCCTGGATGAGGAAGGGTTCGTGGACTTCTTCCAAGGTCTCGGTTTCTTCGCCGACGGCGACGGCGATGGTGCCAAGGCCGACGGGGCCGCCGGCGTAGTTTTCGGCGATGACGCGCAGCACGCGTTTGTCCATTTCATCGAGGCCGGAAGCGTCGATCTCGAGCAGCTCAAGGGCGGCGGAGGCGAGTTTTTTGGTGATCTTACCGTCGCCGCGTTCCTGGGCGTAGTCGCGGCAGAAGTTGATCAGGTTGTTCGCGATGCGGGGGGTGCCGCGGGAACGGGTGGCGATCTCCTTGGCGCCGGCTTCGTCGATGGCGACACCGAGCAGACCGCAGCTGCGGATGACGATGCCCATGAGGGTGGGGACGTCGTAGTATTCGAGGCGGGTCTGGAGCGTGAAGCGGGAGCGGAGCGGGGCGGTCAGCAGGCCGGCGCGGGTGGTGGCGCCGATGAGGGTGAAGCGCGGGATGGTGAGGCGGACCGAGCGGGCGTTGGGGCCTTGGTCGATCATGATGTCGAGGCGGAAGTCCTCCATCGCGCTGTAGAGGTATTCCTCGACGGTCTTGGGGATGCGGTGGATCTCGTCGATGAAGAGCAGGT
>JBDRJH010000114.1:0-3679 GCA_043815125.1 Verrucomicrobiota bacterium
TCTCGCTGCTCGTGCTCGCCGCCGGATTCTGGCTGATCCCGCGGCTGGCCTTCGGCGCGCCCCAGATCGCCACGCTCGTCGCCACCCTCGTCCTCTTCGCCGGCCTCGCCGGCGCCGGCGGCTGGCTGCTGCTGAAGACCCTCGACGAACGCCGCCACGCCCGCCGCGCCCTCGACGGCGAACTCGCCGTCGCCTCCATCCTCGCCCCCCTCACCGCGCACGGCTACCACCTCTTCCACGACGTGCCCGCCGACTCGCGCGACCCCGACGACAACCTCCACCACGTCGTCATCGGCCCCAGCGGCGTCTTCGCCATCGAGACCCAGACCCACCCCCGCAGGAAGGCCATCCCCGGCCGCAAGGAACACGAGATCGTCTTCGACGGCGACCAGCTCGTGTATCCATGGGGCGAGGACACCCGCGGCATCGTGCCAGCCCGCACCAAGGCCGAGTGGCTCTCCGACTGGATGTTCCAGACCGTCGGCGACCGCATCCGCGTCGGCGCCGTGCTCACCTTCCCCGGCTGGTGGGTCACTCCCTACCACCAGCGCGACATCCGCGTGAGCAACCCCAGCCAGATCCGCGCCCAAATCCTTGAGGCCGCCCCCGCCGGCAACCTCGGCGAACAACGCCTCGCCCTCATCGTCCGCCAACTCGACACCCGCTGCCGCGACGTCGAGTTTTGACCCGCCCGCGCCGCCCCGCGTAGGTTGGCCCCATGTCAACCATCGCCGAACAGCAGCGCCGCCTTCGCGACGACCTCGCCTTCATCGAAGACCCCCAGGAACGCCTCGCCGTCGTCGTCGAGCGCGTGCGCGCCCACCCTCCCCTGCCCGCCTCCGAACGCACCGAGGCCAACCGCGTGCCCGGCTGCGTCTCCGCCGTCTGGTTGCTCGCCGAACTCCGCGGCGGCCGTCTGCAACTGCGCTTCGACGCCGATTCTCCGATGGTCAAGGGCCTCGTCGGCCTCGTCGTCGAAGCCGCCCACGACGCCGAACCGGCCGACGCCGCCACCGCCGAAATCACCCTCATCGAGGACCTCGGCCTGCACCGCAACCTCACCCCCACACGCCGGAACGGCCTGGCCGCCGTGCGCGCCCGCATCCGCCAGCTAGCCGTCGCCGCCGCCTGATGTTCTTCGACGCCCACAACCACCTGCAGGACGAGACCCTCGCCCCGCACCTCGACGCCATCGTCGCCGACCTCGCCGCGCTCCCCCTCGGCGGCGCGGTCGTCAACGGCACCAACGAGGACGACTGGGACCGCGTCGCCGAGCTCGCCGCCCGTCACCCCTGGATCATCCCCAGCTACGGCCTGCACCCCTGGGACGCCGGCAACCGCAGCCCCGACTGGTTCGCCAAACTCCGCGCCCGCCTCGACGCCGACCCGCGCGCCGCCGTCGGCGAGATCGGCCTGGACCGCTGGATGCTCGCCGCCCGCCCCGACGATCCCCGCCTCGCCGGCCTGCGACGCGCCGAGTTGCCCGAGCAAGGCGAAGTCATGCTCAAGCAACTCGCCCTCGCCGCCAGCGAAAATCGCCCCGTCACCATCCACTGCATCCAGGCCTGGGGCACCCTCTGCGAGATCCTCGAACGTGTGAACCTCCCCGGGCGCGGCTTCCTCCTGCACGCCTACGCCGGCCCCGCCGAACTCATCCCCCGCTTCGCCGCCCTCGGCGCCTACTTCTCGCTCAACCCCGCCTTCCTGCCCCCGAAAAAGAGTAACCCATTAGGTTACTCTTTCCCGAAAGCCGCTGTTTTGGAGAATTTTAAGAACATCCCCCAAGACCGGATTTTGGTGGAGACGGACGCGCCCGCCATGCCGCCGCCGGCCACGTGGCAAACCCACGCGTTGCCCGGCGGACTGAGCCACCCGGGCAACATCGCCGCCGCCACCGAGGGACTGGCCGCCGCGCTCGGACTCCCGGACGACACCGTGACCCAACTCGTCGCGGAAAATTTTCAACGACTCTTCGGCTGACCGGTTGCAAATTGCCTGCATTGACCGTCTGGTCTCCGCCATGACCGAGCCGTTGACCTATCCCCTGCCCGCCAACGAGGCCGAGCGCCTGGCCGTGCTGCGCGAATGCGCCATTCTCGACACCGACCCCGAGGCCGAATTCGACGACCTGCTCACCATCGCCGCCAAGATCTGCGACACACCCGTCGCTTCCATCACACTCATCGACGAGACCCGCCAATGGTTCAAGGCCAGCATCGGCATGGGCATCACCGAGACCCCGCGCCGCATCTCGTTTTGCGCCCACACCATCTGCCAGCCAAACGGCGAGATTTTGCAGGTTCCCGACGCCACCCGCGACACACGTTTTGCCAACTACGACAACGTCACCGGTCCGCCCGGCATCCGCTTTTATGCCGGCGCCCCGCTGATCACCCACGACGGCTTCGCCCTCGGCTCGCTCTGCCTGGTGGACCGGCGTCCCCGCCAGCTCGACGACAACCAGCTCCGGACCCTGCGCATTCTCAGCCGCCATGTCGTCAACGCTCTGGAACTGCGCCGCCTCCTGCACGCGCAGGAAAGGACCATCGCCCGGCTCGAACAAACGCGTTGCGAACTCGAGGCCGCCCGCGCCGTCGCCGAGCAAAGCTCCGCCGCCAAGAGCCGCTTCCTCGCCGCCACCAGCCACGAAATCCGCACCCCGCTCAACGCCATCATCGGCATGAGCACCTTGCTCACCGACGCCAACCTCACCGCCGCCCAGCGCGACTGCACCGAGACCATCCGCTCCGCCGGCGAGATCCTGCTCGCCCTCGTCAACGACATCCTCGACCTCTCCAAGATCGAATCCGGCCGGCTCGAACTCGACCTGCGCCCCTTTCACCTCGCCACCGGCATCAACCGCGCCCTCGACTGCCTGCGCGGCGCCGCCCGCACCAAGGGCCTCAAACTCGAGACCCGCCTCGCGCCCGGCCTGCCCGACCACGTCGTCGGCGACCCCACCCGCATCCAGCAAATCCTCGTGAACCTCGTGGCCAACGCCATCAAGTTCACCACCACCGGCAGCGTCACCCTCGACGTCTCCTTGGTGGACAACCAACTCCACCTCGCCGTCACCGACACCGGCATCGGCATCCCCGCCGACCGCATCGACCGCCTCTTTCAGGACTACAACCAAGCCGACCGCTCCACCACCCGCACCCACGGCGGCACCGGCCTCGGCCTCTCCATCAGCAAACGCCTGGCCGAACTCCACGGCGGCCGCATCTGGGTCGAGAGCATCGAGGGCCGCGGCTCCACCTTTCACGTCGCCGTGGCCGACACCCGGCCCGATCCGTCCGCCATCGGCGCCAGTCCCGAGGCCGCGCAACCCCACGCCGACTTCGCCGCCGCCCACCCGTTCAACATCCTCGTGGCCGACGACAATCCCGTGAACCAAAAAGTCGCCGGCATGTTGCTCAAACGCCTCGGCTACCAACCCGCCTTCGCCGACGACGGCCAGGCCGCCCTCGAAGCCGCCCTCAGCGGACGTCACGACCTGGTGCTGATGGACTCCGAAATGCCCCGGCTCGACGGCATCGCCGCCACCGCCCGCATCCGGCGTGAGATTCCCCTCGGCCGGCAACCGCTCATCGTCGCCGTCACCCCGCACGCCGCCAACGAGGACCGCCAACGCTTGCGCGACGCCGTCATGGACGACAGCCTCCCCAAACCCGGGCGC
>JBDRJH010000115.1:0-5862 GCA_043815125.1 Verrucomicrobiota bacterium
AAGGTCGAGCCGGGCGGGTAGAGGCCCTGGGTGGCGCGGTTGATCCAGGCGCCCTGTTCGTTGATGCGGGCGGCGGTGGACTGGCCGAGGCGCGGCGAAAAGTCGTTGAGGTCGTAGGCGGGCAGGCTGGCGAGCGCGAGCACCTCGCCGGTGTGAACATCGAGGGCGACGCAGGCACCGGCCAGGCCGAGCTCGCTCATGGCCTGCTCGGCGGCGACCTGCAGGTCGATGTCGAGCGATACGGTGAGGCTGTCGCCCTGGACCGGGGTGCGTTTTTCCAAGGGCGGCTCGACGCGGTAGCCGGAGGGATCGACTCGGTAGATGATGCCGCCGGTCTCGCCCTGAAGGCGTTCGTCGAACCTGGCCTCGAGGCCGTTGCGACCGATGGCGCCCTTCATTTTGAAGGTGCGCAGGTCGGAGCCGGGGAAATCCTCGGAGGCCTCGATGGCGTTGTTGATCGAGACATAGCCAAGCGTGTGCGCGGCGGCGGGGCCGTAGGGGTAGTAGCGGGTGCTCGAGGTGTAGAGTTGCAGGGGAGAGGAGACCGGGAGCTGTTCGTAGAGCCGCGCGTATTCCTCGGGCGAGAGGTCCTCGATGAGCACAAAGGGCAGCAGGCGCTGCTGGAGGTAATGGCGGTGCAGGTCGTTGGAGTCGACCCGCGCGTCGCGGGCGATGATGCGGTTGACCTGGTTGAGGTAGCGCTGGACGACGCTGTGGCGCGCGAGGATCTCGATCTGGCCGGCGGAGGGCAGGTTGATGTCGTCGGCCTCGCGGTAGTTGTTGCGGATGCGCAGGTATTCGCGGCGGAACTCGGGGCGCAGCTCGTCGAGGTAGAGGGTGACGGCGAAGCGCGCGCGGTTGCCGACGAGCAGGCGGCCCTCGCGGTCGTAGATGTTGCCGCGCGGGCCGGGGATGAGGATGCGGCGCTGGTTCTGGACCTTGGCGCTTTCGTGGTAGTAGTCGGACTTGATGAGCTGCTGGTAGGCGAGTCCGCCGGCCAGGGTCAGCAGCAGGCCGGCGAGAATAAAGTAAAACAGGATGACCCGCGGATCGTAGCCGCGGTGTGATTCGACCAGTCCGCCGGCGCGCGGTGTGATGATGTCGGCCATGGCGGTTATCCGTAGCGGTTGGCCGTTGTTTGCACGGAGTCGGCGCCGAGCCAGACGAGGCTGTGGCGTTGCAACGAAAAGAACCAGGGTGCGATCAGCACGACGAATACCTGCGAGGCGACCAGATCGCTGAATACGCGCAGCCAGCCGGCCGCGGGGTCGGGCCAGGCGTCGGCAAAGGCCAGCGTGCGGGCGATGAGCAAAAAGAGGTTGATGACCACGGCGACCGCGATGCCGACGGGCAGTTCCTCGCGGGGAATGCGATGACGCACGCCGATCACGAGGCAACACGCGGTGAGCAGCAGCAGGGCGTTTTGACCGAAGGGCACGGGACTGACCGCGTCGAGCCCGAGCCCGATGGTGAAGGCCGAGGCGAGCGCGGCCTTGGGATGCAGGCGCAGCGCGGCGAGCGTGATCAGCAGCCCGCCGACGTTGAGCGACAGGTGCAGCGGGGCCAGGTGGTGGTTAAACACGCGCACGAGCAGCGCCAGTCCGAGCGCGGTCAGGGAGACCACTGCGTATTGTCGGGCCACCCGGTTCATGGAGCGGAGGACAGGGGGACGAGCACAACGACCTCGTTGAGCTCGCCGAGGCGCGGGTCGAGCTGCACTCCGCCGGTCTTGAAGAGTCCGTCGGTATCCGTGTCCAGCGAGATCACCCGTCCGAGCGCGAGGCCGGCCGGGTAGACGCCGCCAAGACCCGAGGTGACCAGGCGACGCGGCTGGCCCGGCGTGGCGAAGATGTCGAGCGGCACAAACTCGACCCGGCCGCGGGGTGCGACGAAGGGGGCGTTGACGCCGCCCTGAAAGCCGACCGGCCGATCATCGCCCTCGAAGGTGGCCGCGATGCGCACGCCGGGGCTGCTGATGAGCTCGACCACCGAGGTGTAGGCGTGCACCTCGGTGACGCGCCCGGCCACGCCGCCGGCGTAGATCACGGGCGAGCCCACGGTGATGCCGTGCGCGGAGCCCTTGCGGATGGTGACGCGCTGCCACCAGGCGTTGAAATCGCGCAGCACGACGCGCGCGGGCTCCGAGCGGTAGTCGGTTTGCGAGGGCAGGCGCAGCAGGGTTTCGAGGCGCTCGATCTGTCCCTGCAGCGCGGCGTTTTCCTGCAACGTCAACTCGTAGGCGGCGCCGAGTCCGCGGGCCTGGTCGCGGGCGGCCTCGATGATCTCGTTTTTCGAGCGGGTCTTCAGCGACCAGAAATCCTGGAGGTCGCGCAGATAGGAAAAGCTGATTTCAACCGGGGCCTGCAGTTCGTAGAAACTCACGCGCAGCACGCGCTTGACGACCGTGGGCAGCACGAGCCAGGCGAGCAGGACGATGCCCAGGGTGAGGTAGGGACGGGCTTGGTCGATACGTGGGGACGGCACGGTGGGCGAAGGTCGGCTGAATCCGGTCCCCTCGGCGAGTCTTTATTGCAAGCCGGCCGGGGGGCGGCGCGGTCAGACGTTTTCGAGCACCCAGTTGAGATCGTCGAGCACGGCGCCGGTGCCGTTGGCGACGGCGGAAAGAGGGTCGTCGGCGACGATGACGGGCAGGCCGGTCTTTTCGCTGAGCAGGCGGTCGATGCCGCGGATGAGCGCGCCGCCGCCGGCCATGACGAAGCCGCGGTCGACGAGGTCGGCGGACAGCTCGGGCGGGCAACGCTCCAGCGTGCTGCGCACGGCATCGACGATCGAGGCGATGGGGTCGCTGAGCGCCTCGCGGATCTCCTGGGAGGTGATGTGAATTGTCTTGGGCAGGCCGGCCACGGAGTCGCGGCCCTTGACCTCCATGGAAAGCTCCTCGTCGAGGGGGTAGGCGGAGCCGACGCGCATCTTGATCTCCTCGGCGGTGCGTTCGCCGATGAGCAGGTTGTAGGCGCGCTTCATGTAGTTGACGATGGCGTTGTCGAGCTCGTCGCCGGCCACGCGTATCGATTTGCTGAATACGATGCCCGAAAGCGAGATGATGGCGATCTCGGTGGTGCCGCCGCCGATGTCGACGATCATGTTGGCGGCGGGTTCGTCGATGGGCAGGCCCACGCCGATGGCGGCGGCCATGGGCTCGGGGATCATGTGCACGTAGCGCGCTCCGGCGTGGGTGGCGGAGTCCTTGACCGCGCGGCGCTCGACCTCGGTGATGCCGGAGGGAATGGCGATGACGACGCGGGGGGCGACGCGCAGGGCGTTGTTGTGCGTCTTGCGGATGAAGTATTTCAACATCGCCTCGGTGACGTCGAAGTCGGCGATGACGCCGTCCTTCATCGGGCGGATGGCGGTGATGTTGCCAGGCGTGCGGCCCAACATGCGTTTGGCCTCGTCGCCGACGGCGCGGACCTTGCGGCTGACGGTGTCGAGCGCGACCACCGAGGGTTCACGCAGCACGATGCCCTTGTCCTTCACGTAGACCAGGGTGTTGGCGGTGCCGAGGTCGATGCCGATGTCGTTGGAAAAGTAGCCGAGTAGGGACGAAGCCATGATTTGATGTTTAAACGGGTGACCGCCGCTGGATTGGGCGTGTGACGTAACGACCGCCCTCGTGGGCTGTCAAAGGCGAAAAAAACGGCCGCTCCCAGAGGGGGAATCCCGGTGGTGTTACATGACAATGAAAAAGTAACATCGGCTGAATCTGGCATGGTAGCTGCAAGTAAGCCACCTGCGTGAAAACAAACCTATCAGCCATGCCAAACAACACGGCGGTCCAACAGATAATGCAGTCCCCCCATGTCCTCGGCTATGTCCATTGCTCCGAGGCGGGAGACGTGCTTGTGCAGGAAGGAAACGAGGTCGATGTCCTCGCCAACGTTTTGATCTATTTTCAGCAGGTTGCCGGCCTGATCGGCGAGTCCCTGGGGCTCGAGGATTTCCACGAGGCCCACATACAGAGCAAGTCGTTGACCGTGGTAAGCATGCCCCACCAGGGCGGAGCCATCGGCGTCATCCTCAACAACCGCGCCCGCGTGACGGAGATCGTCGCGCAGATGCGTCAGATCATCGCCCAATCCTAACCCAGTGACCCCCGCAGCCATGGAAATCAGCAAACTATTCGACAACATCCTCGATCTGCCAGGGATCGAAGGCGTCTGCCTCTTCGGTTTTGAAGGGCGGATTTACGTCAACCGCATGCCGGTCTTCATCAGCCCCGAGGTGTTCTCGGACGCGCAGCGTCGCATCACCGCGATGTATGAGACGATGGATGAAAACTTCCTGCCTTGCGACGACTACGTGCTGCGCTACGCCGAGCGCTGGCTGCTCCTGCGACGCACCGACCAGCTAGTGCTTTTGATCCTCGCCGGAGACAAGGCCAACATGGCCTCCACTCGCATGGTCACCAACATGACCATGAAACATCTCACGCCCGAGACGCTGGCCCAGTTGCCGGTGATCAATGATCGTCCGGCACCCGCGCCCGCGCCTGGGGCCGCCCCGGTTACGGTCGAGGCGACCGCCGAAAAATCCTCCGATGCCGGCCTCGCGACGGCTGCGGCCGCACAGCCTGCGCCCGAGGTGCCTCCGCCCAGTCGCCCGATCCGTTTTTTCCGCGGTCGCCCTTATTAAAACATCCTCGAAGCGGGACCCGATGCCTCACTCCGGCTTCCCACTCCTTTTTCCCCTCCCGGCATGTCGCCCAACGTTGTCGTCTGTATTTCCGATGCCAGTCTCCGCAGCCTGTTTTCCCTCCTGCTCACCGATCTAGGCGCCCATGTGGCGGCCTGTCCGGATGACGACGAGGTGCAGCGGGTGCTGGCCTCGCGTTCCTGTCAATTGTGCGTGCTTTCCCACGGCGCTTTGCAGGCTCCCGGCCGTGACACCGGCGGTCTGATCAGCACGGTCAGACGGCTGTCGCCGGACACGCGGATTCTCCTGCTGGCCGCCCGCGAGCAGGTGGACGACGTTCTCCCTTTGTTTTCGCGCGGGTTGAACGAAGCCCTGCTCCAGCCGATCAATCCCCGCCGGGCCTTGGACGCATTGCGGCGGTTGCTGGATCAGGCGGCGAAAATCCCCGTGCCGGACACCGCCTCGGGCTCGGCCATTCCGTGGACGGCCCAGGAGTGCAATTATCGTCCGTTGCACGTGATTGCCCGCAGTCCGCAGATGCGCGGCGTGCTCGCCCAGCTCTGGAAGGCTCGTCAAGATCCGCTGGGTGTCATCCTGCGCGCGGAGCCGGGCACGGAGTTTGAGCTGCTGGCGCGTGAGTATCAGGCGATGTCCGGCGACCCGGGCGGCTACCCGGTTATCCTGTCGCATCACGACGTGACCTCCGAGGGCTTGGCCAACGCCTGCTCGTTGGATCGTTTGAACGAGGGGGCTCCGCGCACCTTTTTTCTGCCCG
Source organism: Verrucomicrobiota bacterium (assembly GCA_043815125.1). GTDB lineage: Bacteria > Verrucomicrobiota > Verrucomicrobiia > Opitutales > Opitutaceae > JAUWBF01. The sequence continues at coordinate 5,429 of JBDRJH010000115.1, forward strand.
AGGTTGAGAAGCTGCCGCCCGTCCAACAGGCGCAGCTGATCGAGTATCTGCGCATCGCTCGCCGCCGACGCGACCGTGACCGGCCGCTGCGGTTGGTTTTTGGCGCAACCGAGTGCGACGAAAACGGTCAGGGCGTCGACTGTCCCTTTCTGGAAGAGCTGCTCTTTGTCATGCCGGCGGTGGTGCGCGTGCCGGCCCTGCGCGAACGCCGGGAGGATATCGAGCCGTTGGTCCGTAAGTTTCTGATGGATTTGACCGCGATTTTCCCGGCCTACCGTGTCCGGTCGATCAACCCGCTGGCGTTGTCCTGGCTGAACAAGCAGCTGTGGAGAGGCAATTACCAGGAGCTGAGCGGCGTGGTGCGCAAGGCGATCATGGACTGCACCAACCGCGAGTTGAACATCATCCATCTGGGCAAGATGACCGATCCGGAA
>JBDRJH010000116.1:0-8619 GCA_043815125.1 Verrucomicrobiota bacterium
GGCATCACCGGTCTCATCCCCGACCACGAACTCGCCCAATACCTCGACTCCGGGCATACGGTCGAAACCATCCTCGAGTCCGTCGTGAGCGAAAGCCTCGCCCGCGGCGGCAACGACAACCTCACCGGCGTGCTCGTGCGCGTGCTCGCGCTCTGACCATGGACCGCGTCGCCCAGTTCGCCGCCTTGGTCGAACGTCAGCCCGACAACCCGCTCTTCCGCTTCAGCCTCGCGCAGGCGCTCATCGCCGCCGGCCGCGAACCCGAGGCCGAGCCCCAGCTCCGCGTCTGCGTCGAGTCCAAGGCCGACTGGATGCTCCCCCGCATCCTCCTCGGCAAACACCTCTTGAAAACCGGCCGCGCCGCCGAGGCCCGTCCCCTGCTGGAGAACGCCCTGCAACTCGCCGTCGAGCAGGACCACGACGACCCCGCCGCCGAGCTCCGCGCGATCCTCGCCGGCTTCTGAGATGTAGCCCTGAGCGTGAGCTCAGGGAGGTTTTCGCGCCCCCCCCTCGCCCGGCCGTCCCCAAGCTCACGCTCGGGGCTGCGCAGAGTCGACCCGGACACACGTGGAACGCGTTGCCCCCAACGCGTTCGAGCGGCGAGTGACCGCGTCAAACCGAGCGCCTTGGGGCAAGTCGCTCCACCTTGCGGCCTTTGCGACTCCGCGTCTTTGCGTTAAAAAATGCCGCTGCCGCCATCAACCGGCCGCTCCGCCGCCTTCGCCGCCGCCGCACTGCGCCGACATCGCGTCCCACCGCTTTTGCAGTTCCTCCGGCGAAACCTTCTCGATCTCGTGCTGCAGCATCCACTCATGCCCGAACGGATCGGTCACGCTCCCGCTGCGAAAACCGTAGAATTGATCGGCCACGGGCATGGCCGCGGTGGCGCCGGCCGCGACGGCTCGCTCCACTGCCGCGTCGGCATTCTCCACCATCAGGCAAAACGTGACCGGGCTGCCCCCGAGCATGGCCGGGGACTTGTTGCCCCATTGCGGATTTTCATCGGCGAGCATGATCAGGTTGCCGGCGATCAGGAGCTCGGCGTGGCCGACCTTGCCACTCGTTTTGTCGGCAAGGCGAAACCGCTCGGTCGCGCCAAAGGCGGACTTGTAGAAATCGATGGCGCGAGCCGCGTCACGAACGGTGAGATAGGGACTGAAAACAGGATAATCGGAGGCGGAAGTGCTCATGGTGAACGTGTGGATTGAGGTGGTTACATAGACACAACGAATCAACGGACACGTTTCGGACAACCCGTCCCCAATTTTTTCCCGCGGTCACACTTTCTGCGGCAAAATCGTCCTTGAGTCGTATGAACACCCACTCCGCCGATTCCGCCCAACACACCGCCACGAACATCAACGCCCCCGCCGATCCGCTGGCCGCCTCGCGCCAAACCCTGCGCGACTTTGGCCGTCACTTCGACTACGATGTCAGCTACCTGCTCGAGCTGGCCGACGCCTCGCCCGAGGCGTTTCGCGCCTTCGAGGCCGCCATGCCCATGGCCCGCGTGCAAAGCGCCGCGTCCACCGAAGCCCTGCACATCGCGAAAATCGCCGGTATGCGCGCGCAGGATTGTGGCCCCTGCACCGAACTCGCCCTCAAAATCGCCCGCGAAGCCGGCGTCGCCGAAACCGTCATCCAAGGCGCGCTGCACGGCGGCCAGGGCCTCGACGCCGAACAACGCGACCTCCACGACTACGCCCGCGCCGTCGCGCTCAACGAAGAGATGGACCCCGCCCTCCTGCCCCGGCTCAAAGCACGCCTCGGCCGGGCCGCGCTCGCCGAGATCGCGGTCAACCTGGTCGGCATGCGCCTCTACCCGACCTTGAAACGCGCGCTCGGCCATGCGAAGAGCTGTGCGCTTTTCCCCGCCCTGCAATGACGCCCGACCCCGCTTCCCGCGCCGCCGAATTCGAGACCCATCGCGACCTGCTGATGGGCGTCGCCTACCGCATGTTGGGATCGGTGAGCGACGCCGAGGACATCGTGCAGGACGCCTGGTCGCGCTGGCGCGACGCCGGCCAGCTCGACTCCCCGCGCGGCTGGCTCGTGCGCGTGGTCAGCCGCCTCTGCCTCGACCGGCTCAAATCCGCCCGCGTGCGCCGCGAACAGTATTTTGGCACCTGGTTGCCCGAGCCATTGGTGGAGGCCCACGCCGTGCCCGCGCCCGACGTCGAGATCGACGACAGCGTGTCCATCGCGCTGCTGCTCGTGCTGGAGAAACTCTCGCCGGTGGAGCGCGCCGGCTTCCTCCTGCACGACGTCTTCGGCCACGACTTTGCCGAGATCGCCGGCATCCTCGACAAATCCGAGCCCGCCTGCCGCAAGCTCGTCTCGCGCGCCCGCGAACGCGTGCGGGCCGAGCGCCCCCGCTTCACCGCCACCCGCGCCGAGCACGAGACGTTGTTGCAACGCTTCCTCGCCGCCTGCCGCGAGGGCGAAATCGCACCGCTGCTCGACCTGCTCGGCGAAGGCGCGGCGCTTTACTCCGACGGCGGCGGCAAGGCCAGCGCGGTGCCCAAGGTGCTCACCGACCGCGCGGTCATCGCCAAGTTCTTCATCGGCATCCTGCGCAACCACGCGTCAGCCGGTCGCGAGATCCGCCCGACTCGCTTCAACGGCGCCCCGGGAGTGGTGTTCATCGAAAACGAAACCGTCGTCAGCGCCATCACCCTGGATGTGCGCGACGGCAAGATCACCGCCATCTACGGCCACCGCAACCCGGACAAACTGCGGGCGTTTGGGAAGAGCGAGTGAACCCATAATATCGTCCCAAGCCTCGGAGGTTTGTTGTGACGCCCACCGAAAAATCCGCTAGCGAAGACACCTTCTTCGCCATGCGCCCCTACCCCGTCATCCTCGCCCTTTCCCTGCTCGCGAACCTCGGGCTCGCCATCGTTCACTTTCGTCAGCCCGCCTCCCCGACGTCCGTCTCGTCGGCGTCCGAGTCGCCACCCCCCGCGACAACGTCATCGTCGGCCTCAGCCGCCAAGCGCGAGTTCGCACAACTGCCCGCATTGGTCAGCCGTCTGCAAACCGGCGACCTCGCGACTGGACTCGACGAACTCCGCCGGCTCGGCCTGCCCGAGGACACGATAAAGACCCTCGCCGAGGGCGCCATCATGCGCCGCTTCCGCGAGGGCATGGCCGCGCTCAACCGCGGCGGAAGCTTCAACTACTGGCAGGGCGGCTACGCCCAAAACAAGGAGCAGCGCGAGAAGCAGCAACAAATGATGCAGCTTATGCGCGACCTCGGCGAACAGGCGCGTCTCGCCGGCATCACCTGGAACATGTTCTCCCAGTATACCGACGAAGGCATTCTGACCGAGGACAAGGCCCTGCTCGTAACCCGCATCAAGCAGGACCACGACGAGATGCGCTCGCAGATCCACCTGGAGGCCCAGGGCCTCATGCTCGAACGCGACCAGGAAAAGCTGCGTTTCCTCAACGAGGAGTATCAGAAGGACCTCGCCGCCGCGCTCACCCCGCAGGAACTGGAGGAGTGGAACCTGCGCAATTCAAACACCGCTCGCCAGCTCAAGTCCCAGCTCGCCCACATGCAGCCGACCGAGGACGAGTTCCGGCAAATCCACCGCCTCCAATCCGTCTTTGACGAAACCTGGTCCTACGAAAATCGAGGCGGCAACATCGATTGGCAAAAGCGCTCCGAGGCCGAAAAGGCCATGAAGGCGGAGATCGCCGCGTTGCTCGGTGCCAAGCGCAATGCCGACTACGTCAAGTCGACCGACCGAGAGTTCGGCACCCTGTCCAATTTGGAATACCGCCTCGAGTTGCCCGCCGGCACCGCCGACCGCCTCTACGCGATGCACGCCGAGTCCGACACCGCCGCCAAGACCATCCGCGAGGACAAGCAGCTGTCCAAGGACGACCAGAAGGCCGCGCTCAAGGCGCTCGCCGACAAGGTCACCGCCGATATGACCACGGCCCTCGGCGAGGAAGGGTTCAACGCCTACCGCAACCAGGGCGGCCACTGGATCGAGCAACTGCGACGCTGAGCGCGGCATCTTGGTAGGGGCTTCGCTCGCGAAGCCCGTTCAACGCGACCGGTCGACGACGTCGGTTTCCGCAAGGCTCGCACAACAGGCCTCGCGAGCGATGCCCCTACGCATGACTCATGCCCGCCCCAGCAACCGTGCCCGCGTGGCGTCGTCGACCGGCGCGCAGCTGCGGTAGCCTTCGCCGTGGGCGGGCAGCGCGGCGGTGAAGGCGGCGCGTGCGTCCGCCGACGCGAAGTCCAGGCCGATCAACGCGCGGCCGATGCGCTCACCCGACTGGCGGTAGTTGAAGTAAACGATGTCCGCGCGATCGCGCACCAACTGGTCGAGGAAATCATGCAACGCCCCCGGCCGCTCGTAGAAATCGAGCCGCAGGAACAACGGGGCCGTCAACAGATCGCCGCGCAGCGCGATGGCGCGGAAGGCCGTGTCCACGTGCTCGGCGGCGTCCTCCCAGTCGTAGCCACCGGCCGCGAACCTGGCGGGCAATCCGGCGAGCAGCGCGGCGTCCTCGGCGCCGAGGGTGAAGACGGGCCAGGCGCCGGCGGCGTCGGTTTTGCCGTATTGAAAATCGGTGATATTGAGCCCGGCGAAGCAGCCGTCGAGCAGGCCGAGCATGGTGCCCGGACGCTCGGGGATTTTTACGCGGATCGTGCGCGCGTGACCGCCGGCCGACCCCTGCGACTGCGCGATCAGGCCGAGCTGCAGAAAGTCGATGTTGGCCCCGGTGATGACGATCAGCACGCGCTGGCCGGCCAGCGCCGCGCGGTTCTTGAGAACGGCCGCCAGCCCCATCGCGCCGGAGGGCTCGGAGATGCAGCGTAGTTGTTCCCACAATACACGGATGGCGGCGCTGACCTCGGCGTTGGTCACGGTTTCGACGCGGACGAGCGTGTCGCGGCAGACCTCGAAGGGCAACGCGCCGGCTTTGCGCACGGCGGTGCCGTCGCAGAAGATGTCGACCTGCTCGAGCGTGACCGGTTTGCCCGCGGCAAGGCCGGCCTTCATCGAGGCCTGGCCGGCGCCCTCGACGCCGACCAGCTCCATGGCGGGCCAGTAGGTTTTCAGCCAGTTGGACACGCCCGACACCATGCCGCCGCCGCCGATCTGCAGGTAGGCGGCATCGAACGGGCCGTGGCCGGAGAGAACAACTTCATCGGCCAGCGTGCCCTGCCCCGCCATGACGAGCAGGTCGTCGTAGGCGTGCACGTAAACCGCGCCGTTGGCGGCCTCGTCGGCGCGCGCGGCGGTCACGGCCTCGTCGTAGCTGTCGCCGGAGAGCACGATCTCGACAAACGCGCCGCCGTGGTGGCGCACGGCGTTTTGCTTCACACGCGGGGTCGAGCGCGGCATGTGGATGCGGGCTTTGACGCCGAGCTGTTGGGCGGCGAGGGCGACGCCTTGCGCGTGGTTGCCGGCGGAGGCGGTGACGACGCCGCGGGCGCGTTCGTCGGCGGTGAGCACGGCCATGCGGTTGCAGGCGCCCCGCCATTTGTAGGATTTGACCGCGGAGAGGTCCTCGCGTTTGACCCAGACCTCGGGCCCGGGTTCGGTGCCGGGCAGCGTGAGGCGTTCGAGCGGCGTGGCCTGGCCGAACCGGTAGACGCGTTCGCGGGCGAGGAGGGTTTCCTGGCGGAGGCGGCGGTCGATGGGCAATGGTTCGGGTGAGGACGGCATGGCAAAGGGATTGTCGGCCAGCACACGCTTTTTGCGCTCTGTCCGAAAGCCCAAACCCCGCGAAGTCAAAATGCACGCATCGAGTCCCGCGCCCTTCGCCCCGCCACCCGCAGGAGCCCCGCCGCGCGAATCCCCGCCGCCAAGACGGGCCGACGCGCCGGACGTCGCTCAAAATTAAAAACTAACCAGATAGGTTAGTTTTTATTGGGCAGGGTCCGCGCGGCCGCGGTCGCGCAGGGCGGTGCCGGCGAAGGCGGGAGGGTGGCCGGGAGGCGGCGGAAGGCTGGCGCGGGGCGGGTTCGTGTGGCGGGCGCGGGGCGGGCAAGTGTGGGGGTTTCGCATCTTCTCCTTTGCACGCGGGGGCGGGGCGCGCAGAGTGTAGGGTGTCCCCTTTCCTCCCATGTTGACCACTTTTATCATCACCGTCATCGGCCCGGATCGTTCGGGTCTCGTCAAAGCCGTCGCCACGCCCATCGCCGAGCACGGCGGCAGCTGGCTGGAGTCGCGCATGTGCCGGCTCGGCGGACAGTTCGCCGGCATACTCCGTGTCGAGGTGCCCGCGGATCGGGCCGACGAGCTGGGCGCGGCGCTGGGCGAACTCGAGGGCTCCGGGCTGAAGGTCACCTTGCTGCGCGAGGACAGCACGCCCGCCGCCGATGAGAATGCGGTGCGGGTCACGCTCGACGCCGTCGGTCAGGACCAGCCGGGCATCCTGCGGCGCGTCACCGGCTCGCTCGCCGCACACGGGCTGAACATCGAGGATCTTAGCTCGGAGCGCACCGACGCGCCGATGGGCGGGGGCACGTTGTTCAAGATTCGCGCGTTGTTGACCCTGCCGGCCGGCGTGGGTTTGGACCGGGTGCGCGCGGATCTCGAGGCCATCGCGCCGGATCTGATCGTCGAACTCAAACCGGCGATCTGAGCTCCCCCCGCCATGCCGCGTCATCCGCCCAGCCTGCCTCCCGCGGACGCGCCAAAGCCCGAACCGGACCCCGGCCCCGTCCACCATCAATTGGGACGGCACCGGGAGTTCGTGCACGCCAATCCCGATGGAGAAGCGGGCGTGCCCGATCCAAACGACGTGCAAACGATCCGGCGGGCCAATCTCGCCGGGGAGCAGGCGCACAAGGACAGCTTGCTGCCGCCGGTGGACGGCTCGGCGCGACGTCGGCATTGGAACGACTTCTGGACGGTGATGTTGCTGGGCAACGGCGTGCTCGGTCTGATCGCCTGGCTGGTGCCGAACGTGGTTGTTTTCGTCTACGCGGGCTCGGGCATGGTGGTGTTTTCCCTGGGCGTGACGTGGCTCTACGTCGTGGTGCTTGATCCGCGTTGAGCGCAAAAAAGGGGGCTCCATGCGGAGCCCCCCGTGCGCGTGAAATCCGAGGCGCGATGGACTCAGAATTGATAACGAACGCCGACCGAGTAGAGCCAGGGGTCGAGTTCCAGACGGGTGACCTTGGCCCCGGCGGCGGTGACATCGGTGCGCAGCATGGCGCGCTTCACGTCAATGTTGAGGGCCCAGCCGTCGGCGATCTGATAGTCGACGCCAACCTGACCGGCGGGTCCGACGCTGTAGTTGTCGAGCTTGAGGCCGGCCGCGAGGTCGTCGTCGAAGATGAGCGTGAAATTGACGCCGGCGCCGACGTAGGCGCGCAGTTTGCCCTCGGGGTTGAAGGTGTATTTGCCCAGCAGCGTGGGAGGAAGGTGCTTGAAACTGCCGAGGGCGGCGCCGGCCGAGCGGACGTTGTGCTCCTGCGGATTGGTCAGCACCAGCTCGGCCGACCAGTGGGCGTTGAAGGCGTAGCTGATGTCGATCTCGGGGATCCATTTGTCCTCGATATTGACGGGCACGGCGGGGTTGGTGGAGCCGTCGGTGGTCTCAAGGTAGGTGGCGGCCACGCGCACGGACCAGGGACTGGCGGCGAGTGAGGCGACGGGGGCGAGACCGGCCGCGAGTGCGGTCAACACGACAAGGGAGCGGAGGGATTTCATGGAGGTTTGGTGGGTGATTAAGCGGGTTTATCACGCCCATGCGGCGTGCTGCATGACAGCCTAGCGGGCCGCGCCTCCGGTCGCTCCGCATGGGTTGGCGAGGATTGCGCAGGGGTTGTCCCCCATGCCGGCGGCGAGTTTTATACTTTGCTTACGCGAAAGTGGCCCCGGGTGGCTGCACGTCCGGCAAATGTGGCCACAATGGAAGCCGTCATCACCCCGATGACCGACAAACCCCTCCTCCACCCTATGAACATCACCAAGACACTGCCTCTGCTCACCCTGGCCATCGCATCCCTCGGCACCCTGCGCGCCGACAACGTCTTCCAAGCCTCCGCATGGGCCCCCGAACCCCAGCTCGTCGACGCCACCGAAGACGTGAAGGGCGTCCGCATCCAGATCTACGGCGAGAACCGCAACATGACCGGCCTCGACATCGGCTTCGCCCACTCGACCACCGGCGACTTCAAGGGCCTCGGCGGCCTCTTCACGCTCTACAACCACGTCGGCGGCACCACCACCGGCGTCCAGTGGGGCCTGTTCAACCGCACCGAAGGTCCCGTGACCGGCTGGCAGGGCGGCTGGATCAACCACAACACCGCCCCACTCACCGGCCTGCAGACCGGCATCGTCAGCTGGAACGACATCGACACCGTGGACGTCACCGGTGCCCAACTCGGCATCGTCAACACCGCCCGGCACGTCCACGGCGTGCAGCTGGGCCTCGTCAACTACGCCGACACCCTCAAGGGCGTGCAAATCGGACTCTGGAACCAGGTCGACTCCCGCGACTGGGACCAATTCGACCCGCTCCCCAAGGTATTCCCCATCGTGAACATCGGCTTCTGATCCCCGCCCCGGGCCAGCCAAGCCCGCCCTATCCGCCCCTCTCGACGGCCCCGGCGCACACCGGGGCCTTTTTTGCGTC
>JBDRJH010000117.1:0-3737 GCA_043815125.1 Verrucomicrobiota bacterium
CCCGCAATCAGGCCGGCCAGCAGGTCCCCGCTGCCCCCGCGCGCCAGCACCGGGCCGCCGGCGAGCGAATGGCGGCGCGCACCACGGTGCTCCACGCGGGTGAGCGGCCCCTTGCGCACGACGACCATGTCGTCCGTCACCATTTTTTCGATACGAGCAAACTCCCCCGCGTGCGGCGTGAGGATGCGCGGCGCCTGGCCCGCGGCCACGATCTCCGCCTGCAACGCATCCGCGTCGAGCACCAGCGGCGTCTCGACCAACGAGACCACCGAGCGCACCATCGCGAGCGTCTCCGGCTCGCGGCCGAGCCCCGACCCGATCAGCAGCGCCGAGCAACGCGCCAGTCGTTCGCGCAACAGATGTTCGCCCTCCAGCGCCAGGCCGCCGTCCGGCGTCTCCGGCCAGCCCACCCACATCGCCTCCGGCGCGCGGGCGGCGAACGCCGCCGCCAGCGACTCCGGCACGAAAGCCGTGACCAGCCCCGCCCCGCTGCGCAGCGCCGCCAGCACATTCAGGAGCACCGCCCCCGGAAACGCCCGCGAGCCCCCGACGATGAACACGTGGCCAAACGTGCGCTTGTCCGCCCGCGGATCCCGCCACCCCGCCAGCGGCGCCAACACCCCGGGCGTCAACACGCCGTCGGCCCCCGGCAAAGTGTCACTCATTAAGTGACACTTTGCCCGGTCACCCGAGGGAGCCGCCGGAGAAGTGTCACTTAATGAGTGACACTTTGTTTGGGCGGCGGGCGGGAAGAAACCGAGGTCGAGGTAGCGGGGGCGGCCGGCGGCGGGAAGGTCTGCGAGGAGCGGGGGTTTGACGATGCCGGTGGCGTAGGTGAAGTCGGCGCGGAAGGCGTCGGGGGCGTCGAGGCCGGCGGGCAGGTCGACGGCGACCCTCATGCGCACGGGCAACGCGTTGACCATGCGCAGGAGGTCGGCGACGGCGGCGGGCAACGGCGGGCGGAACTGAAAACCAAAGACGCCCTCGAGCACGAGGTCGTGGCCGGCCGGATCGGGCGCGTCGACCACGGTGGCGCGGGGGGCGAGGTCGCGCCAGGCGCGGGCGGCGAGCGGACGCAGCGCGCGGGAGCCGAAGGCGAAGAGGACGTCGACGCGGACGTTGGTATTGGTTTCGGCGATACGGCCGGCGGCGATGAGCGCGTCGCCGGCGTTGTGGCCCTTGCCGGCGAGCACGAGCACGCGGCCGCCCTCGCGGGGAAAGCCGCCGATCTCGGCCATGTCGCGCAGGGCGGCGTCGGCCAGGGCGCGGCCGGCCCGGGTCATGGCGGCCCATTCGCGGGTTTCGTCGGAGGCGAAGAGACCGGTCTCGAACTCGCGGGCCTGCTCGCAGGTGAGGATGGGGTGGACGCCTTGCATGGCGCGGAGTTTAGCCGGGATGGCCGGCAAATGGGCAGGGGAAAGTGGCGCGGGGCGGAGCGTCGCACGGGGCGGGCAGGAATGCCCGCCCTCCTTATCGGATGATCGCGGCAACCGCCATGGCGGCGGTGTCGGTGTGCGAGAGCGTGAGGATGACGTGGGTGCCGCCGACGTGGGCGAGCAGTCGTTTGCCCTGCTCGTCGAGGTGGACCACGGGCTCGTGACGCTCGCCGTGGCCGACGCCGACGGAGGTCCAGCCGAGCTCGGGGCCGATGCCGGTGGTGAAGGCCTTGGACACGGCCTCCTTGGCGGCGAAGCGCGCGGCGAGGTGCTTGTGCGGGTGCTTCATGCCGAGGCAGTAGGCGCGCTCCTCGGCGGTGAAGACGCGGTTGAGGAAACGTTCGCCCTGCCGCTCCCAGACGCCGCGGATGCGGTCGATGTCAACGATGTCGCAACCGAGCCCGAGAAGGAGGCCGGCGGGGGGGAGTTGGAGGTTCATGCGCGGAAGATGGAGGCGGAGTTCGCGACGGGAGGAAGAATCCCGAACAATGACGGCCAACGGGCCTCGCAAGCGAGGCCCCTACGGGGATCAGGGGTTCATGCGGGCCTTCATCTCACGCACGGCCTCGTCGATGCCGGTGAAGAGGGCGCGGCTGATGATGCTGTGGCCGATGTTGAGCTCGTGAACGTGCGGCAGGGTGCGGATCTCGGCGACGTTGACGTAGTTGATGCCGTGGCCGGCGTTGACGACGAGGCCGAGGGCGTGGGCGCGTTTGGCGCCGTCGACGAGGCGGGCGAACTCGGGTTGGCGGGCGGGGCCGTGGCAGGCGTTGGCCCAGGCGCCGGTGTGCAGCTCGATCCAGGGGGCGCCGGCCTCGGCGGAGGCCTCGATCTGGTCGGGCACGGGGTCGATGAAGAGACTGGTGATGATGCCGGCGGCGGTCATGGCTTGCACGCATTCGCGCACGCGGTCGAGCTGGCCGGCGACTTCGAGGCCGCCCTCGGTGGAGACTTCCTGGCGGTTCTCGGGGACGACGCAGACGGACTCGGGCTTTAGTTTGAGCGCGAACTCGATCATGGCGGGGGTGCAGGCCACCTCGAGGTTGATGCGGGTGGTGCAGACTTCGCGCAGGCGCCAGACGTCGCGTTCCTGGATGTGGCGGCGGTCCTCGCGCAGGTGGATGGTGATGCCGTCGGCGCCGGCACGCTCGGCGTGGGAGGCGAGTTGCACGGGATCGGGTTCGACGGGGCCGCCGACGATGGTGTCGTAGCCGCGGTAGCGCGCCTGCCGGACGGTGGCGCAGTGGTCGATGTTGACGCCGAGGAGAATCATGGGACCGGCGATCAAAGCACGAATGGCGGAATCAGGAAATCAGGAATATGGGGTGAGTTTCCCCTTTCTGCGCGGGCGTTTTGCGCGTTGGCTGGGTCCATGCCGTCTCCCGCGAAACGTGAAAACCTGCTCGCCAACATCGTCTGCAACATCGCGCTGCCCTTTTTGATTTTGTCGAAGGCGAGCGGCGAGACGCGGCTGGGCCCGGTGTGGGCGCTGGTGGTGGCGCTGGCGTTCCCGCTGGGTTATTTTTGCTATGATTTTGCGCAGCGGCGGCAGGCGAACTTTGTGTCGATCCTGGGTTTCGTGAGCGTGTTGCTGACGGGCGGGTTCGCGTTGATGGAGCTGGACGGGATGTGGTTCGCGGTGAAGGAGGCGTCGATCCCGGCGGTGATCGGCCTGGCGGTGTTGTTGTCGATGAATTCGAAGCGGCCGTTGATCCGTCAATTTGTTTACAACGACCAGGTGATCGACACGGCGCGGGTCGACGCGGCGCTGGAGGCGCGGGGCAATCGGGAGGCGTTTCGCGGGTTGATGCGCAAGGCGGGCTGGCTGGTGACGGCGTCGTTTCTGGTGAGCGCGGGGTTGAACTTCGTGCTGGCGCGCTGGCTGTTGAAGAGTCCGGCCGGCTCGGAGGCTTTTAACCAGGAGCTGGGCACGATGAATTTGCTGAGCTGGCCGGTGATCGTGGTGCCGAGCATGGCGATGATGATGTTCGCGCTGTGGCAGCTGTTCGGCGGCATCAAGCGGCTGACAGGGCTGGAGTTGGAACAGATTTTGCACGCGCCGCCGGAGAAGAAGTGAGCGCCAAGTGAGCTCCTAGGGACGGGGCGATGGGGCGGTGTTTTGCCGGGGGGCGTTCAACGGGCCTCGCAAGCGAGGCCCCTACGAGGAGGGCGCGAGGACGTCACCGGCGCGCGGTGGCGAGGGCGGCGGCGTAGGCTTTGACGGCGTTGGCGACGGCCTCGGCGATGTCGGCGCGGTAGCGTTCGGTGGCGATCTTGCGGGCCTCGTCGTCGTTGGAGAGG
>JBDRJH010000118.1:0-2907 GCA_043815125.1 Verrucomicrobiota bacterium
CGTCGGTTGGGAAGATGCGGGCACGCGTGCATTTCTTGTCCGCCTCGAGTTGGAGCGGCACTTCCGGTGCGACCATGACCGCATAGCCCGGCTTCTCGAGCAGAAACTCCACCTTCCCGCTCCCAGCCCGCACCAGCGGCAGCTTGACCGACCGTTCCGCCCCCTGGCGGCTCACGTCGAGCACAAACTCGAGTCGTATCTCATATTCCCCCTTGCCCAGAAGATGGGCGATGTGCCGGTCGGCCTGACGCTCGATATAGCCCCGCTTCCCGCGCACCTTGCAGCAACGCAGGGGCGCCGTCGCGGGAATGAGGCTGACGCTGTGCCAACCGTCCTTCTCCGCAAACACTCTCAGGTCGAGGGTAACGGCTGCAAAACGCTCGCCGCCGGTAATGCTGTATTGCGCGTCTGTCACCGACGCACCCGTGGCTTGCGCCCCAAGCACGCACAACATCAGCCCGGCAACAAAGCAGAAAAGCAAGCCGCGTACTGCGTCATGCCCGTCGCACCGCACCATCGCCTTTCCCCCGCTCTTCCCACACACTTCGCGCCGGCGACCGGCGCCGTCCGGCTCCTGCCCTGTTTAGACGCCGCGATGCGCCGCCGGTTTCAGAAAATCCCGCAAAACCCCGCCGCTCAATCCCTGTCACGCCCCGGCATTCTATCACCACAGCGCCGATGAGGGTGTAACAAGTGTGTAAACACCCCCGACCTTCAGCCGAACAGAACCCGCTCGCGCTATTCGCCCGTCTGCTTCGCCAGATACTCAGCCACCGCCTTGCGCCCGTCCTTCAGCGCGAAGGCTGCCGGAGAAAGTCCGTCTTTATTCTTTGCGCCCGCGTCTGCGCCGTGGGCAAGAAGCAACTCCGCGGCAGGAACATACTTGACCGAATGCAGTGGCGTGTTGCCGTCCTTGTCTCTTGCCTTTACGTCCGCACCATGCTTGAGCAAAACTTCACTGACACTTCCTGCGGCCCAGGCAAGCCTGCCCTCGTCTTCCTTGGGAACGCGCAACTTGCCGTCTTCCTGCAACAGCAACACCTCCACGTCGCTGTTCGGCGCCACGTGCAGCGGTGTTACCCCATCACGGTTAGACGCATTCACCTCCGCGCCCTTATCCGCGAGCAATACGGCCACGTCTCTGGCCGCGCGCAGCGCTGCCCAGTGCAGCGGCGTATTCTGCCCCACGTCCCGCGCGTCCACGAGCGCGCCTTTGGCCAGCAGCAACTCGGCAACCTCCTTCTCGCGCGCAAAATGCAGCGGCGTCTGTTCCCGCGTGTCGCGGGCATTCACCCCCGCGCCTGCAGTGAGAACAATCTCCGCCCTTTCCCGCAACCCGCGCGCCGCGGCAAAATGAAGAGCGGTCCAACCGTGCTCATTAACCGCCGTAACGTCCGCACCCGCGGCAAGCAGAATCCCCGCCACCTCCTTGCCCTCCGGATGGTACGCACTCATATGCAGAGGCGTGCCGCCCCGTTTGTCTCTGGCATTCACATCGCTCCCGCCCGCCACGAGCAGACGCGCCGACTCCGTGCGCCCCCACTGCGCCGCCCAGTGGAGCGGCGTCTTGCCCTGCGCATCACGGCCCGCATGGTCTGCCCCCTTCTCCAACAACGCCTTGAGCGCGAGGCCGTCGGCCGCGAGCACCGCACAGTGCAGCGGCGTCCAACCGCTCTTCGTCCTCGCATTAACCGCCGCGCCCCTCCCCAGCAACACCGCCGCCACCTCCTGTTTCGCAAAGTGAAGCGGCATGTTTCCCTTCACGTCCTTCGCATTCACCTCCGCGCCCCCGTCGAGCAGCACCGCCGCCACTTCCTTCCGGCCGCGATTCGCCGCCCAGTGCAGCGGCGTGGTGCCGTCGTTGTAGCGCGCGTCCACCTTCGCGCCCCGCGCCAGCAACAGCTTTGCCACCGCCGCCCGGCCCAGCGCAGCGGCCAGGTGGAGCGGCGCGGCGCCGTCCTCCTCAGTGGCCCCCGCGTCGGCGCCATGCGCGAGAAGCAATTGCGCAATCTCAGTTCGATCGGTCCGAATCGCCCATGCCAGCGGCGTCACCCCCGCCTCGTCGCGGCCATTCACGTCGGCACCGGCGGCAAGAAAACGTTCCACCTCGGACACCTTGCCCTCGGCAACCGCGAGGTGCAAATCCCGCGCCGACTTGACCCCGGTCTCGACCGACGTCTCCTCGGCTGCTGCCACAAGTGTTGTCGCGAAGACAAGCAAACAATAGGCCACGACCCAGATGCCTGCCCTCCGCCTGTCCCGCTCCAATATAGTCTCCTCCTGCCAAGACTGGCTTTCTCATCGCAGCCCGGCCTGTTCACCTGCCGGCGGCGAATGAGCTACGCGCACACGAGCACAACCGCCGCCCGCGGACACGCGCGAAGGCCGTCGCCGCACTCTACACAATACTCCGCATGGACGACCTGCGGCGCGGCGAACGCTTTGGGCTGTGTCAAAATCGGGTCAGGACAGGCGCGCGCCGCAGCGCAGATGCCGGCCTCCGGGTCGCACTTCTTCGGAGAGCAAGCCGCGACATTGACGTGTGGTATCAGTTTCGTCACGTGTGCCTCGCCATCATGCCCCGATTATGCACGCCCCCTCGCCCCCAATGCAAGTCGGCAATTGCCCCGCGCCAGAGAGGAACCGGAAGCCGAGACGGGAACGGCGCTTGGCCACTCCCGATATCGGCCCCCGGTGCTGTCATCCCGTCTGCTACACTCCCGCATCAAGCTCGTGTGAATCAGGCGCACACTCAATCCAACTCCACGGGGCGGTCATCTTTCCCGCCCTCGTTGGCGTCACGATCACGACCTCCTCGCGGCCTCGGACCTCGCGGTCCGGGTCTGTCCCCACGATCCCGTCGGCGCTCCGCAAGCCTTGCCTCCAGTTGCGCAGCCACCTTGTCGG
>JBDRJH010000119.1:0-2402 GCA_043815125.1 Verrucomicrobiota bacterium
GGCTCCTGCCGCGTGTTGTCGACCTCGACGAACAGCGAGAAGGTGCGCGTGGCCTGCGCGGCGCTCGGCGCGATCCGGGCAACCTGCCCGCTCCACGCGACGTTGGGATTGCTCTCCAGCTTCAGCTCGCATTTCGCTCCGTTCGCCACGCGGTCGCGGAGCGAGACGGGCAGCTCGATCGGCACTTCGATCAGGTCGGGATCGAGCAGCGCGAAGAGGCGTGTCCCGACGTTGACGCGCTCGCCGATCTCGACCTCAACTGCTTCCAGTCGCCCGCGGAAGGGAGCCCGGATGTGACAGCGTTCGAGGTCCAACTCGGCCAGCCGGCGTCGGCCCGGTGCAGATCACGATTGGCCAGCAGGACCGCCCGCTGCTGTGGAAACAGCGCCTTTTGATTCTCGAGCATTTGCAGCTCGCGGCGCGCCTGCTCGAAGCCCTGCCGGGCCTGATCCAGCTCACGTCGTGGGGCCTGCTGGGCCTCGAACAGACCGAGCACGCGTTCGTGTTCGCGCTGGGCGATCTCCAGCTCGGTCGTCGCGATTCGGATCAAACGGTCGACGTTGTCGTGCTCGACCACGAGTCGTTCGAGCTGGGCTTGGTCGGCGGCGAGCAGGCTGCGGGCGCGCTCGAGCTGTCGTTGATACTCACGGTCGTCGATGCGGATCAGCAGTTGGGCGTCCTCGAGCAGTTCACCCACGTGCAGGCTGGGGCTCAGCTCGACGAGTTCGCCAGAGACCTGGGCGGCGATCCAGGCCTGGCGGTCCGCGTGGGCGGTGCCGTAGCCGACGATCGGCTCGATCACGGTCCGCGGCTTGAGTTCCAGGGCGACTACCAGTAGGGCCGGCCGCTCGGTCGGGTTGGTGGGCGGCTGCGGCGCGGTTCGAACCAGGAGTGCGGCGACTCCGGCGCCGCCGGCCAGGAGAACGACGACGAACAACAGCGAGATGATTATGTGTCTTTGCATGCGTCGCGCAGCAAGCTCCCGATTGCGAGACCGAGTCGAGTAAGTATAACACCCGATGATTCCAGACCCAAACAGTGTTGCACCGTTGGTGGATGCCCTGAGACGGCCGCGACGATTCGACACAAGTGGTTCGAACGGGGACAATCCGCGTCATGTCGGATGGCGAAGCGAATGTGGTTCACGTAATCGGCAGCGATACGCCGCTCTGCCGGCTGGAAGCGCTCCGGGCGCTGTACGCCCGGCCCGAGCTGGGTCGGCAACGGGTGATCCGGTTGGGCAGCAGACGTCTTGACTGCCGCGGACTCGGCGCGGTTGAGCTGGTTTGCGGTTCAAAGTGCAAAGTTCAGAGTTCGGAGTTCAGAGTTCGGAGTTCAAAGTGCAAGGTTCAGAGTTCGGAGTTCAGAGTTCTCTCTTGGCGCCTTGGCGCCTTGGCGGTTCGGTCGCCGCTGGGCATCGGGCGGTTCACGCGCCCCTGGTTGCGCGAGATGCTCCCGACCGTCGGGCCGACGCTGGTGCACGCCTGGTGCGGCGTCGGGCTGGCCTGGGCATCGGCGTGGAGGGACTGTCGGTTGCTGATCGACATCGGATTGCCGCATGATCTTCGTCGGCTGGCTGACAGACTGCGGCAACTCTCCTCGAACGCGATGATGCACTTTGTCTGCCCGACCGAAACGGCGCGGCGGCGCCTGCGGGCGATCGGCGTGGCGTCCGGTGCCTGCGCCTTGATCCGCGACTCGGTCGACTTCACCGGCATCGAGACCGCGAACCGGGCCGACCTGCGCCGACAACTGGGGATCTCGTCGGAACAGACGGCGGTGCTGATCCTCCCGCCGGTGCGGCGCGAGACCGGTTCGCTGGTGACGGCTTGGGGCGCGATGTTGTTGGAGCACGCGCGGCCGGGAGTGCGGTTGCTGGTGCCCGACGTCGGCCGCGAGGCCGCCCGTGTGGCGCGGCTGGTGGATTCGTGTCGGCTGCGCGGAATGCTTCGAAGGGTGGAGTGGCGTTTCAGTTTGCCCGAGCTGCTGGCCGCCGCCGACTTGGCGGTCTACCTGCCGACCGGCGGCGCACCGTTGTGGGGTGTGGCACACGCGATGGCAGCCGGCCGGCCGATTGTCGCGTCCGACGTTCGCGTCACCAGGGAGCTGCTCACACCTGACAGGACCGCGTGGCTGTGTCGCGCGGACAATCCCCAGGACGCTTGTCGCCAGATGCTGCGCGCTCTCGAAGACCGGGAGCAATCAGCTCGCCAGGCGCAAGCGGCACGGGCGCATGCAAACGCCGCCTTCGATAGGCGGCGCATGATCGAGCAGTATTGTCGCGTCTACGAGAGCCTACTTCGCGACCGGCCGCTGGGTGGTGGCCTTGCGGATGTCGGTTTGGTCCGCTAGCCACTCCGGCTCGGGTTCGGGCTCGTCGGGCGCCGTCTCGGGGAAGAGGT
>JBDRJH010000120.1:0-3608 GCA_043815125.1 Verrucomicrobiota bacterium
CGAGGCGCTGCGCACGGTCAAGACGATCGTCGGCTGGAAAGACCTCGGCACGCCCGGCGGTCACAACTTCACCGCGTCCGTGCGTCGGCTCTACGGCGACAAGACCGTCTTGAACCTCGCGGGGCTTGTCCAGCGCCTGGAGGAATCGCCGTTCGAGGACTCGGATGCGGCCGGGCTGCTCGGGCACCTCATGTCCGGCACGGTCGGGTCAATTCTCGCGTTCAGGCCGACGGTGATCGCGTTCCAGACGCTCTCGTACCCGCTGGCCGTGCTGGAGCTCGGGCCGGCGGCGATGGCGCGCAGCGTCCGGCCACCGTTCCTTCTCACGCCGCGCGACCGGCGGGATATCCGCGGCGTGCTCGACCGTGCGCCGGTGCTGCTCAACCGCCGCACGCACGGCCGCATCTCGAACGAGATCGGCAAGGGCTTTGTCGACAAGGCCGAACTGCGCCGTGCGATGACCGGGCGCAACACCTGGCGCGAGCGCATCCAGTGGCCGGTACGCCGCGCCGATACCTGGGCGATTGACCGCGTGATCCTCGCGGCGTGCGCCCGCGCCCGGCTGGACCTGCCCGATGCCGACAACGATACGCAGCTCGATCGTGCCGCGCAACTTGCCGAGCGCGCCTCGCGCCGCACGCAGCCCGTGTGGGACATGCTATCGCGTACGATGCTCATGGGCGACCGCAACCCGCTGCGCCGCTGGTTCACGGTGTTCAAGAGCTTCGGCGAGCGCTGTGTGATCGAGACGAAGCTGACGCGCCTGCGGTTCGACGAGGAATGGCGGCGGGCGAAGAACGACGGCCAGCGGACGGCGGCAATCCGCAACGGCCTCGCGCGGCTGTTCACGATCATCGTCGTCAACGCGTTGCTCGAGGAACTCGTGCGGAACACGTACCAGACAATCAAGTACCGGCGCTACCCGGAACGCGACGACACGCCGCGATACTGGCGCTATACGGTCAACGCCATCGAGCGCACGCTGGCGCGCGTACCGTTCTTCGGCGACATCGCCGCCATGGGCGTCCGTGGCGCGCGCTACGGCGTCGAGCGTGCCGTGTGGGACCAGCGGCGCCGGCAGGCACCGCCGCTCATCGACTCGCCGGTAACGGAAACGCTGGAGGCCGCCGGCGAGATGGCACTGAACGGGGCCGCATGGCTCACGGACGCGCTCGGCGCCTCCAACCTCAGTGACGCCGAACGCGCCCGGGTCGTGCGCGAGACGCTGCGCAACGGCAGCCTCGTTGTCAGCCGCTGGTTCGGGGCGCCGATCGAGGGCATACAGGAGCTTCACGACCTCATCGTGGGCAAGGAACCGCCGGCGAAGCCGCGGCGCAAGAAGACCGTCAAGCCCTGGCGGCCGCCCGACGAAGGCCGCGAGGAGTTCGCGCCAGACTCCGAGTACATGCCCGAGGCCGAGCGCGAGATGTCGCGCCGGCTGTGACCGTGCGCGCCGGCAGGATTCCACGGCTGCCGGCGCTTGCGCGAACCGCCGCACACAGCGTACTCTAGAATAGAGCACATGAGCACCGTTACGGAGCCGCGCCGAAGAGGTACGGCCAAGCCTGATGGAGCAAGCGCATGACCTTCGACATTCTCGCCGACTGTCTTCTCTACCTCGAATCCAACGGCAAGGCTGGTCCCTGCACGGCCGCGTTCGACGCCGACGCCGGCACGGGCACGAACGGCGTGCTGACGCTGATCGACGACAACGGCACGCACACGATCGTTGTGAACTCCTACGCGACGCTCGCGACGCTGGTTGCCGCGATCAACGCCTTTGTGGGCTGGAAGGCAACTCCGCGGATCGGGCTCGCCGCAGCGCAGGTCACCAAGAACGACGCGCTGGTCCCGGGCGCCGGTCTCGGGCGGCCGCTCGCAGACCTGGCGACGACGGTCGTGCCCGACGACGGCCGCAGCATCCGGGCGCTGATCTTTACCAACGCCTACGAACTCATCAACCTCAGCGCCACCGGCACGCTGCTGACGTCGCTTGCACTGCCGACGCTCAACTCGCAGCTCGCCAACCTCGTCCTGCGCTGCCAGGGCGCGGACGCCGGCGCCACCGGGTTCGCCACGTTCAACTTCGTCGCCAACGCCAACGGCGACGCGATGGACGCGCGGCGCGTGTTCACGCTCACGCCGGACTGGGACACGGTGACGTTGAGCGAGGACGTGCAGCTCACCATCAACGGCGCGAGCGAAGTGCAGCAGTCGTTCCAGATCGACGCTGCCGGGCTGCCGCAGATCAAGCTGAACACGGTCATCAACGGCGACGACGCGATCTTGAAGGTCTGGGGTAGCCTGTACATCCCGTAACGGAGACAGACCATGCTCCGAGGTTTCTTGCGCGGTTCCGGCGGCTCGGGCGGTGGCGGCGGCATGAAGCGGTACGACATCACCGCCTCGATGACGGTGCCCAACGTCGGGTACGAGATCCTGATTGTCGTGACCGGCGCCGGCGGCATCAACCTGACGCTGCCTGCCGTTACCGCCGCGCGCGGCTTCCCCGTCAACGTCGAGAACAAGAGTGCAGGCACCGTGACGCACGTTCGCGCCGGAGCCGACACGATCGACGGCGTCGGGGCGAACTTCGTGTTGGCGTCCGGCTACAGCTCTCGTCTCATTTCCGACCGCGTCTCCGACTGGAACGTGCCGGACATCGAGCGTCCGTAAGCAAAAGGCTACAGCCATGAAGCGCTTCATCGTTCTGTGTGTCGCCGTCGTGTTCGGTACCGCCTTGTGGGCCGCGAACAAGCGCGAGCTGCGTTACGAGCACGGCGCCGTAGCCGACAAGGAATTGCTGTTCTTCAACAGCGCCACGGCGCTCGCGCAGGCGGCGGCGATCTATACGGACGAGACCGAGCTTTACTTCTCCAACTCTCGAACGAAGTGGCTATCGCTCGGCGTTGATGTGCAAGCAGAAGTCGAGGCAATGGTGCATCAGTCATGCGTATTCTTGCCCACCGGAACATACACGATTACCGATGACATTGACGTAACCAACTCGTGTGCTGTCATTGGGGCCGGTCCTGGGCGAACGATCATCGTGTGCAACACCGACAGCAAGAACGTATTTCATGTAAACAACTCCAACTGTGCGCCATTCTATCTTGCCAATTTGACTATCCTGGTCACTGCCAGTTCAACATGCGCCCTTCAGATAGACAGGCAAGTGACCACCGTCTCGGACGCATTTGTCCTTGAAAATGTGGACATCGTACTTGCGTCCCACGCGGGAAACCAATACGCGATATACACCAAGGATGTTGGCGTAACGCTCAAAAACTGCAACATCTCCTGCGCGTCAACCGACGGCTGGGCCATAGGTCTTTATCAGATAAACACAGCCAATGCGGAAGCTGCAATCACTTCCCACATTTGGGATTCCAGCATTACCACAAGCACTGCCGCAGCACAGACGGCCGTCGCAATTGATCTTCAAGATGGCAACGGGGCCACATCGAATGCGTATGTGTACAACAGCAATCTTGCGGCTACGACCGCCGGCGGTACGGCGGCGGCGTTAAGGGCATATCAGAATGCCGACGCTGCCATCTACGCATACGGGACCACCTGCTCTGGTTCCACCGCCGATGTCATTCAGG
>JBDRJH010000121.1:0-23866 GCA_043815125.1 Verrucomicrobiota bacterium
GGATCCGGCGGATCAACGGCTGCGCGGCGTGCTGGCGTTTGGCGAAAAGGGCGGTCGGTCGGGCTGGTCTCTCGACGAGCCGGGCGTGGTGGTGGCGGACGGTCCGGAGTTCGCGCTGACGCGGGCGGGCGAGGCGAGCACGACGGAGGCGGGGGCGGGGCTGGCCGGCACGCTGGCGCTGGCGTTGGTGGGCGGGTTGATTTTGAACCTGATGCCGTGCGTGTTCCCGGTGCTGGGCATCAAGATCCTGGGTTTCGTGAATCAGGCCGGCGGCGACCGGCGCAAGGTGACGTTGCACGGGCTGGCTTTTACGGGGGGCGTGCTGGCGTCGTTCTGGGTGCTGGCGGGGGTGCTGGCGGTGTTGCGCGCGGGCGGCTCGGAGTTGGGCTGGGGTTTCCAGCTGCAGTCGCCGGCGTTCGTGTTCGCGATGGCGGTGGTGATGCTGGTGTTTGCGCTGTCGATGAGCGGGGTGTTTGAGTTCGGCCTGAGCGCGACGGGAGTCGGCTCGGGGTTGCAGCGCAAGGAGGGGGTGGCGGGGTCGTTCTTCACCGGTGTGCTGGCCACGGTGGTGGCGACGCCGTGCAGCGCGCCGTTCCTCGCGCCGGCGCTGGGCGCGGCGCTGGCGTTGCCGACGGGGCAGGGCTTCGCGGTGTTCACGATGATCGCGGTGGGGTTGTCGTTGCCGTATCTGTTGCTGTCGATTTTCCCGCGGGCGGTGAAGCTGCTGCCGCGGCCGGGCGCGTGGATGGAGACGTTCAAGCAGGCGATGGCGTTTCCCTTGTATGCGACGGTTGGATACTTGTTGTGGGTGTTGGCCGGGCAGGCGGGCGAGCAGGCGCTGCTGCGGGTGTTTTTGGGTCTCACGGTGATTGCGTTGGGGGTGTGGTTGTATGGACGGTATGCGACGCCGGTGGCCCCGGCGGCGCGGCGTCGGGTCGGCGTGATCGGCGGACTGTTGTTGTTGGCCGCGGGCATGGCGCTGGGCTGGCCGCGTCCGCCCGCGCCCGACGCCATCGTCTGGGAGGAGTGGGCCCCGGGCCGCGCGGAGCAGTTGCAGGCGGAGGGGCGGCCGGTCTACGTGGACTTCACCGCGCGTTGGTGCGCGACGTGTCAGACCAACAAGCAGGGGTGTTCGGCTCGGAGAAGGTGCGGCGGTTTTTCCGCGACGAGGGCGTGGTGGCGCTCAAGGCCGACTGGACCTCGGCCGATCCGCGCATCACGGCCGAGTTGGCGAAGTGGGGCCGCAGCGCGGTGCCGTTTAATCTCGTCTACCTGCCGGGGCGTGCGGAGCCGTTGCCGTTGCCGGAGCTGCTGACGCCGTCGATCGTGTTGGACGCGCTCGGGGAGGGGCGTTGAGCGAATGCTCGTGATACGAACATCGGGGCGGTGTCTGGCGCTGGCGGCGGGGTTGCTCGCCGCGGGCTTGGCGGCTCGGGCGGACACGGTCGTGCTGGTGCATGGTCTGGGGCGCGGGCCGTTGTCGATGGCGAGGCTGGCGGGGGCGTTGGAGCGCGACGGGCACACCGTGCGCAACCTCGGCTACGCGTCGCAACGGGACACGTTGCCCGAGCTGGCGGAGGCGGTGTTCGGGCCGGTGTTTCGCGAGGCCGCGGAGGGCGAAAGCGTCCATGTCGTCACGCACTCGATGGGCGGGATTTTGCTGCGTCAGTATTTGCACGATCACGGCGTGCCGGCCGGTTTGGGACGCGTGGTGATGCTGGGGCCGCCTAACCAGGGCAGCGAGATCGTGGACCGGCTGGGCGGTTGGGGGTTGTTTCGGCGGATCAACGGTCCGGCGGGCGTGCGGCTCGGCACCTCGGCGCGGGGGGCGCCGCGGTCGTTGGGCGCGTGGCCGGCGGAGGTGGCGCTGGGAGTGATCGCGGGCGACCGTTCGTGGAACCCGTTTTTTTCCGCAATGATCCCGGGGGCGGACGATGGCAAGGTGTCCGTGGCTCGCACGCATCTGGAGGGCGAGGCGGGGCATGTGACGGTCGCGGCCTCCCATACCTGGCTGATGTGGCGCGGCGAGGTGATCGCGCGGACGCGGGCGTTTTTGCGCGACGGATGTTTCGGCTCTCAGTCCTGACCGCCGTGCCGGCGTCGCCGTTCCAGGGTGACCAGGAGCAGCGTGTAGAAGCAGAGCACGAGGTTTTGCATGGGCAGTTGCAGGCCGGTGGGCAGCGCGTAGATGAGCGACACGGCGGGCAGCCAGACGCCGAAATTGGAGATCAGCACGGGCAGCACGCTGCGGCGATACCAGCCGGCGGTGCGGATGTCTTGCCAGATCGGCGCCCAGCGCAGGTCGGCCTCGACCCAGGCATACATCGCCCAGCAGGTGGGCACGGCCCAGAGCGGGCAATAGATGAACTGGTCGATCGAGGCCTTGGTGAGGATGGTGCCGAGGCGATTGTCCGCGCCCGCCAGCGCGGCCAGGCTGCGGTAGAGCAGGTCGACCTCGGCGCCCTTGTAGAGCCAGAACCCGGCGAGCGCGGCGACCTTGGCCAGCGATTGCCGGCGGCGCGTCTCCGGCAGGGCCCAGAGGTAAAGCGACGGGATGATCGCGCCGAACACCGCGGTGGTCGCCATCGGGAAAATCACCCCGAGGTCCTCGCGCAGCACGGTTATCCGATCAAACCAGGCGCGCGTGCCCGCGTGGCCGTAGTAGGCGAGCACCAGAGTGATCGCGAAGGCTTGCAGCACCAGACCCGGCCCGAGGTTGGCGCGGGCGCCGCGCAGGGCGGCGCGCACGGGCGTTTCGGCAGGCTGGGTGGTGGGCGTGATCATGGGGAAATCGACCACGCTGCGGGTCGGCGCCGACTTCGGCAAATGGGAACTATTAGCCCGCCGCAAACCCGCCCGGAATCGGCAGCGCGGACTGGCCCGGGCCGCGTGCCTGTGCCTTGTTGGGACCATGCTGATCGACTTTGCCTCCCTCGAACCCAAGCACGCCTACGCCCGCATGGTCAGCCTGATCATCCCCCGGCCCATTGCCTGGGTCTCGACCATTTCGGCGGACGGACGCACGAACCTGGCCCCGTTTTCCTTCTTCAACGGCGTCACCTCCAACCCGCCCACGCTGATGTTTGTGCCGGTCAATGATCGCCACGGGAACAAGAAGGACACCGTGCGCAACATCGAGGCCGTGCCCGAGTTTGTGGTGCACATCGTCAACGGCGCGCTCGCCGAAAAGATGAACGCCTGCGCCGCCCTGCTGCCCTACGGCGAGAGCGAGTTCGACGCGTTCGACATCGCCTCGACTCCCTCCGACCGCGTGCGTGCGCCGCGCGTGGCCGACGCGCCGGTGGCCTTCGAGTGCCGGCTGCACTCGCGGCTCGACGTGGGCGAGGGGCCGCTGGCGGGCAACATCATCGTCGGGCAAATCCTGTGCGCCCACGTGCGCGACGATGTGCTCGACGACGCCGGTCTGGTCGACCCGTTGAAACTCGATCCGGTCGCGCGTCTCGGCGGCGAGAGCTACAGCCGGCTGGGCGAACTGTTCGCGATCAAGCGACCCGACCGCCGCTGAGTGTTCGGCGCGCGCCGCGGCACTTCCACCTTTTCAACGCCCGCGGCTCCCGTCAGCCTCCCGGGCTCATGCCGCCAACGCGTGAATCCGGCCAGTTCGCCCCCAACCACTTCAAGCCCGGCACGGTGCGCGGCGCCCCCGGGTTCTTTCGCGTCGGATGCGCGCCCGACGGGCGCTGGTGGCTGATCGGTCCGCACGACCGGCCCGTGTTCTTGCGAGCGGTGGGCGCGGTCAACCGCCATGCCGCCGGCCGCCGCCGCGTCGCGGTGCCTCCGGAATTCGCGCCGCCGGCCGGCGGCGAGCCCAACGCCTTCGCCCGCGAGACCGGGCGCCGTCTGCTCGGCTGGGGATTCAACGCGCTGGGCATCGGCTCGGATCCCGACCTCGCCGGGCTCGGCGGGCTGCACCACGTCGGGCTGGTCGATTTTCTGCATGCCGGCGGGCCGGTGATCCGCGCGCACGGCGTGGTGCTGCCGGATGTCTTCGACACCGCGTGGCCGGCGTTTTGCGATGCGCGCGCCAAGCTCGCCGCCGCGTGTTGGCGCGGCCGGACCGGGCTGGTCGGCCTGCACACCGACGCCGACATCGTCTGGGCCTCGCCGGCCTCGGCCGGCGGTCTCGGCCTGTTGCAAATCTGCCTGGGCCTGGAGCCCGTGCACGCCGCGCACCACGCGGCGTGGGAATTCGCGCTCGCGCCGCACTCGGGCGACCTGGCCGCGTTGGGGCGCGCCTGGGGGATGGCCCTGCCGCACCGCGAGACCATCCGCCAGCTCACTCATGCCGAGCGTCCGCTCGCGCACCCGGCGCATCGGGCCGACGACCAACGTTTCACCCGCGAGTTTGCCCGGCGCTATTTTCAAACGACGGTCGGCGCACTGCGGCGGCACGACCCGGGGCACCTCGTGCTCGGGGTGCGCTTCGCCTCGCCGCCGCCGGCGGCCGTGCTCGCGGAGTCGGGCCCCGCCCTGGTCGACCTGCTGGCGTTGCCCGCGGGCGACCTCCCGCCCGGCCAGCCGCGGCTGCTGATCGACGTCGGACTGCCCGAGGGAACCGCGCGTCCGGCCGACCTGACCTCGCCGCGCGCCGGTCCCACCCGGCTGGAGCGCCGGCTGGCGGGCCTGCGTCGCCAGATTGGCACCGCGACGGTCAATCCGCTGGTGGTCGGCTACGAATGGGCCCGCTGGTCCGACGAGGCCGGCGACACGCCGCCCTTCGCCCCCGGGCTCGTGCACCTCGACGGCGCCGAGGCCCGCGAGCACACCGAGCTGGTGACCCCGCTCAACATCGGCGCGGAGGCGCGCCGCCGCCGCGCCCGCCCGGTCACTTGACCAACACGTAGACGTAGCCGGCCGTCATCAGCGCGAAGAACCCCAGGCCCGCCCAGCTCAGCGCGCGCATCGCCGCGCCCGGGCGCTCGGCGGGCGGCACGTTGTCGCCGCGCATGACCTTGAAGTTGATCCACGCCAGCACCGGCGAGGTGAGGAACGACACCACCGCCGCGAACGTCAGCAGCTGCAGCAGGTTCTTCACGAACACCAGCACCACCACCGCCGCCACCACCGCGGAGATCACCATCCAAACCTGGTGAATACGCTCGAAGCGCCGCGCCGGCGCCAGGTCGAGCAACACGCAGCACGCCGCCAGCGAACGCGGGTAGCCGTCGACGCAGGTCAGCGTGGTGCTGAACATCGTGATGAACGCCGCCGACAGGATCAGCGGGCGCGACCACTCGCCGATGGTCGCCGTGTAGAGCGCCACCAACTGGTTCGAGAACCCGATGCCGCCCTCGGCGAACGCCTGCCCCGTGCCGAACATCACCAGCGCGCCCAGCGCCACGAACAGCACCGCCAGCACCACCGCCGCCGCGTAGCCCAGGTAGAAGTCGATCGACGTCTCGCGCACCGTGGCCATGTGACCGGTCTGGTCGCGCCGGCTGAACATCCACAACGACGACCACGCCGACAGGTCGACCGGCGCGGGCATCCAGCCCAGCAGACTGATCAAAAACGGGAACGCCAGCCACGTCCACGGGCTCGGCGCGGCGAAGTCCGCCGGCGGCGCGGCGTGCCCCGGCACGGCCAGTCCCACCGCCAGCAGCGTGCTCAGCGCCAGTGTGATGATCACGACCTTGGCCATGCCATCCAACAGCTTGTAGTGGCCGAGCAACAACAACCCCGCGCACAACCCGATCAGCCCGACCGTCAGCCACGCCACCGAGATCGCCGTGATGCCGTAGCCCGCCAGCAGCGCGCCGCTCAACATGCCGACGCCCGCGATGTTGATCGTGCCCGTGAGGATGTTGATCAGCAGGAAAATCCACACATAGCGCCGCCCCTGACGCCGGTAGCCCGCCAGCAGGCTCTCGCCGGTGGCCGCCGTGTAGCGCTGGCCGTATAGGAAAAATGGATACTTGAACAGGTTCGCCAGCAGGATCAGTCCGACGAGCGTCCAGCCGAACTCCGCGCCCGCGCGCGTCGACCACACCAGATGCGAGCCGCCCACCGCCGCGCAGGAGACCAGGATGCCCGGCCCGAGCGCCTTCCACAGATTGGCGCGCCGTTCGGCGGCGGTGAGCACGGGCGGATTGTGGGCGGAGTCGGTGGCGTCGGGCATGGGGTGGTCGCCGAGCCGATGAATCCGCCTCGCCAAAGTCAAGCGCCTCAAGGTGCCCAGGGAGCGCCCAAGGAGCGCCGCTTGCCAAGCGGCGCATGCACCGCTCCCAACCGGCCAAACCTGATCCCCGGCACCGAGCATCCCCGCATCCAACCCGTTCAACCCAGCCGCTTGGCAAGCGGCTCTCCTTGGGCTCTCGCCGGCTACACCGTCCCCAGATACGCCCGCGTCATATAACCAAAGGCCACCCGCCCGTCCTCCGCGGTCGCGTCGAAACAGGCGCGCAGCGCCGCCATCATCGCCGGGTGCCGCGGATGGTCCGCGGTCGGCACGTAGGACGACGACAGGAGCCGGCCGGCCAGCCCTGCATAGTCGAACCATTGCACCTGCGGATGCTCGATCAGCTCGTAGCCCTCGGGCCCGAAAAAAGCCGCGAACATCTCGGGCGTGATGTTCTGATGGTTCACCTCGCGGTAGTCGCCCGCGTGTTCCAGCAGGACCTGTTCGTAACCGCGCAGGAAGGGCGTCGTGTCGGTCTCGCGTTCGTTCCAGACCAGCACCACGCGTCCGCCCGGCCGCAGCAGCCGCCGGCACTCGCGGGAGAAGGCCGCGTGGTCGAACCAATGAAACGCCTGCGCCGCGGTCACCACGTCAAACGACGCGCCGGGCAGGCCGGTGGCCTCCGCCGCGCCGCCGGCGAGGCGGACATTGGGCAGGCCGGCGAGAAACGTTTCCGCGGCGGCGCGCATGTCGGGGTTGGGCTCGACGGCGAACACCTGCTTTACGAGCGGCGCGAGTTGCCGCGTCCAAATCCCGGTGCCGGCGCCCACGTCGGCCCAGCTCGCGTCGGCATGCAGCAGCCCGCGCGTCGCGAGATCGTCGATCAGCGCCGCCGGATAGTCCGGCCGATACCGCACGTAGTCGGCGACCCGGTTGGAGAAACGTTCGATGGGGGCGGGCATGGCGATGTTCAGTAGATTTTTTCCAGCAAAGGACTGCGCGTCATTCCCACCGGCGTCACCATGGGGCGGTCGAGGGGCGGCGGACCACCTTCCATTTCGCGAATGAACGCCTCGAACGGTTGCCAATGCAGATCGCCCAGTCGCTCCCAGATTCCCAGCTCGACGCCATACGCGTCGCGGTAGGCCTTGAAGGCCAGCTCGGAGCAATAGATTTTGTCGTCCCCGGGAGCATAGCGAAAGTCGTAGGGCCGGCCTGAATACCGCCGCAGCGCCGCGTCGAGAGCCGGGATGTCGTGGCGGCCGATGTCCTTCCAGCGCCACACGTCCAGCCGGGCGCCGCGCCCGCGCACGATCCAAAGATGCAGCGGCGTCTCCCGCACCGTGCCGATGGCCTCATGCACCACCCAGCGTCCCTCCGCGTTCCGCATGACCACGCCGCAGTGGGAATAGGGCGAGCCGGTGATCCCCTCGATGGCGTCGACCAGCGGGCCCCGGGGCAACGATTGGAAAACGATGTCGCCGGCCCGCGGTTCGTAGCGCAGGAGATGCGCCAGGCCGTAGACGTGGAAGTGCAGGCACAACCCGAGCAGAATCGCGACCAATGCACCGAGACGGATTTGCGCCCACTTGCCTTTGGGGACGAGTTTCATGGAGGTCGCCGGATGGGAATTGATCGGCCGCCGTTTTGCACGCCCATTTGCCGCCGCGAGCAAACCACCGTCGAACCTTGAAGCACCCGCCGTCGCGTGTAGAATCTTCGGTCATATGCGCAAGCTCCTCATCGCTCTCGGCGTCCTCTTTGTTCTCGGCCTGATTTTTGTCGGCGTCGCCGTCGCCAACTACAACGGCCTCGTCCAACTCGACCAGGCGGTCGACGCCCAGTGGGCCCAGGTGGAGAACGTCTACCAACGCCGCGCCGACCTCGTGCCCAACCTCGTCTCCACGGTCGCCGGGGCGGCCAACTTCGAGAAGTCCACCCTCACCGAAGTCACCGCCGCGCGCGCCTCGGTCGGCAGCGTCAAACTCCCCCCGGGCGGCGCGCCCACCGATCCCGCCCAACTCGCCGCCTTCGAGCAGGCCCAGGGACAACTCGGCTCCGCGCTCTCGCGCCTCCTCGTTGTCGCCGAGCGTTACCCCGACCTCAAGGCCACCGCCAATTTCCAGACCCTGCAGGCCCAGCTCGAAGGCGCGGAAAACCGCATCGCCGTCGAACGCGGCCGCTACAATGAGGTCGCCCGCGGCTACAATACCAAGATCAGGCAGTTCCCGGCCGTCTTCTTCGCCGCCGCGCTCGGCTTCGACGGCAAGGCCTACTTCTCGGCCAAACCCGGCGCCGAGGATGCGCCCAAAGTTGAGTTCGACTTCGACCGGCAGCCGCAAACCTCCGCCACCGGCTCCTGATGCGCCTCCTCTCCGCTTCCTCCCTTCTTGCCACGCTCGCCTGCGCGGTGGTCGCCGCCGGTCTGATCGCCTCTTCGCCGCGGCTGGCCGCCGAGACCATCCCGCCCGCGCCGGCCCGCCCGGTGGTCGACGCGGCCAACGTCATCCCCGCCGCCCGCGAGGACGCGCTCAACCGCCGCCTCGCCGACTTCGAGCGCGCGACGTCCAACCAGATCGTGATCGCGCTCTATCCGCGCATGGACTCGGCGTCGTCCATCGAGGACTACACCGTGCGCGTCGCCCAGGCGTGGGGTGTCGGACAAAAGGGCCGCGACAACGGCGCCGTGCTCTTCGTCTTCGTCGAGGACCGCGCGATGTATATCCAGGTCGGCTACGGCCTGGAGGGCGCGCTGCCCGACGCCACCGCGCATCAGATCATCGAGCAACGGCTCAAGCCGGCCTTCCGCCGCGGCGACTTTGCCGGCGGCATTGATGCGGCGGTCGGCGACATGATCGCCGCCACCAAGGGCGAATACAAGGGAACCGGCCGCGCCGTCGGAGATGGAGCGCCCGGCGCGCGTCAGCCGCGTGGAGGCGGCGGCGGGCCGGTTGTCGTCTTCTTTGTCCTCGCGATCGTGCTCTCGTTAATCTTCGGCGGCAATCGCCACCGCGGGGGCATGCTCTATACCGGCGGTGGCCACCGTCGTGGCGGTTGGGGCGGCGGCTTTGGCGGACGTGGCGGCGGTGGCGGTGGCTTTTCCGGAGGCGGTGGCAGCTTCGGCGGTGGCGGCGCGGGAGGCCGCTGGTAGTGCCGCACGCCCGGATTCAGCCCATGTTTGCCATCGCGACCCTTCGACCACGCCCATGAAACCCAACGACTTTATTCACCGACTCGATCACGACAAAATCGCCGCGAGCATCGCCGCCGCCGAGGCCCGCACCTCCGGCGAGATCCGCGTCATGGTCACGCACAAGGCCGCGCCGGAACCGGTGACGCGCGCCGAGCAGGCGTTTGTCCGCCTCGGCATGGCGGACACCGCCGAACGCAACGGCGTGCTCATCTTTGTCGCGCCCGCCTCGCAGACCTTCGCCGTCATCGGCGACCACGGCGTGCATCGCGAGTGCGGCCCGGCCTTCTGGACCGAACTCGCCGCGGCCATGACCGGGGACTTCAAGGCCGGCGACCACACCGCCGCCATCATCAAGGGCATCACCCGCGCGGGCGACCTGCTGGCGACGCGTTTTCCGCGACGCGCCGACGACAAAAACGAGTTGTCCAACCAGGTCGTCACCGACTGAAGGAGAACGGACATTCCTGTCCGTTCATATCCTCGGGGCGCGCGCAGGAGGAACGGACAGGAATGCCCGTTCTCCTTCGGCCAAACGCTCACACCGTCACGGTATCGCCCGGCGCCATGGCCCGCACGGTGTGGCCGCGTTCGGCGGCGGCGTCGGCGAACGCGTGCGGATCCTGCGCGATGGGCGGCCAGGTGTTGAAATGCATCGGCGCGGCCAGCCGCGGGCGCAACAGGTCGAGCGCGTCCAGCGCGTCGGCCGGCCCCATGGTGAAGTTGTCGCCGATGGGCAGCAGCGCGAGGTCGAGCCCGCCCTTGCCGATGAGCTGCATGTCGAGGAACAGCGCCGTGTCGCCCGCGTGGTAGAGCCGCTTGTCGTCGGCCTCGACGATGATGCCGCAGGGCACGCCCATGTAGAGCGGGTTGAGGCCGGCGTTCATCGACGACGTGTGGTGGGCGATGGTCAGCTTGACCCGGCCGAAGGGGAAGTTGAAGCCGCCGCCCGGGTTCATGCCGTGGGTCTTGGCGCCCTGGGCGGCGTAGTATTCGGCGATCTCGTAGTTGGCGACGATGGTGGCGTTGTTCGCCTTGGCGATGGCGAGCGCGTCGCCCGTGTGGTCCTCGTGCCCGTGCGAGAGCAGCACGTAGTCGCACTTCACCTCGGCCGCGGTGGTCGACGCGAGGGGGTTGCCGGTGAGGAAGGGATCGACGATCAGGCGCGAGCCGGCGGTTTCGATCAGGAAGCAGGAGTGTCCGTGGTAGGTGACTTTCATGGGAGGGGGCGGTGTTTTCGCGAAGCAAAGCCACGCGACGCGGCGGTGCAAATCCCCGGTGGGCAAAATCGCCTGCGCGGCCTTGCGACTTGCCGCGCCCGGCGAAGGTGGTAGGAACCAAAGGCGCATGGGCCCGCCGTCGCACAATCCGCTTTTCCTCCCCCTGCGCGCTCTGCTCGCCGCCCTGGTCATCGCGGCCGCCGCCCGCGCCGAATCACGCATATGGACCGACACGCAGGGCCGCACGCTTCAGGCCGAGCTGCTGGAGAAACGCGGCGAAAACATCGTGGTGAAACGCGACGACGGCCTGGTCTTCACCCTGCCGCTCGACCGCCTCATCAACAGCGATCGCGAGTATGCGACCGCCTGGAAACCGAAACTCCTGCAAGTCCCCCCGGTCGAGACCGCCGTGCTCCTGATCAACACGCCGGACGGCCGCGGCTCGGGCTTCCTGGCGCAGGACAACGGCCGCGCCTACGCCTACACCAACCAGCACGTGATCGCCGGCACCCCGCTCGATCAGATCGTCATCACGTCTTCCGACGGCCGGCGCCATGTCGCCGAGGCCATCGAGGTCATGCCCGACGCCGACCTCGCCCGCCTGCGGGTCAACGCCACCGCCGGCCTGATCATCGGCGATCCCGCCCGGCTCGAGGACCCCGTCGCGGTCTACGGCAACAGCCAGGGAGCGGGCGTCACCACGCTCAGCCGCGGCAAGGTCCTTGGGGTCTCCGCCGACCAGCTGGAGGTTTCCTCGGAGATCGTGCCCGGCAACAGCGGCGGACCGGTGCTCAACCAGGCCGGCGAGGTCGTCGGCATCTCGACCTACCTCGCCTTGCTGGATCCCTCGGCCCAGGCCGGGCGCGACGGCGACGACGACTGGACGCTCAAGAACACCCGCTACAACAAGCCCCGCCGCTTCGCCCTGCGCGTCATCCGCGGCATGGACTGGCGGGAGCAGTCGCCCGCGGTCTACGTGGCCCAGTCGCGCAAGGTTCGCGACCTCGAGCTGCTCGTGCGCGAAGGCTGGACGCTGGCCGAACGCCTCGTCACCGAGCCCACCCGCGGCGTGCCCGGCAGCCTCTCCAACGACGACCGGCTGCGCGAGGTGGTGACCCAGCAGAACGACCTGGAGAAAAAACTCAGCCGCACGGTGCTGAGCTCCTTCAACAGCCTGGACGACATGGAGCGTTTCAACGTCTCGATGAACCAGGCCTACCGTCGTCGGCTCGCCATGATCGGCGAGATCCTTGAGCGCGAGGTGAGCGAGGGCCGGCGCGATCCGCCGCGCCTGGAGCTGCCGTATCACATCGACAACTACGAGACCGCCGCCAAGCAGGCCGCCCACCTGGCCGAGGAGCTGGACCGCATCAAGGAGCGCTCCGTGCCCTTCATGACGCTGCGGTGAGAGGCCGGGAGAACGGGCTCCCTGTCCGTTCCGATTGTTGCGATCCAAGGGAAACGGACGGGAATGTCCGTTCTCCGAGGTGCGTTCGCCGCCCGCTCACGGCATGCGCAGCGGCATGGGCAGGGCGGCGCGGCGGGCGGCCTGCGCGTCGAGCAGCGGGCCGGTCGGCGTGCCGGAGAGGTCGTCGCCGACGGGCAGGGCGGCGTTGGCGGCGAACGCGCCGACGACCGCGCAGTAGTCGGCGTTGACCATGATGCCGAGCAGCTCGCCGGTCTTGCTGAGCACGAGGTCGCCGCGGCCGGGGTTGTAGTCGGCGAAGAGTTTGCGCACGAGCCGGGTGTCCATCTTCACGTAGCCGGGGTTGGCGGGATCGAGCTTGAAGGGGACCTCGCCGTAGGCGCGGCCGTCCTTGGCGATCAGCAGGGCGTCGGGAAAACGATACGGGTCGAGCGCGGTCTGGTAGACCTTCACGCCGAACCGGTCGGCGAGCTCGGGGGGCACGGGCAGGCCGACGGCGCGCGGATCGGCCTTGAGAAACTCGAGCCGCGGGATGGCGACGGCGCGGCTGTCCTTGCCGAGGGTGGCGGTGAGGCCGGCCCAGTCCGCCCCGGGCTCGCCGAGGCTGAAGGGCGTGTCCTCGATGTGGAGCAGCGCGTAGGTGGCCTGGCCGTCGGTCACGAGCACGGTGGACGCGGCGCGGTCGCGCACGATGGGGCCGAAGAAGGAATCGCGCTTGGCCTGGAAGCGCGCGGTGAGGCGGTTGGCGAGGTAGGCGTTGAAGAGGGTGTTGGCGTTGATGGGCTGGCTCTCGCGAAACTCGCGGGTGAGCGAGGCGGACTGGTCGGCGAGCTGGCCGACGCCCTGGGCGAGCTGCACGTTGGAGGCCTGGACCTTGCGGCGTTCCTCGCGCTCGGCGTCGACCTGTTCCTTCAAGGCGACGGTGGTCTCGCGGAGCATGGCCTTCTCCTGTTCGGCGACGCGCACGGTGACGTTGAGGTCCTCGATTTTTTGGCGGGCCTCGGTCTGGGCCTGCTCGAGTTTGGCGAGCTCGGCGGCCTGGCGGCGGGCCTCGGCCTCGCGTTCGGCGAGTTGGCGGGCGAGGGCCTCGGCCTGCTCCTTGGTGCGGGTGGCGTCGGCGGCGGTGGTGTCGAGTTGTTGGCGCAGTTGCGCGGCCTGCGCGCGGGTTTGGTCGAGTGTGGCGTCGAGCTGGGTGAGGTTTTTTTCGCGTTCGGCGAGGGTCTGCTCGGTGTTGTCGAGTTCCTGCGCGAGCTGTTCGCGGCGGGCCTGCTCGTCGGTGAGGGCGAGCTGCATGACGGCGACAAGGTCGTCGTCGGGCGTGGCGGCGCCGGCCGAGGGGGTGGAGGGGGCGGTGGTCGCGGCGGGCTCGGGGCGCGCGGCGTCGATGTGTTTCCAGTCCGTCAGCGCGAGCAGCGTGAGCAGCAGGAAGTCGCAGAGGATGAGCAGGAGGGTCTTGTTCATGGCGACTTGGGCGCGAGGCCGGCGGCGACGATGGCGGCCTGTCCGTCGAGGATGAGCTGGTGCTTGAAGGGACGCACGTGGCGGATTTTGACGAGCGCGACGCAGCAGATGCCGAAGAGGTTGGAGGAGTAGGCGGCGAGGAGGTTGGGCTCGATGACGCCGAGCACCTGGAGCACGAGCGCGGTGGCGGTGCCGCCGATGCCGACGTAGAGGCCGCCGTCGAAGAGGTTTTCCTCGTTCTCCATGAGGCGGAGTTTCACGAGGGGCGGGAGGTCGCCGCGGCCGATCTGGCGGATCTTGGCCAGGCAGACGAGATACATGGCGATTTGCAGCGCCGCGAAGAAGCTGATCGAGAGCAGGGTGTTGGTGTCCATGGCGAAGGTGGCGGGTTGGCGGGTGAGCGTGTCGGGTTCGGTGAGGGAGCCGAGCACGGGCACGGCGAAACTGAGTTTGGGCGCGGGCAGCGGGCGCGGTTTGACGAGACTCGGTTCGGTGGCGGCGACGAAGATGCCGGCCAGCAGCAGGGCGAGTGCCCCGGAGACAAGGTGGGGGCGGGTGGTGGCGTTTTGCGAGCGCTCGGTGCCGAGTGCGGCCCGGTCCAGGGCCCGGAGGATCAGAAACGCGCCGAGGAACCAGCCGAGGTATTTCGCGGCGAGCGCCGCCTTGGGCTGGAGCAGACTGAAGACCACAAAGGCGGGCGGGGCGGGGGCGGCGGGCTGGTGGTTGACCGGCACCTGCCGGCGCAGGAGCAGGCGCACGGCGTCGCGGCCCGAGGCGAGTGCCAGGCGCAGGTCATCGACGGCGGTGTCGTCGTGGGTTTGCAGGTAGTTGACCAGTGACGCGGCGGAGTCGTCGGCGACGGCGAGGGTAAAGGTGAGCGCGGTCTGCTCCGGGTGGGCGCGCAGTCGGTCGGCCAGGCCGCGCAGGGTGGCGGTGTCGGGCGTGAGCGAGAGCAGGGTGCAGAGTTGGGTCCAGTCGAGTCGGCGGCCGAGGGCGAGCAGGTCGAGGCAGACGGGTTCGAGCGCACCGAGTCGTTGCTCGGCGAGCGCCTGTTCGGCGAGTGAGCGCAGCTGGCGTTGCAGGGTGGGGTGGGGGTGGTCGCCCTGCTGGAGGAGCGCGGCGAGCAGGATAAGCGCGTCGAGGGTCTGCCCGCCGGGCTTGGAAGCGGGCGTGAAGCGGCCGGTCTCGGGCAACTCGCGCAGGCGGAGGAACGAGAGCACGGTCGGCGAGCGGGAGTTGGCGAGAAAGCCGCGCAGGGTTTCGCGGGCCTTGGCGGTCACGAAAAAGGTGAGGACCGGCGTGCTGGCGGTGTGGGGCGGGTCGGCCTTGGCGGCCTCGCGCACGAGCGGATCAAGGAACGGGTCCCAGCCGCCCCAGGGGGTCAGCTCCGGGTGGGTCACGTGCAGCGAGGACAGTTGGCGGGTCAGCCGGTCGGTCTCGGGAGCGTCGAGCGCGGCGGCGGTCTCGGCGACGAGGGCGGCGGGCCCGGGCTTTTCGGCGGCGAGCAGGTCGAGCCCGATTTGGGCGGCGCCCGGACTGCCGGCACCGGCTTGTTTGAGGATCGCCGGCGTGACCGAGGTGAGGTGCACCGGCAGTGCCCACGCGACGAGCACCAGCGCGAGGCCGGCCACCGCCAGCAGGAGGGTGGCGCGTCGATCGGACGATGGGCGGCGGGTGGCGGTCATGCGTTGGTGTTGCGGGGAGCGGGCACTATTGGTTTGCCGGTGCGGGGTGGCAAACCCACGTTGGCGGGCCACTTTTGATTTAACCGAACTCTACGACTCATGGTGTTGCCCATTGTTCACTACAACGATCCCGTCCTCCGTCAAAAGGGTGCGCCGGTGACGGTATTCGACGCCGCCTTGGCGCAGCTCGGTCGCGACATGGTCGATACCATGCAGGCCGCCCACGGCATCGGCCTGGCGGCGCAGCAGATCGGCAAGGCCATGCAGTTCTGCGTGGTCGACCTGCGCGAGGCCGATCCGGACGACTTCGACTTCGAGCTCGATGGCAACCGTCCCCCGGTGGAGCTGTTTATGCCGATGATGATCGCGAACCCGAAGATCACCGTGCTGCCCTCCGAGAAGGACACGTATGAGGAGGGCTGCCTGTCGTTCCCCGACATCCGGGGCGATGTGGTTCGGCCCGACGAGATCGAGGTGAAGTTTGAAGACGCGCAGGGCGTTTCGCATGTGATGATTTGCAACGGGCTCCTTTCGCGCTGCATCCAGCACGAGGCGGACCACCTCAACGGCACGCTTTTCATTGATCGCATGAACAAGCGCACCCGCGCCGCCATCGACCGCGCGATCAAGGCGCTGGCGGAGAAGACCAAGGCGGAGACCGAGGCCCGTCGCGAGTCCCCGCCGGCGATTTGACCCTTCCGGCGGACCTGCCCCGCGCACGCCGCTTACGGCACTCGGAATTTTGTCACTTAATAAGTGACAAACTGTCCGGAGGCCGCGGTGGAGGGCTTGGTGGACGGGCTGAGAGTGTTTGCAGAGTCGGGTTGCTCGCCGTGTTTGAGTCACTGGACTGAGATCGGATTGTTGGCACTGTGGTGATGGTTGCGCCATTGCCCTTCCCCCCTTCTTACACATTCCCATGACGCAAAAATCCGATGGCATGAACTACGCGCCGCAGGGCAAACCCAGCCCCGTGGTCAAACCCGGCGAGTTTGTCTTCGCCGCCACCAACCTCGACCACGGTCACATCAACGGCCAGTGCAACGGCCTGACCGAGGCCGGCGCCCAGCTCAAGTGGGTCCATGACGCCGACACCGCCAAGGCCGAGGCCTTCGCCGCCAAGTATCCCGGTGCGAAGGTCGCGCCCTCGCTCGACGCCATTCTCGACGACGCGGCGGTGCAGCTCGTTACCGCCGCGGCCATTCCCAACCTGCGCGGTCCGCTCGGCTGCAAGGTCATGGAGGCCGGCAAGGACTACTTCACCGACAAAACGCCCTTCACCACGCTCGACCAACTCGACCAGGCCAAGGCCGTCGCCGCCAAGACCGGCCGCAAATACGCCGTTTATTTCAGCGAGCGCCTGCACGTCGAGTCCGCCATGTTCGCGACCGAACTCGTGGAGCAGGGCGCCATCGGCAAGGTCATCCAGGTCATCGGTCTCGGCCCCCATCGTCATGGCACCGGCCGGCCGGACTGGTTCTACAAAAAGGAACAATACGGCGGCATCCTTTGCGACATCGGCAGCCACCAGTTCGAACAGTTCCTGACCTTCACCGGCGCGCAGGACGCCACCGTCACCAACGCCACCGTCGCCAACTACGCCAACCCGGAGCACCCCGAGTTCGAGGACTTCGGCGAAGCCAACCTGCTCGGCGACAACGGTTCGACCAACTACATCCGCGTGGACTGGTTCACGCCCGACGGCCTGAGCACCTGGGGCGACGGCCGCATGACCATCCTCGGGACCAAGGGCTACATCGAGCTGCGCAAATACGTGGACATCGGCCGCGAAAAGACCGGCGACCACGTCTACCTGGTCGACGACAAGGGCGAGCACCACCTGAACGTGGCCGGCAAGGTCGGTTTCAAATACTTCGGTCAGCTGGTGCTGGATTGTCTTAACCGCACCGAGAACGCCATGACCCAGCGTCACGTCTTCAAGGCCGCCGAGCTCTGTCTGCGCGCGCAGGCCGCCGCCCGCCGCATCGGCTGCTGAGCCGCCGTGGGTCGACCCGGGCGGCGCCGCTTGGCAAGCGGCGCTCCTTGGGTGTCTGTCCGACCTTGAAACAAGCAGGGCCGGTCGCGAGTGGCGACCGGCCCTTGTTTTTTTGTCGTGATTGCGGAACTACGCCGGGGCGGCCTCAGAGCAGGTCGGCGGCGAGTTCGGCGAGCTTGGAACGCTCGCCCTTGGTGAGCTTCACGTGCGCCGAGAGGGCGTGGCCCTTCATGCGGTTGTGACAGTAGACCAGGCCGTTGCTGCGCGAGTCGACGTAGGGATTGTCGATCTGGGCGGGGTCGCCGATCAGCACGATCTTCGAGCCCTCGGAGATGCGGGTGATCACGGTCTTCACCTCGTGGGGCGTGAGCTGCTGGGCCTCGTCGAGGATGAAGAAGCGGCGGGCGATGGAGCGGCCGCGGATGAAGCAAAGGGCCTCGACCTCCACGAGACCGCTCTTGATGAGGCGTTCGTAGGGTTTGATCGGAGGAGCGGCGCCGGGGCCGGCGTGGGTGGCCGGGCCGGGCTGCGGTCCGAAGAACGTGTCGTCGCCCTTCTTGTGTTTTTTGGCGACCTTCTTAGCGGCGAACTGCGGCTCCTTGTTGGGCTTGGAGGGGATGAGCACCTCCAGCGCGTCGAAGTAGGGTTGCAGCCAGGGTTTCATCTTTTCCTCGAGGGTGCCGGGGAGGAAACCGATGTCCTTGCCGAGCGCCATCACGGGGCGGGAGATGGAGACGCCGTCGTAGTGCGAGTGGTCGTCGTGCGTCTGGTGCAGGGCGCAGCCGATGGAGAGCAGGGTCTTGCCGGTGCCGGCCTTGCCGAAGCAAGTGATCAGCGAGATCGAGTCGTCGAGCAGCGCGTCCATGAAGAACTGTTGCTCGAGGTTGCGGCTGCGGATGGGGATGCCGCCGGGGGCCTTGACGAAGTCGGGGAGCTTGAGGCGACGCACGATGCCGTCGCCGTAGTAGCGGGCGGGCATGGTCTTGCCTTCGTCGGACCGGAGCAGGACGTATTCGTTCAGGAACAACGGTTGCGAGGTCTCCGGACCGAGATCGAACTGGCCTTCGGAGGCGAAGCGCTGGAGTTCGTAGATGGTGACGGGAATCTCGCGGTAGGCGTCCTCCTGGACGGCTTCGGGGACCTTGTCGTTCAGATAGTCTTGCGACTCGAGCCCGACGGCGCGGGCTTTCAGGGCGACGTTGACGTCCTTGGTGACCAGAATGGTCGGCGGCTGGTAATGGGCCTGCACGAAGAGGGCGGCCGCGATGATGCGGTTGTCTTTCTTGTCCAGGTTCGGGAGGACGGAGCGGAGCTTGCGCATCAGGGCCGAGTCGGCGAGGGCGGGGTCGGCGAGGTGCGGGTTGATGATGACCGACAGGGTGCCGCCGGTCTCGAGTTTGACGCCCTCGTGCATCGACCGGGAGTCGGGCAGGAGCTGCGACAGGATCCGGTGCACACGGCGGGCGTTGCGGCCACGCTCGGTGGACTGTTCCGTTTTTATGGCGTCCAGCTCTTCGAGGACCTCCACCGGTATGGCGAGGTTGTTGTCCTCGAATTTGAAGATCGACTGCGGGTCGTGCAGTAGAACGTTTGTGTCCAAGACAAAGGTTTTCACCTTTGCAGAGACCTTGAGCTGCGGTTTTTGAGGCTTAGCCTCGCTCAGGTTTTCCATCATGTGGATATCTTGTGAATAACTGTGCCGACGGCTGAGGTTATGTCGATGCCAGACTGCGGAAATAGGTTAAATACCTGTGTCACCGGTTGCGTGGTTTTCGTTCCCGCCAAAAAGCATGGGGCGGGCCACCTACCCTGGCGGCCCGCCCGTATGCTAAACCGGTCCGATAATCGTTGCCAGCCGGCCGGGGCCGTGGGCGCGGTATCAAACCAGAACCGCCCTGTAGGACGCAGTCGGCGTGTGAACGTTGCATTTTTGACCGCGCCAATTTGGCAGTCTTCGGCAAGTCGCCCGCAGTGAACGCATCGGGGGCGCTCGCGGGGAGATTCAGGCGTAGGGACGCGCCTGCGGCTGGCCGGCTGGTCGTTTTCGCACAGGCCCCCACAGCCGGAGCAGGTATTCGGCGAGATTGCGCATACTGATACGGCGCAGGCCTTCGCGGGCGACCTCGTCACGGAAGGGAGAAACCACACCGGCGCGTTCCTGATAGTAGGCCCACAGTTCGTGATCCAGGGCTGCGGCCGCAGCGTGCGGATCGCGCTCACGCTCGGCGGTTGCACGCACAACCGCCTGCCAGTGGCGTTTTTCGTCGGGATTGGCCTGCAGGTAGTCGTGCACCATCTGCTCGCTGCGATTCAGACTCATGGTGGCGCAACCTGCCCGCGCGACGCCGAAAAACAAACGCAAAGCGGCCGTTGGTGTGAAAGCCGCTCATACACACGGGAAATTCGACGCTTCCGCCAACGTTTTTGCGGGCTACCCAAATGCGGGCACGCCGTATGCTGAAACGCCATTGGTAATACTTTTTGCCAAAATCATAACACTAATCACGATCATGCGCCTAAGAAACATCCTCTCCTCGCTCGCGCTGTGTGGCGCGTTTGCCGCCTCTGTCTCCGCCGCTCCGCTCAAGGTCGCCTTCTCCGACTGGCCGGGTTGGACCGCCTATCAAATCGCCGCCGAAAAGGGCTGGTTCAAGGAAGCCGGCGTCGACGTCGAACTGCTCTGGTTCGAATATGGTCCCTCCATGGAGGCCTACGCCGCCGGTCAGGTCGACGCCGTCATGGTGACCAACGGCGACGCGCTCGTGACCACCGCCACCGGCGGCAAAAACATCGCCATCATGCTCACCGACTACTCCAACGGCAACGACATGATCGTCGCCCGCCCCGGCATCGAGTCGCTCAAGGACATGAAGGGCAAGAAAGCCGGCATCGAGATCGGTTTTGTCGAGCATCTCCTCCTGCTCAATGGACTCAAGAAGGCCGGTCTCACCGAGGCCGACGTCGAACTCGTGCCCACGCCCACCAACCAGACCCCGCAGGTGCTCGCCTCCGGTCAGGTCGACGCGATCGGAGCCTGGCAACCCAACTCCGGCGAGGCCCTCAAGGCCGTCCCCGGCTCCAAGGCCATCTACACCAGCGCCGACGAGCCCGGCCTCATCTACGACTGCGTCGTGGTGACCCCGCAAAGCCTCGCCCAGCGGCGCGACGACTGGGTCAAGTTCGTCTCCGTCTGGGACAAGGTCGTCGCCTACCTCGCCGACCCCAAGACCAAGGCCGACGGCATCAAGATCATGGCCGCCCGCGCCGGCGTCGATCCCGCCGAATACGCCGCCTTCCTCGGAGGCACCCGCTTCCTCACGCTCGCCGAGAGCTCCAAGCTGCTCTCCAGCAAAACCGACGGTTTTGATTCCGTCTTCGGCTCCTCCAAGATCGCCGACGAGTTCAATGTGAAGAACGAGGTCTACGCCGAACCCCAGGACATCCCCGGCTCCTACGACGCCTCCATCACCGCCGACGCACTCAAGCTCTGAGCAACGTCCGCCGCGGTTTTCCGCCGGACGGGACGCGGTTCCCGTCCGGCGGATCCGCACGGATCACATTGAATGTCCCTCAGCCTGCTCAACGTCCGTCAGGAGCTGACCACGCGCCTCCGCGTCGTGTTGACCGTGCTCGCCTTCCTGCTGCCGCTCGGGGCCTGGAGCCTCGTCAGCTACGTGCCCTTCATCTGGGGCCCGATGATCAAGGTCACCGATGGCGGCGACGTCTCGTGGCTCAAGCCCGGCCAACTCATGGACCGGCACGAGTTCGCCGCCCAGGCCGACAAGACCATCGCCGAAGGCAAACAACCGCCCGTCGGCAAACGCGCCAACCCCATCTTCCTGCCCGCGCCGCACGAGGTCGGCCGCGCGCTCTACACCGCCTTCACCACCAAGCCCGTGCTCAAGGGCGATAAGTGGCTCCATGAAAGCATCGCGACCAGCATCCGCACCATCTTCTGGGGCTTTGTCATCTCCTCCTGCGTCGGCGTGCCGCTCGGCATCCTCTGCGGCGCGTTTTTTGCCGTCTCGCGCCTTACCGAACCCTTCGTCGATTTCGTGCGCTACATGCCCGCGCCGGCCTTCGGCGCGCTGATGGTCGCGGTGTTCGGCATCCACCTCGAACCCAAGATCGCCATCATCGTCATCGGCACGTTTTTCCAACAGGTCCTGGTCGTCGCCAACACCGTGCGCAAGGTCGACAACGGCCTGCTCGAAGCCGCCCAGACCCTCGGCGCGCGCCGTCGCCAACTTGTCCTGCGCGTGCTCCTGCCCGCCAGCCTGCCCGATCTCTACAACGACCTGCGCATCCTGCTCGGCTGGGCCTGGACCTACCTCGTGGTCGCCGAGGTCGTCGGCGTCAGCTCCGGCATCACCTTCTTCATCAACCAGCAGGCCAAATACCGCAACTTCGACAACGTCTACGCCGCCATCCTCATCATCGGCTTCATCGGTCTGATGACCGACATGGCCCTCGGCTTCATCGGCCGCCGCCTCTTCCCGTGGAAAGACTCCCGCCCGAGCCGCCTGCGCAACTTCATCGTTCGCCTCTTCGCCGCCCGCGACATCGCCGCCTTCGCCGACAAACCCGCCGTAGTTAAAGCATGAATACGACCGATCATCTGCCCGACTACCGCGAACAGTCTCCCGAGGTCGCCGCCCGCTTTGCCAAAATCAAAGAGCGCCCCGTTGTCCTAGAGATCGACCACCTCGGTCGCCAGTTCGCCGGCGAGCACGGCCCCGTCACCGCCCTGCGCGACATCAACCTCCAGGTCCACCGCCGCGAACTGGTCTGCGTCATTGGTCCCTCCGGCTGCGGCAAGTCCACCCTCATCCGCATCGTCGCCGGCCTCGATCAAGCCACCTCCGGCCGGCTGCTTGTTGATGGCAAGGAAGTCTCCGGACCCGGTCCCGACCGCGGCATGGTGTTCCAAGGCTACACGCTCTTCCCGTGGCTCACCGTCACGCAAAACATCATGTTTGGCCTGGAGAT
Source organism: Verrucomicrobiota bacterium (assembly GCA_043815125.1). GTDB lineage: Bacteria > Verrucomicrobiota > Verrucomicrobiia > Opitutales > Opitutaceae > JAUWBF01. The sequence continues at coordinate 22,107 of JBDRJH010000121.1, forward strand.
GCAGGGGCGCGCCAAAGATTCCGCGCGCAGCGAGGCCGAGCAGTGGGCCGGACTCGTCGGCCTCGGCCGCTTCAAGGACAACTACCCCGCGCAACTCTCCGGCGGCATGAAGCAACGCACCGCCATCGCCCGCGCGCTCGCCGCCAATCCGCGCGTGCTCCTGATGGACGAACCCTTCGGCGCGCTCGACGCGCAGACCCGCTGCCAGATGCAACAGCACCTGCTGGAAATCTGGCGCAACGTCGACGTCACCATCCTCTTCATCACCCACGACCTCGACGAAGCCGTCTTCCTCGCCGACCGCATCATCGTGCTCAAGGCCAACCCCGGCGAGGTGCAGGAAATCATCGAAGTGCCCGTGCCCCGCCCGCGCAACATCGACCAAATCCACTCGCCCGAGTTTCTCGCCACCCGCCGCCGCCTCGACGAACTCATCCATCCCAAGTCCGCCCACCCGCCGGAGCCGTTGCCGATCATCCGCCTCACCCAAGCCGGCGACGACGTCGAATAACCCACCCGCCAACACCATGGCACCCACCAAAAAACCGCGTCCCCCCCGGACGCCCAAGGCCACGCCTTTGTCCTGGGCCCAACTCACCTGGCCCGAAATCGCCGAGCTCATCGGCGATGGTTGCGACGCCGTGCTCCTCCCGTGCGGCGCCATCGAGCAACACGGCCCGCACCTCGGCACCGGCATGGACACCGCCCTCGCCAACGACGTGTGCGCCGCCGTGTCTGCCGCCACCGGCGTGCCCGTGCTGCCCGCGCTCGCCTACGGCTGTTCGCTCGGACACTCGCACCGCTGGCCCGGCACTCTCGCGCTCTCGCCGCAGACGCTCATCGCGCTCGTCACCGACATCGGCGACTGGCTTCACGCCGCCGGCACCCGCCGCCTATTTTTGATCAACAGTCACGTGACCAACGCCGCCCCGTTGCGCTGCGCGCTGGAAATCCTCCGCGCGCGTCACGACGGCTTCATGATCGCCGTCATCAACACCGCCGAGGTCAGCGCCCGCGTGCGCGCCGCCTTCTTTGCAGACGCCGCCGACTGGCACGCCAACCAGGCCGAGACCGCCCTCATGCTCGCCCGCGCGCCGACGCTCGCGCGGGCAGAGCTCTGCAAAAGCTCTGACGACCCCGACCGCACCGCCGGCCTCGTCTTTGCGCACCCGGTCAACGCCACCAGCGCCAACGGCGTTACCGGCACGCCCTCAAAAGCCACCGCCGCGCAGGGGAAAAAACTCTTCAGTTGGATCGTCGCCGACCTCGCCAAAACCGTGCGTCGTGCCCTCCGCGAAAAACCGCCGCTCACCGCTGCCTACCACTCTTCCTCAAACCCATGAAAACCGATTCCGAACTCCTCCAGCTCCAGGCCGAACTCAAGGCCGCCGGCGTGAAATACTGCCTCGGCGCCTACGTCGACATCCACGGCGTGCCCAAGGGCAAGTTCGTGCCCATCGACCACTTTGTGCATTTCGCGCACGGCTCCGAACTCTACACCGGCTACGCGCTCGACGGACTCGGCCAGTCGCCCAACGACGATGAGATCGCCTCGCTGCCCGACCTCGACCGCGGCATCCGTCTGCCCTGGCAGCCCGAGGTCATGTGGTATCCGGCCGACAACACCTTTCACGGCCGTCCTTACGAAGTGAATACACGCGTCGCCCTGAAAAACGTGCTCACCGACGCCGCCTCGCTCGGCTACGGTTTCAACCTCGGCATCGAGTGCGAAGTCTACCTCGCGAAGATGGGCGCCGACG
>JBDRJH010000122.1:0-9984 GCA_043815125.1 Verrucomicrobiota bacterium
CTGCCGGCCGAGAACCACCGCTCGGCCGACGGTGCCAGCCGCTCCGACAACTCGGCGCTCAAGACCATCCTCTCGATCGCCAACAGCCTGAAGCTGGCCGGCGCCGCGGGCTCGCCTCCGCTGCTGGTCGCGGAGCTTTTCGACGCGCGCAAGATCCCCATCGCGTTGCACAGTTACCAGGGTCCCATCGAGGTGGTGGCCGGCGACGAGGTCGTCAGCCGCATGTTGGCCCAGATGGTGCGCCACCCGCGCATCGGCGACGTCTACCGCGAGCTGCTCACCCACGGGCTGGGCAACGAGATCTTTGTGCGCGGCTGCGAGCCGGAGATGGCCGGGCGCGCGTTTTGGCACCTGGCCGGGGCGCTGCCCGACGCGTTGCTGGTGGGCGTGACCCGCGTGGAGGGCGGTCTGGTCAAGCCCATCCTCAACCCGCCGGCGGACCTGCGGCTGGCCGCGGGCGACAAGCTCATCTACCTCGCCACGCGCTGGGAGGCGGGCGCCCCGCCGGACGTTCCCCCCGAGCCGGTCTGGGAGCGGCCGGCGGTCCGGCTCGACCCCCTTGCACGCGACGACGTGCGCATCCTCGTGCTGGGCTGGTCGCGACGCCTGCCGGCGTTTTTGCAGGAGCTCGATTCGTATGCGAACCAGCGCTTCGAGGTCACGATGGCCAGCCGTTGCGCGACCTCCGAGCGCGAGCGTCAGCTGGGCGGCTATGGCGCGCGTCTGGACCGCGTGCGCGTGCGGCACGTCGAGACCGACTGCACCGTGCCCGACCAACTCGCCGCGCTTGAACCGGCGTCGCACGACGTGGTCCTGTGCCTTGCCTCCGACCTGGCGGAGACCGACGAGGAGGCCGACGCGCGCACGCTGGTCGAGCACGCCATCCTGCAGGAGCTGTGGGCGGCGCTGCCGGCGGAGGAGCGTCCGCGCCTGGTGATCGAGTTGCTCGACGAGTTGAACGTGGCGCTGATCGATCCCGAGCGTTGCGAATACCTGCTTTCGCCGCAGGTGCTCAGTCACATGCTCGGGCAGGTCGCGCTGCGCCGGGAGTTGAACTCGGTGTTCGAGCAGTTGTTCAACTCGGGTGCGACCGAGATCACCTTCCGCGACGTGCTCCGCTACGGACTGGAGGCGGGCGCGCGGGTCGGGTTCGCCCGGTTGCAATCGTTGGCGCGCCGTCACCACGAGATCGCGCTCGGCTATCTGCCGGGCGGGGGCGACGGCGGCGTGGTGCTCAACCCCGGCCCCGACGCGGAGTGGACGCTGGCCAAGGGCGACCGGCTGGTGGTGCTGCGCAACTGAGCCGCGGTGCACGCCGCCGGCCGGTGCAATCGGGATTGGACCCGGACCCAATCCCGTGTGCCCAACCGCCGACCACGCTCACCCCTGGCCGCGCGAGGACTTCGGTGGACATAAAAACTAACCAGATAGGTTAGTTTTTATTTCCCGAGGACGTGCTTTGCCGATGTCGGTCGTTCAGAAGGTGGCGCTGACCTCGTGCTGGTGGCCGGGTTGCAGGGCGACCTCGCCGAGGGCGGTGCACTCGATCTGGTCGTTTTTGTAGAGGCGGACCTTGAGCGGGGCGTCGGCGTGGTCAGTCTCCCAGCGCCACTTGCCGATGGAGACGAACTGAAGGGGCACGCCCTGGTCGGGGTGCAGGCCCGGGCCCTCGCCGCGCACGTAGAGCTTGTTGCCGATGCCGATGTAGGCGGTGACGATCAGGCGGGTGGCGCCGTCGGCCGAGCGCGCGGTGGAGGGCTCGGCGGGCTCGTCGTCGGCCGGGTTGGTCTCGAAAAGATCGGGGTTGTCGTCGATGGGCGGCGGGGCCTTGCGGCGCGGCGCGGGCCTGGACTCGACGGCGACGGGCTCGGGCGCGGGTTCCGGTGTGGACTCTGGCGCAGGCTCGGAAACGGACTCGGGTTCGAGTGGCTCGGGCGCGGGCGCGTCGGCGGACTTGGCCGGTGCGGGGGCGGGCTCGTCGGACGGGGCGGGAGGGGCGGCCGGGGCCGGCTCAGCCTCCGGGGGCGGGGAGGGTGCGGCGGCCTCGGCGGGTTCGGCGGTGTCGACGGGTTCGGGAGCGGGGGCCGGCGGGGTGGGGGCGGGCTTGGTTTTCGCGGCGGCTTTGAGCGTGGATTGCAGCTCCTTGGCGGCGGCCTCGGTCTGGGCGGGGAGTTGTTCCCAGCGCACCAGCAACTCGACGAGGCGGACGGTGGTGCGGTCGAGTTTGTCGACGACGTCGGTGAGCTTCTCGGTTTCGGCGGAGCGCAGGGTGGCGAGTTCCTGCCGGAGGTTTTCGATCTCGGCGTCGCCGGTTTCGGCGAGAGCCTCTTTGAGGAGGTGGATCTTGTCTTGGATGAGCTTGGGCAGCTGGTCGGCGAGCTTGCCGGCCTGGGCGGCGTGCTGGGCGAGGGTGGGCATGGCGGCGGCGGCGATGCTGATTTGCTCGGCGCTGGCGGAGACCTCGCGGGAGAGGGCGGCGAGGGTTTGCTGGCGCTCCTCCAGCGCATCGTCCTGCCGGCGGGCGTAGTCGACGAGGAAGGGAACCACCGCGAGCACGGCCCCGAGTCCGACGCACAGGGAGATGCCGAGCAGGGGTGCGGTGCCGATGGGATCGGCGCTGCGGCTGGCGATGAAGGCGGCGGCAAGCAGCAGCAGCGCGTCGCCAACAAAGAAGGGGAGCTTGGGCAGGCGGGGTGTTTCGTCGGGGAGTTGCATCGTGCGATGGGGAGGGTTGCCGTTGAAAAATCAGAGCGTGCGCCAGGCGGAGGCGATGAGTGAGGTCAGCATGCCGATGCGGATGGCGCCCTCAAGGGTGAGGATCACGAGCACCCACTTGAGTCCGCAGGAGCGCCGCAGCGAGCCGCCGAGCACGGACACGGTGAGCATGCAGGCGACCTGGATGCGACCGAGCGGGGAGAGCAGTGCGGCGAGCATCCACAGCCAGTAAAGGATGATGCCGGCGCTCCAGGCGAAGGCGATCTGCTCGGAGGGACCTGACTCGCGCGGGTCGACGCCGGCGACGATTTTTTTCACGCCGAGGTAGCGCTCGGCGACGATCAGTTGCACGCCTTCGAAAACGATGAAGAGCGCCGAAAAAAACAGGATCGTGGCGGGCGACATGGTGGCGTTGGGGACGTTGGGACAGTCGGCGGCGGTCGGCAAACGCCAAAACACGCCGGCGTTGACCGCGGGGCCGGGGCTGGCGCAGTCTCCGGCGTTCGCGCCGCGGCCCCCGTGGTGGAATGGTAGACACTGGAGACTTAAAATCTGTCAACCCCCTCCACTTCTCTCAGCGGGTAATCTACGATAAAATTCTAGTTTTTTGATAGTTACGGGAGTCGATCCAAACAGCCCTCAATCCGAGAGACGCGATTTTTGCCCACTTCTTGCCCACTTTTTTGAACGGCAGAACATCAAACGGACATTGCGGACATTCGGACTCGCCCCACCACGTGATGCCCTGTTAACGAATCAAGCTTCTCTCGCCCGGATGGCGGAATGGTATACGCTGCGCACTTAAAATGCGCTGTCTGAAAAGGCTTGCGGGTTCGAGTCCCGCTCCGGGCACCATTCCTCGTTAAAGAATTCCTGCAGTCATCGTTTGCTCCGGGATTTTCCCCGCTGCGCTTTCAAGACGGCCAGCACGGGCGCATCGCTCTTCCCGGGTGGAATGACTGGATCGTCGTCCGGCCGGATGGCGACACTGTCCGGATCGTGTTCGCCGATCTCCCAAGCTGAGCGGACGACGAACTCACGCTTGAAGAGAAGGCACCCGCCGGCAGGTGGCGTGAACTCGCCGTTTGTCGGTAATTGAGCGTGGCCGAGAAAATATGCCCCCACACGGCGATAGGACTCAATGAACATGTTCAGGTTCTGGTCCGAACTTGGATCCATTTCGCACTGCCGGGAAATGATCCCGAACTGCTTGGCCCCCCCTGCGACCAGCGCATTCATGTTGGCAGTGACAATCACACGATAGGCGTGAGGCCGCTGACGGCTGACCCCGCGGACGATGACTATCCGGAGCCGCTCCTGTTCATCCCGTTTTCCGAGTTCCTCCCGCCATTGGGCGAAAATCTCCGCGCCGGCTTCCCCATGCTCAAACAGCAGCATCAAGAGCGGCGGTTGCTGTCCGGTGGGAACCACCATAAACCCGGTGCCTCGCCACTTCGCCCGATCCCACAAGGGCAACCGAATAAGAGAAATTGTCTCCATCTCGGACTGCTTGATCTGATCATCTCGAAACTCCTTCGGCACTTCGCCGGTGCCAAAGGTAGGGTTTTTCGCTTCTACGGGTGACGCGGTCTTCTTGCGCCGGTCGGCAGTGTCCCACTCCTCCTGCCGCAGCAGCGGATACTCCTTGGCCTGGGGATCGATCCACGCGGCCAGCGTGTGTTTCGGCTGATAGCCGAGGACATTGCCAAGAGTCACAAAGCCGCCCGTAAAATTAAGCGAACGCTCCAAGGCCCGTTCGTCGCGAAGCAGGCGGGTTACCGCCCGTTTGGGATCGGCCATAATGAACACCTTCGAGAGGACGAACACGAGGATCGCCAACAGTTGGTCTTTGATCTGGTTCTGCTCCGCGACGGACAGCGAATGCGGATTGAAGCTGGTGCAGGTGATTTCCACATGCGGCTTCCCGTTCCGATCCGTCTTGTCGAAGGTGAAGGGGAATGGAGTGCCGTCGGCAAGTTTGACCGTGACGTGAAGGTCAGGCTCTTGCGCGAAGAGATCGCGCACTTGGCCGGTGGCAAGCAGGCTTTCCAAGGCGGCGAGCAGGGCTTCGGCCACGTCCGTGCAAGGCGAGAGATTTCGCGTTTCGACGGTGACGCGGCAACCGAGGATGCGGGAGTTGAAAATGATCGTGTCGTCGGCGCAAAGTTCCGGACGCGCGCGTGCGCCCGCCTCACGCGCTTGGTCGCGCCACTGTGCGAAGAACGCACGCAATTGCTCGGCGCTCTTGCCTTCGCGTAACCCCTTCGGCACGGCGTCCTCGTGTCCGAGAGCATAGCAAAGCGCTGCGGCGCCGCCGTCGATGCTGAGGCGTTCGAAGATCTCCGGCATCTTGGCGAGTTCACGCAGTTGGGCGAGATCGGCGCCGAGGAGCACGCCGCCGAGCAGCGCGTTGTAGGGAACCTCCCCCCGCCACACGTGGTGGGGATCATACCCGCTTCGGGCCAACACACTGCGGGCAGTGACGTCCACCTCATGCCAAGCGAGCGAATGCGGCACGCGCCCGAGTCGAGCCTCGATCCATTTCAGCCGGGAATAGCACGCGGCCTGAAACGAGGTCACGTCGGAGTAGGCCCAGAAATCGCTGGTCGCATGCGATGCCGCGTTGAGCATCGTTCCGCGCGCCGCCCAGAGGAGACCGACATCCTCGTAGGCGGCGGCACAGAGGCCAAGCGCATGGACCAGATCGGCCCGGCTCTCGTGCTTGAAAAGCTGGAACAGCGCGCGGCCAAGGGTGCGGATGGCATCGTAGGACTTGCCGCCCTCAAGCTGCGCGGTGCCGCGCTGGATCAGCAACCGTGCCGCCGAAATATCACCGTCACGCTTGCGAGTGACTTCAACGACAGTTTCAAAAACGTCGTCGTAGGCGGGCAGATCGCCAATGAGCTGGGCCGCTTCGGTGAGAATCTCAACCAACGGTGCCAACGGGAAGCCGATGAGCCCTTCGCAAGAGCGAACCGCTCCCTTCAGTTTTTTCAGCGTCGCGTTCGCCTTGTCGGGACGCTGGTCGCGGATGTGGACATACAATTCCTGTTGCAGCCGCAGCGTGCGAGTTTGCAACACGGCATTCGGACGGCCTTCCGCCTTAGCCAGACGATCAAGCTCCCCCGCCAGCGTGCTCTCGCGTCGTTTCGCTTCCTCCGGACTGATCGCGAGTTCACCGCGCTCGCGGCTAGCTTCGCCCACGATCCATAGATTGTGCAGCAATTCGAGATCGTGGGGATTCTGGGTGCCGACAGCGAATTGTTCGACTTCGAGATAGCAGCGGTCGAACACCGCGTAGTCCTCGTGCCACCAAAAGCTTGTCCAAGCCTCTTGATAAGCAACAAGGAGACGCTGATGTTCGATGCCTTGCTTTTCCGCGGCAGCCCTCGCGCGGACGAACCGGCCATCGGTTTCGATGCGCGGACGCTCCAGCGCACGCGACAGTTTGCACGCCTCAATGCAATCGGTGACAAACTGGTGTCCGAAATGCCCTTCCTGGCTGGCTTGGGTCAGACGATTTTCCACTTCGGTCAGCTCCCGTTCGGCTTCGAGATCCTGCGCGCCCTGCCGCACGCTGGTGCGCAGAGACGGCGAGATCCGCAGCTCATCGATGGCGAGGTTTTCGTGTCGGCCTTGAAAGACCCGATCCAAAATCCATGACCGGTCGAGAATGCGCACATCAAGCTTATGCTTCTTGCGGAGGTCGTCTTCGACCTGCGCACGTTGCTTGTCCGGGATATAGCGGCTGGAGAGAAAATATGCCTTCCGGTAGCCGCGTTTGGTCTCCGCGATCTTCTTGATGTCTGACTTCACCTTGGCCTGCCAGTCCGCCTTGGCACTGAAGGCAAATGCCCACCGCTCCTGAGCCGCTTCCCGGCCGGTGCCGAGATACCAAGCAAATGCCAGTGAGTCGGCGACCGGGAATGTCTCGGTATCCACCTTGCTGTCACCGCCGCCGGTGGGGCCTGTGTGAGGGATGAGATTAGGGCAAATTTCTCGCTCGGCCAGTTTGCGAGCGAAGTGCTCGAAGTCGTTTTCTTGGCTGCGCTTGGTGAGCGTTTCGAGGTGATATTCGAGAATCGAACGATCGAGTCCCTTGGATTGTTCGATTACCGAATCAGAGAACAACTCCGGCCGGCGCGCCCGAAGGAACGCCTTGGGTGAAAAGCGTTCTTCCTTATGAATTTGTTCCTCTGGGGCCATGCGCTGGAGGCTGAAATATTTGCAACGCGAACATGACGAGAACGGCTGACGGGAAAAGCGTTAACCGTCAACGGGAGGGCACCATCACGAGACTACCGCTTCCCATGCAGCCTCGGTCGTCTTGACTCGATCAAAGAGCAAACCCACTCTTTGGCCATGCCGTTGCAGCAGGACAAAGCGAAATTCGTGCGTCTGTTGCGGAAGAATCCGCAGCAGTCAGCTCCCGCTTTGCCCAAGACATCGCTCACCGTTGCCAAGCTGCATCGCTACAAAGATCGCCTGCGCGCTTACGACGCTGCGCGTCTTGAGCTGAATCTGGCTACGCCCGCACGGATTCAAAGCGAGAACTCTGCCGCCGGGAGCGCCTTCAAGCCTCGCATCGTAAAATTCAGCCAGCATGCCTGAGCAGCATGAAGCGTCTGAATTTGGTGAAATCCTGAATTCGCCCGAACAGCCCCTCATTGTGGGCGGACAAGCGGTCAACATCTGGGCCGAGTATTTTGCTCCTCGAAACGCGGAGATCGCCGCGCAGCGTCCGTTCGTTAGCAAAGATGCGGACATCTTCGGCGACCGGGCAATGGCCCAAAAGCTCGCCGATGCCGCCGGCTGGGAGATCAGGTTTTTCCATGAGCCGAGGACCATCGCCGTGGCTGCCCTTATCAAGCGCAGACCCGATGCCGAAACACTCACGGTCGAGGTCCTGCGCGAGGTGCGGGGCCTCACGCAAAAAGAACTCGCTGACTCGGACTTGGTGGAGCTGCGGCCAGGCCATGTCTATCGTATCCCTTCTCCCGTCCGTCTGCTGAAAGCCAAGCTCGCGAATCTTCTCCAAATCAAACCCACCCGCACGAACGACATTTATCATGTGCGTTTGCTGACCGCCCTCGCACATGACTATCTGGGGGACCTGCATGCCCAAGTCGCCGAACAGCATCTCACCGAGCGGGCACTCATCAACGCTCTGCACGAATTACTCGACGCCATTACAGCCACAGGGGTGCCTGAGCTGGCTGCACAGCACAACCTTAACTTGGCATCGACCTTGCCCACCAAGCTTCCGACCACCGGCATGCCGAAGCTCGCAGCCTTCTACGAGCACCACCGCAGGCTCAATTTCTGATCTCCGTTAGGCGGAGAGCATCGAGGCCGCATTGCCTTCGTCTGACATGGCCGGATGTTTGGCTTCGGCAATCAGGGACGCTTCAAAGAAAGCCTTCACGAGAAGGTCGCAGGCTTGATCACAACTCACGATCACACGGAGCTGCGATCTGGCGACCTCGGCCAATCCAGTCCCGAACATGCGTGGCAGCGAATCCTCGTCGGCAACCGCTTCGTCCCCGTTCATCGCAATGCTCCGCAGCATGAGCGCAGCCAGCATTGATTGCCCGTCCTTCGGCTCGTTCTTCGCACCACCGAACCGGATTTGATCGAAACGCTCGAAAACAGCAGCGAGTCCGAGGCGCGTCCCCATGTTGCGATCCCATCCCTTGCGCCCGCGATACTGATACAGGTGCCACAAATCCGCGTGCGTATAGGGACGGGAGCATGCGCGGCCGGCCGCCGCCTCCGCGTTCTCCCAACGTCGTAAATGTCGCGTCGTGACTCCCAGAATACCCGCCAACTCTTTCTGCGACGGCGGACGTCTTAACCCCTCGCCAAATGCGGAAAGGCGTGGCTCGCCGTAATTGGCGGCCATCGGCTTCCGAACAGGCTGAGCGGCTAGTCTCATCGGATTTCCAGTATCTTTCGTTCCCTACGTGCAGCACGTCTCCGATCCGCTACAGGTGGATTCCCATCTGCCGCCGGATTGCCTCGCGCTCGGCTTCGTGCCGTTGCACCAGACGCGCCAGGCGTCCGAGCAGCGGATCGTGGAAGGCGTTTATGCGGTGGCGCACTGCGAAACCGAAATCGGTCTTTTCCCGGCCCCATAGCACCGACGCTGCGACTTTCTGCTCCCGGCGATCCCAGATGCGGAGTTCGCCGCCCTCGAAGATGGGCGTTGCTGACAGGAAGGCCACGATGGCCTCTGACGCCGAATCCGACTGGAACCCCGACACGTAGCTGCCGGCGTGTGCCTGGCGGTAGATTTGAAAGCGCCGCGTCTTGATTCCATCGGTCGCACCGGCCTTCCCCCTTCCTGATTCAATCTGCGTTTTCATGATGTATCCATTTTTTGAATTCATAGGACGAAACGGGCTCCGTCCTCTTTTCGGTCTTCAATCTGGAAACCGTCGCACACGTCTTCAACGGGGAGCGCCTGCCGAGTTGGGGAGGAGCGGCATGCCGCGATTTCGATAAGGCGCACCCGTTGGATTGCGGCGCGGGCAAGTCAGAGTTGAAGCCATGAGTCCCGACAAAAACGCAGTGATGACGGCGGACACAGGGCAGCCGGATTGCCCGGCCACCCGCGAGACGAATGCGTTACCGCAGCGGCTTTCCCTTCCGCGAGCCATGATGAACGTGCTGATCGGCCCGCTCTGTGCGAAAGATCATCCCGCCCTGTGGTGTCGCATCTCGGTGTCGTCCACATCCGGGCAAGGTCGCGCCGAACGTCCACCGACTTCGTTCTCGATCCCGGCAAGCCACGGCCGGCACGGCGTCATTCTCCGGCAGCGCCAGCCCATGCGTTCGCAGCTCCGGGCGGTCCGCGTTCTGTCCGGCAAGTCCGCTCATGCGGACCGTTCCTTTCTTGCGGAGCGTCTTTGCTCTCTCTGGCGGCCCCTCCAGTCGGTCCGCCGCTACTCGGACAGGGAGCGTTCGGGTCCTCCTTGAAAGGAATCCCCCCAACCGTCCCCTCGTCCCGGCCGGCACCCCCGCCTTGGGGCGAGAGAGCAATCCCGCTCCTCACAATCCAAGAAAGGAATCATATGCCTACCAAGACCGCTCCCTCCACTCCGCAAAACCGGAACTCCCACGCTGGCTCCAAACTGCCGGTGAAAACCTTCCGACTCGGCCGCATCAAGGCCGCCGTCTGGGAGAACGAAGCCGACCGGAAGACGTTCTACAACGTGACCATCGCCCGGACCTACGTGGACGACGCCAAGAACTATCACGACACCGACA
>JBDRJH010000123.1:0-2424 GCA_043815125.1 Verrucomicrobiota bacterium
AGCGGCTCCGCGCCCTGGTCGATCCGCTGCCGGTGAGCCGCGAAGGGGATCCGTTGACGCTGGGGATGGTAGTCGACTACATCTACCCGTCTGGTTTTCGCGCTAAGGCGACGATTGAAAAGCTCAGCGTGGAAGTGAGCGACGCACGGACAATTCAAATACGTGGGGACGCCGGGGTGTTTTGGACTCGCAGTGAGAACATTTCCACGCGCGACTGCGAGGTTGAGGAGAGTGAAGACAATCCCAAGCCCGCTTCCGAGCCCACCCCTGAAGAGCCGTCCGTCGGCCAGTGGAAAGTCCCTTTGGATTACATCGGACTTGATACCCGGCTGACCGAATTGGAAAATACGGTCGCACGCGCCATCCAAGGCGGGGAGAAGATCAAGGCCACAAGTGAGGCGGACCGGCAGGCGGTGCAGCGGCGGCTCGATAGCCTGGAGTCTAGCCTGGAGTCGGCGGTCGAAAAGCTGCGAAGAACCGTTGGAGTGATACGCTGATGCTCACACTCACACTCGAAACCCAGACCAACGTAAGGCTCCCGGACAATCTCGTGCCTTCTGTCGCCGCTATAGCCGAGGAGTTTTTCCGGAAGTTTCCGGATCTGGACTTTGACGCGGATCACCCCCGCCGGCTGGAGCTCCAAATCGGCATTCCCCTCGGCCAGGGCTTTTACACACTGAAATTTCTGGCGGAAGACGACGGCCACGACGGCTGAGCGTTTGGGGTTGGTGAGTAGCTCGCAGCCATTCAATCTGCTTGTCTCTGGCAGCCGCCCAAGCCGCCCCAGCCGCCGACCGAGCCGCCAACCCAGCCGCCGACCGAGCCGCCTCAGCCGCCGACTCAGCCGTCGCCCCAGATGCCAACTCAGCCGCCGACCGAGTCGCCAACCGAGCCGCCAACCCAGCCGCCAACCGAGCCGCCGCCAATTCCTCATCCGACGCCTGCCCTTCAAGCCATCGCCGTTTCACGGCGATGGCGTTGACGCTACGCGGGTCGGGTTCTGCCACCGTCGCCAGAGCCTCTCCCGCGAAATAACACGCGGCTTCATGGCACAATCGTTCACCGATCGCCTCCGGACGTAATAGCAGCCACAAGCGATCCTCCGCTACGATCGGGAGTTCAAATATCTCCGGCACCGTGATCGATTCCCGACCGGCGGCGAGTTCCGCGATCCGATCTGGCGTGTAGTCGTAGCAGGGGCGCCAGCCCAAAATCATCTCGACCGTGATCTGTTCAGCGGGTGGCCGAAAAGTTCGTGGGGGCATTGTTTCACTCCCCGGGTTGGTGCCGCTCTCGCGGCGGGGTTAGTTTGTCGTTGAGGCCATGCAGCCGCATCCACGCCGCAATATGCTCGACGTGCAGCCGATACTCGCGCTGTTGCAGTTCCGAGCAATCGTGTTGTGCGGCGCATGTCTCGACATGGCTCAACCACCAGTCGATTGGGCGCGTGATGCAACCCGATGAGACTAAATTGTCTCCCGACCAGCACACCCCAAAACGTGTACCTTGGATATAGATCGGTGTGATCGCGGCCTCGCCGCAGACCCGGGCGTTGCCGTAGACCTGGGCCTCGCCGTAGACCCGGGCGTTGCCGCAGACCTGGGCCTCGCCGCAGACTTGGACGGTTGCGGCCACGTAGGCTGTATCCTCGACCCAGCCGCCGCCGTTGTTATGCTGATGCCATCCCTCGCTCGACACCGGCAGCCAGGAATGTATTTGCCGCAATTCATCCCATGTCATCGCTTTTGCCTTTCAGGTTCATTGGTATCTGGTAATCGCCGGGCCGGTCGGCCGTTGTGGCCGGATTTCCGCGTCATCGCCCTAAAATTCGTTTCGTGTCCTGGTACAGGGCATCGTCTTCGCAGACCAGGTCGCCGTCGCAATCCAAGTCGTCACATGAGTAGCCTTCGGCTTCGAGCTTTTCCCATTCCGCCTCTGTAATCAGGAATTTCACATAGGACTCTGGATTTATCACGAACATCGTTTCACCCTCCAGCAATGTCCCCGGGTCCGCCGGGCCGGTCGGCCATGTGGCCTAAGTAAAAGGCCAGTTGTCTCCAAAACGCTTCATAATCGCACTTGTCCTGCCAGGTTCCCTTGTATTCGCGCTCCCCCATCCGCAGGAGCTTCATCGCGGTGCCCTTGCGCATTGGCCTGATAATCGGTTGCCCCGCGATAAGCTCCAACCGGCGGATCATATCGGGCGGGGCTGGATTCCGTAGGGGCTTTGCCACGTGAGGTCTCCTATTCTGGTGTTCAGTTCCGGGCTGCTACGTGCAGTCCCCACGCCCCCAATCCGATCCGTTTCGCCGCGCTCGGGGGAACACGCGGCGCGGTGGGGTCAGTCAATGATCGGTGCGTAGCCGTGTTGGTCGGGTCCGCGATAGGTGCCGTCATCGTCGAAAAATTCGGTGACCGTGTAGC
>JBDRJH010000124.1:0-2883 GCA_043815125.1 Verrucomicrobiota bacterium
CGCGTTTAACCTCATCATCCTGGCCGCCACCCTCCTGTCGTTTTTCTGGTTGCGACGCGGCCGGCTGGACTGGGCCGGAGCGATCATGGTCCTGGGCGCGCTCCTGCCGATTCATGCCATGCTGTTTCTGGTGCCCACCTACCTGCAACCGCTGGCCTCGGCGGTTCAGCTGTTCGCCGTTGATTTCGCATTCCTCTTTCTCGCGCTGGTCTTTGCCACCCGGCCGGTGGCGATCATCACGCTGATCATCGTGGTGGGCGGCCAAATCGGCATGCACTCCATCGCGACAGGGTCACCGGACGGCCTGGGCTCGCTGGAGTTTGCCGCCGACACCCTGCTGCGCGAAGGCCTGCTCACCATCATCTTCGTCTTTTGCCTGGGCTGGGCGCTCATGGCCATGATCGAGGCCACCCACCGCCGCAGCGAACAAGCCCTGCGCGCCACCCGCGCCTCCAACGAAACCCTCGAGCGCCTCGTCTCCGCCCGCACCCGCGAACTCGAGGCCGCCACCGCCCGCGCCAACGAAGCCTCCCGCGCCAAAAGCGACTTCCTGGCCAACATGAGCCACGAAATCCGCACCCCGCTCAACGGCATCATCGCCTCCTCCGAACTCCTGCAAAACGCCGACCTCCCGCCCGACGCCACCGAGCACTCCCGCCTCATCGCCGAGTCCGGCGAACTCCTGCTCAAACTCCTCGGCGACATCCTCGACTTCTCCAAAATCGAAGCCGGCAAGCTCGCGCTCGACACCCACCCCTTCGCCCTCGCTCCGCTGGTCCGCGACACCATCGACCTGCTCGCCCCGCGCGCCGAACAAGTCGCCGTGCAACTCGACGCCCAACTCGCACCCGACCTGCCCGAATTCCTCCAAGCCGACAGCTTTCGGCTGCGCCAGATCCTGCTCAACCTCCTCTCCAACGCCATCAAGTTCACCCCCGAAGGCGGCGGCGTGCAACTCACCGTCACCGTGGACAACCCCGCCACCAACCCCGTCAACCTCCGCTTTGCCGTGCGCGACACCGGTATCGGCATGACCCGCGAGACCCAAGACCGCCTCTTCCAACGCTTCACCCAAGCCGACTCCTCCACCACCCGGCGCTACGGCGGCAGCGGCCTCGGCCTGGCCATCACCTCACGCCTGACCGCGCTCATGGGCGGCGACCTCAGCGCCGAAAGCACCCCCGGCGAAGGCTCCGTGTTCACCTGCATCCTCCCCCTGCGCGTCATCCGTGCGCTCCCCTCGGTGCCCAAAGCCCCAGCCCGGCAACTCCCGCCCCTCGGCCTCACCGTGCTGCTCGCAGAGGACAACGCCGTGAACCACAAAATCCTCGCCGCCCAACTCGCCCAGCTCGGCTGCCGCTGCATCCACGCCACCGACGGTGCCAAAGCCCTCGCCACCCTCGAACACGGCCCGTTGCCCGACCTCGTGCTCATGGATTGCCACATGCCCAACCTCGACGGCAGGGCCGCCACCCAACGCCTGCGCACCTGGGCCGACCTGCCCGAAGCCACGCACCGCCAACGCGCCGCGGCCCGCCTGCCCGTCATCGCGCTCACCGCCGCCGCCCTCCCGCAGGAACGCGAACGCTGCCTGCAAGCCGGCATGAACGACTTCCTCGCCAAGCCGGTGAAACTCACCGCCCTGCACGCCGCCCTGCAACCCTACACGGTCAACCAGTAACGCGCCGCCGCGCCCCGACTGTCGCGCTCACGACGCCCTGCCGCCGCGCAACAACGCCCCAAGACCGATCGCCGCGATCACGCCGCCGCCGATCAGGTAGTAATAGTGCTCGGGGATGCGCGCCTTGCCATCGATCGCGTTGGCCACATCGGCACCGACCTCCGACGCCACCCCCGCCACCGAATCCTTGCGAGAGACGCCCTGGTAGATGAGAAATCCACCGACAACAAGAAGCACGACGCCAATTAGTTTACTCATGATGCCGCGCAGTAAACACCCGCGGCCAAGCCAACACGAGATCCATCGCCGGCGACCGGCCCACCGATTTCACCCGCATCAAAACCTCACCATGAAACCGCGCCTGCTTTCCCGCCTGCTGCCGCCGGATAAACAGCCCGAAGTCGTTCGGTTCGCCCTGGTCTTCGCGGGCATCATCTCCAGCTGGGCAGTCCTGCACGACCTCTATCTGATCCACATCGAGCCGCGCCACTTCACCGTGTATCATCGCCCGCTCTTGCCGATCACCAACCTGTGGCTGCTCGCGCTGCAATACGCGCTCGTCGCCACGATCGGCCCCGGGCTGGTCTTCGGTTTTCTGGCGTGGTGCGCCGCGCGCGGCGGTCAGCGTCAACCGCGTGCGCTCGCACCGGTGGCCGGCGGCTTCGGGCTGATCATCATCGCCGCCGAAATCATCATCCTCGGCCTCGGCCGGTTTTCCCTGCGACGCTTTCACTCCGGCGACGGCCCGCTCTACCCACAGTGGCTGTATCCAGATTTCACTGACGGCATCATCCACACCCAAAGCGTCAACATCTCCGCCTACCTCGTCGCCCCCGCGCTGGGCGCGCTCTACCTGCTGGTCGTCTGGCTGCGACGACCGGTAAGGTAGAGCGGCTCCGCGACTGACTGCGGCTTACTCCTTCGACGAAGCTTCCAGAGCGAAGCCGACCTTCACGGTCACCTGCCAATGATGCACCTTGCCCGCGTCAATGTTGCCGCGGGTTTCGATCACCTGAAACCAGCTCAGTTGTTTAATGGTTTGGTCGGCGCGTTGGATGGCCGTGTTGACCGCATCCTCGATGGAGGTGGACGACGTGCCGGTGAGTTCGAGGGTTTTATAGACGGTTTGATCTTTCATAAATGGATGAGCCCGGAGTGACCGCACCTGCGATCCCGGACGATTTTGGGTTATGATGGGGACC
>JBDRJH010000125.1:0-2756 GCA_043815125.1 Verrucomicrobiota bacterium
AACACCGGTTCGCGGGCGATTTGGAAGCCTTCTTGAAAGAGCCAGGTCTGGTTGAGTCGGTAGAGGGGAATCTTGCGCCAGTAAACCTGGTGGAACAGCTCCAGGGTGTAGGTGGGCAGTCCGGCGAAATAAAGGCGGACCAGGCGCTGCGAAACCTCGCCGGGCGGCTCGTGACGAGACTCGCGCAGCACGATGGCCTCGGCCTGGATGCGGCCCGCCTCGATGTCGGCGATGATGGTGGAGAGCGAGGTTGGCGACCCCGCGTCTTCCGGAGCGACGCTGGCCGTGATCACCGGTTGGGTGAGCTTCATGCGCTCGCACTCAAGCTGGAATTCCTGGCGGCTGGCCTCGTCGCCGGCGAACACGACCGGCTTGAGGCGGTGGGCTCCTCCTTTGCGCAGTTGCACGGCGCGGCGCAGGCCGAGGGTGGCGGGAGCCAGCACCAGAAAGCCCAGCGCGATGACCGCGCGGCTTTGCTGCAAGGGGAAGCCGGCGGGCACGACCACGAAGGTCAGCAACAAGGTGAGCGCGAGGGCGGCGACGATGGCGATCAGGTGCTGGCTGGTGTAGTCCAGCGACAGCATGGAGGTCCTGGTCTTGTAGCCGTCGATCAGGTAGATCGCACCGACCAGGAGCAGGAGGGGACCGGTCAACGGCCAGAGCAGCGGGGTCGTGACCGGGATCACCCCGCGCAACATGCCCACCACGTTCATGAAGAACAGCAGGCACAGCGCGTCGCCCAGCAGGAGCGTGATGGCGGTGACTCGGGGGCTTTTCATGCGTTGCGTCTGGTCGGGCCGGATTGGCGTGGGTATTAACCCCTAATTACTCCTGCGGGCTGATTCGGCTGGCAAGTCCTCAGATGTGCCCCGGGCCGTTTCCGCCCCGATCGCCAGCAGCGTGGCCGCGGTCAGCATGATCGCCGGACAGGCGAAGGGAAAATCCACCAACGCGAGCAGGCCCAGCGCCCCGAGCGTCAACAGCAGCACCGATTGGGGGGGCGAACGCAGGCGACCCTTGCCCCAGCGCCAGCACCCCCAAAGGGCCGCGCCCAAACAGGTGCAGCCCCACAGGCCGGTTTCGGCCAGCAGTTGCAGCCAGTCGTTGTGCGCGTCGAGCACCGCCTGGCGTCCGGTGCGGGCGTGCATCCGCGGGATCTCCGATTGCACGCCGGGGTAGACGTATTGAAAACTCTGCCAGCCCCAGCCAAACACCGGCCTTGCCCGGATCAGCTCCCAAGTGTCCCGGTAAATGACGAGCCGGGCATCGCCGATGCCTCCCGTGCGCAGATCGGTGATCTGCTCGCGGGTCTGGTCAAACTCCCTCCTCCACGAGGCGCTCCCCTGCAATAAACCGAACAGGCCGACGATGAGCACCGTCGCCACCAAGCCCGCGCGCCTCAGGTTGTCCCCGGGGCCCGAGCGGCGCAGCCGGCGCGCCAGCCGTCCCGCGATCAGCAGGCCGGCGCCACCGGCCAGCACCGCCGCCGCGACCGTCGAGGCGCGCGCCGAACTCAGGGGGATCGTGCACAAAATCACCGCCGCCACCAGTGCGAGCAACGGCACATGGGTGCGCGTCAGGGGCCGCGGGGCCGTGCGCCGCTCGGTGTGCAACAGCAGCCCCAGCGCCGCGCCGGCGGCGAGGATCGCGTAGGCCCCCCAGTGATTGTGATAGACGAACGTCGCGAAAAAATTCGGGTTGGGCGACGGCTGGCGGCCGAGGATCAGCTCCGCGCCTTGCAGTCGGAAAATCGTGCCCACCACGGCCAGCACCATGCCGTTGCCCGCGATCAGCCACAACAGCCCGCGCAGCCACGCTCGGGGCGGATGGCAAAACATCAGGTTCAGACCCGTCAACACGAGGCCGGCGTTGAGCAAAAAGTCCGTGGCCGTCGCCGTCGGCAGCGGCGTGCTCGGCAACCACCCGATGTGCGGGGCGGCACGCAAAACCTCCGTGTCCCAGAACTGATAGGATTGCCGGCTTGGGTTCAGCAGACTCGCCCCCACCTGCACGCACAACAGCGCCAGCGGCGCCAACACCCAGGCCGCGCGTGCCGGCTCGGTCCGCCGCGTCAGCAAGGCCAGTGCGAGCAATCCCGGCGCGGGCAGGCAAAGCCACGCGGCGATCCATCGCGCACCCGGCTCCATGCCGCCGAAGCGCCACGCCAAGAACAGGCCGAGCACCGCCGCATGAACCACCGCGATGCGGCCGATCGGCAGCGCCTTGAGGGACGCGATCAGCGTCACGACGAGCCCTCCCCGGCGAGACCGGTCGCCCGCAGACGTTCAAAAAACTCCCGCAACAACGGCTCCGCGGCCAACTCCTCGAGAGGGCGATTGGCGGAGACGCGGATCACCCATTGCGGGGCCGAGCTGCTCACCGGCCGGCGGATGAGGTAGGGCGCCAGTTGCCACGGGTAGAGGCCCGGCAGGGGTTCGACCAGGTAGCCGCCGTAGAAGTGCCAAAACCAGACGTGCTGCGGATAGATGTTTTTCTCAAAACTGAACCGCCGGGGATCAGCCAGCGGATAGCTGGACATGGCCGGCGGCGGCGAGAGCATCGTCCAGCCCGCGCCCGGCATGCACAAGTCGGGCGTGTGCAGGCCGACCGAACCGAGCGACGACTGTCCGGCCGGCCAGAAGGCCATGTAAAAGGTCACCTGCAACCCGTCGCGCAGATAGGTCTCCTCGTGCAGATGCGCGGTGTTGAGCGCGTCGGCGAACCGCAGGATGCCGGGGTTGGGCGCATGCCGCCAG
>JBDRJH010000126.1:0-5088 GCA_043815125.1 Verrucomicrobiota bacterium
GGGAGGACCTTGATGGATGTCCGAAGGAACTCAATCCCCCGGCCTGAAGATGTTCCGAACACCAGCAGCGTGTCGGTGAGTTTGGATGCCTCGTGGAGACAGACTGCGATGTTCCCTGTAGCGGCAAACTCTCCCTCCCGACGGTTGAGGCTATATGGGGGGTCTGTGATTACGACTCCCACAGATGAAAGCGTTGGGAGGATCTCCCGCGCATCCCCGCAAATCAATCTACATCCTTTGATAAGCTCTGCCACGTTACTTTTTTGCAGCTTCCATCACTTTTCCTCCTTCCATCATGATCAAATCCATCACTCGCACCCTCGGTATCGGCGCTCTCGCGCTCGGCACCATGTCCGGCGCTCTCCGCGCCGACGACACCGTCAAAGTCGGCGTTCTTCACTCCCTGTCGGGCACCATGGCCATCAGCGAAACCTCGCTGCGTGACATCCTCCTGTTCACCTTCGACGAGATCAACGCCGCCGGTGGCGTGCTCGGCAAGAAGATCGAGCCCGTCGTCGTCGACGGCGCCTCCAACTGGCCGCTCTTCGCCGAGAAGGCCAAGCAGCTCCTCGAGCAGGACAAGGTCGCCGTGACCTTCGGCTGCTGGACCTCCGTTTCCCGCAAGTCCGTCCTTCCCGTTTACGAGAAGAACAACGGCCTCCTTTTCTACCCCGTGCAATACGAGGGTGAAGAAGAGTCGCAAAACGTCTTCTACACCGCCGAGGCCGTCAACCAGCAGGCCACTCCGGCCGTGGATTATCTCCTCGAGCAAGGCTACAAGAAGTTCTACCTGCTCGGC
Source organism: Verrucomicrobiota bacterium (assembly GCA_043815125.1). GTDB lineage: Bacteria > Verrucomicrobiota > Verrucomicrobiia > Opitutales > Opitutaceae > JAUWBF01. The sequence continues at coordinate 800 of JBDRJH010000126.1, forward strand.
ACCGACTACGTGTATCCGCAGACCACCAACCTGGTGCTTCTCGAGTATTTGCTCAGCAAGGGCATTCCCCTCGAGAACATCGGCGGCGGCTATCGCAAGGACGACTCCGGCAAGATCATCTCCGCCGGCAAATACACGCCCTTCGGCCACACCGACTACCAGCAGATCGTTTCCGAAATCAAGCAGTTCTCCGCCGGCGGTGGCGCCGCCGTCGTCAGCACCCTCAACGGCGACACCAACGTTCCTTTCTTCAAGGAATACGCCGCCTCCGGTCTGAGCGCCGAGACCTGCCCGGTCGTCTCCTTCTCGATCTCCGAGGACGAGTTCCGCGGTCTGCCCGCCGACCAGCTCGTCGGCCAGCTCGGCTGCTGGACCTACTTCCAGTCCATCAAGTCCCCCGCGAACAAGAAGTTCATCAAAGACTTCATGGCCTGGCTCGATAAGAGCGACGTCCCCGGCATCGTGAAGGACGGCCGCGTGACCTGCTCGCCCATGGTCCTCTCCTACAACGGTGTCTACCTCTGGAAGGCCGCCGTCGAAAAGGCCGGCACCTTCGACGTCGACGCCGTGCGCGAGGCCCTCAAGTCGGGCATCTCCTTCGACGGCCCCGGCGGCACCGTCACCACCCAGCCCAACATGCATCTCACCAAGAACGTGTTCATCGGCGAGACCAAGGCCGACGGCCAGTTCAAGATCCTCAACGAGTTCAAGGACGTCTACGGCGAGCCCTGGCTCAAGGGTAAGTTCTGATAAAGCTTACGGTCACCTTCAACAGGAGTCCGTTTCAGAAAGTCAGTTAGTTTGTGGTTTCCGAGGGGCGGGTCATCACGCGGCCCGCCCCTCTTCTTTTGGCCCAACCTTTGCTATCCGTTTTTTTTGTGAAGCTATTTCAAGCGCTCATCCTTTTTCTGGCCGTCTGCGGCCTGGCCCGTGCCGAGTCCACGCCCCGCGAAATCATCGCCAAGGCCGCCTCCGCGGGGAACGCATCCGAGCGCATGGCGCTTGTCCAGTCCCTGCTCGGCCGGGGCGATGCCGACGTGCCCGTCCTCATGGACGCGTGGCGCCGTGACCAGATTTTTCTCTACGAGGACGATGCCGGCTCGGTCATCCCCGTCACCCTGACCGGCGAGGCCGACGCCGACGACGCCCGGGCCGCCGTGCGCGTCGACAACGCGCGTCCGTTGACCGACGCCGACGGCAAGCCCGTGCTCGTCGTCGGCGACGACTGGGACACCGCCCCGCACGACCTGCGACTTCGCCGGGCCATGAAGGCCGTGGTCGACCTCGTCGACGTCGGCTCGCCCGACCTCGCCATTCGTCTCCAAGCTATAAATACAACCGGCTACTCGCAGGATCCCGAGAAGCTGCCCGCCCTGCTCGCCCGCGCCGAAGTCGAGACCGAGCCGAGGGCCGAGACCGCGCTGCGCGAGGCCATCGCCCTGATCCGCCTGAAGTCCGAGGATCGGACCGAACGGCTCGCCGCGCTCGAGGAGCTACGCGAGCTGCACACGCTCGCCAGCACCGATTTTCTGCGCAACGCCTTCCGCGAGGCGGAGACCTCTGGAGACAAGGAACTGATCGCCGCCGCCGCCAAGGCCATGTCCGCGGTCGAGTCGCATCGCTCCACGGTCAACTTCATCGGGACCTTGTTTCGTGGCCTTTCGCTTGGCAGCATCCTGCTGGTGGTGGCGCTCGGCCTGGCCATCACCTTCGGCCTCATGGGGGTCATCAACATGGCCCATGGCGAGATGATCGCGGTCGGGGCCTACGCCACCTACATCGTGCAAAACGTGTTTGCCTCCGGCATGGCGCTCTCACCCTTCGGCATCTCGATCAAGCTGCCCGGCATGGAGACGAGCGGCTGGTTGCGGGAGTCCTATTTTCTCTTTGCCTTGCCGATCAGTTTTCTGGCGGCCGCCGGTGTCGGCATCCTGCTCGAGCGCGGCATCGTGCGTTTCCTCTATCGTCGCCCGCTGGAGAGCCTGCTGGCGACCTGGGGCGTCTCGCTGGTGCTGCAACAGTTGTTCCGCCTGATTTTCGGCGCCAACAACGTGCAAGTTGGCAGTCCCTCCTACCTGAGCGGCAACTGGAACATCAACGACATCATCCTCGGTTGGAACCGTGTCTTTGTGATCGGTTTTGCGGGCCTCATCGTGTTTGGCACCTGGCTGGTGCTGACCCGCACCCCCCTCGGTCTGCTGATGCGAGCGGTCATGCAAAACCGGCAGATGGCCGCCTGCATGGGTGTGCGCACGCAACGGGTCAACATGATGACCTTTGCGCTCGGCTCGGGCCTGGCCGGCCTCGCCGGGGCGTTCCTCAGCCAGATTGGCAACGTCGGTCCCTCCCTTGGTCAGAACTACATTGTCGAATCCTTCATGACCGTCGTCGTGGGCGGCGTGGGTAACATCGCCGGCACCGTCTTCAGTGCGCTCGGGATCGGCCTGGTCGACCAGTCGCTCCAGCAAATTCTGCTCAACCCGGTCATCGGCAAGATTCTGGTGCTCATGGCCATCATTCTGTTTCTGCAATGGCGGCCCGCCGGCATCTTCAGCACCCGCAGCCGCAGCCTCGACTGATTTTATCCTCCCGCATGACCTTTACCGACTCCGCCGTCATTGCCGGCATCGATTTCCGCTCCCGCCATACCTGGGGCTTCATCGCCGGCGCGTTTTTTCTCATCGTGGTGTTTCCGGCGCTCAACGCCTCGGGCATCGTCGACAACTTCACGATCAACCTCTGGGGCAAATACCTTTGCTATGCCTTGCTGGCGCTCTCGGTCGACCTGCTCTGGGGACGAACCGGTTTGCTCAGTCTGGGGCAGGCCCTGTTCTTCACCCTCGGCGGCTACATGATGGGCATGTATCTCATGCGCATGATCGGCACGCTCGGGCAATACCAGCAGCCGATCCCGGACTTCCTGGTTTTCCTCGGCTGGTCCAAGTTGCCGTGGTTCTGGGAGCCCTTTGACAGCTTCCAGTTCGCCTTTGCCATGGTCCTGTTGGTGCCGGGCCTGGTCGCGTTCATCTTCGGCTTTCTCGCCTTCCGCTCGCGCATCAAGGGCGTCTACTTCTCCATCCTCACGCAGGCCCTCACCTACGCCGCCGCGCTGCTCTTTTTCAGCAACGACACGCTGATGGGCGGCAACAACGGCTTCACCGACTTCAAATTCGTGCTTGGCCACAACGTGCGCGACGCCGGCACCATGCGCGGGCTCTATATCGCCACCGCCATCACCCTAGCCGCGGTCTACCTGCTCTTCGCCTGGCTCAAGGGCACCAAGTTCGGCCTCGTCCAGCAGGCCATCCGCGACGGTGAGAACCGCGCCCTCTTCAGCGGCTACGCCACCGCCCACTACAAGCTCTTCATCTTTGTCCTCGGCGCCATCGTCGCCTCGGTTGGCGGCGCGCTCTACACCCCGCAGGTCGGCATCATCAACCCCAGTGAGATGACCCCCGAAAAGTCCCTTGAGGCGGTCGTCTGGGTCGCCGTCGGCGGTCGCGGCACGCTGCTAGGTCCCATCATCGGCGCCATCGCAGTCAACGCGCTCAAGAGCTGGGCCACCCGCGCCGCGCCCGATCTGTGGCTCATCATGATGGGCGGCATGTTTATCCTCGTGGTGCTCTTCCTGCCCGGCGGCATCGTCAGCATTCCTGGCAAGATCCGCGACGGCCTCGCCTTCCTGCGCCGTTCCAAGACCCCCGTCGAAGCCGCCGCCGCCTGAACCGAAAACCATGAGCCATCCCATTCTCACCGTAGAGGGCGTCAACAAGACCTACGACGGCTTCAAGGCCATCACCGAACTCAACTTCTACCTCTTCGAGGGCGAGCTGCGCACGGTCATCGGTCCCAACGGCGCCGGCAAGTCCACCTTCTTCGACCTCATCTCCGGCCGGGCCAAACCCGATACCGGGAAACTCGAGTTCGGCCAGAACACCGACCTCACCAAGCTCAACGAATACCGGATCAACCGCCTCGGCATCGGCCGCAAGTTCCAGGCCCCGAGCGTCTATGCCGAGCACACCGTTTACGACAACCTCGTGCTGTCGCTCAACCGCCCGCGCGGCGTCTTCGCTTCGCTCTTCCAGCGGCTCGATTCCTACCACCGCGACAAGCTCGACGCGTTCCTCAAGCTCATCCGCCTCGACGCCAAGCGCCACTGGAAGGCCGGTCTGCTCGCCCACGGCGAAAAGCAGTGGCTCGAGATCGGCATGTTGCTCGCCCAGGAACCCCGCCTGCTCCTCGTCGACGAACCCGCCGCCGGCATGACCGACGAAGAAACCCACCGC
>JBDRJH010000127.1:0-11544 GCA_043815125.1 Verrucomicrobiota bacterium
CCGCCCGCGTCACCGCGAACTCCGGACCGTCCGCCACCACCACGACCGGCTCGTCGAGCGACCAGCCCGACCGACCGCCCTTTTCGCCAAACGCCAGCACGCCGCGCAGCCGTTGATCCGCCGGATCCGCCGCCGGCGAAACCGCCAGCGTCAACACCAACGCCCCCTCCCCGTCCACCGCGACCGTCTGCTTGGCGTCAAACGCCACAAAATCGTTCTCCGTGAAAAAATGCGGCTCCGCCAACCCCGCCGCCTCCGCGCCCGCGATCCGCAGGCGCACCCCGCCGCCCTCCGCCCCCGCGCGCTCCACCCGCACCGACACGCCCTCCGGCGGCGCCTGCGGACGCGCGATGCCCGTGAAGTCCCCCGCCTGCGCCGACGGCTCCGGGTCGCCATCCGTCACGGTAAGCGCCAACTGCACCTCCGCGTTGCCCGGCACGCACTGCTTCGGATCGCACATCAGCCAGTCCGCCGCCGCCTTCAGCGTGACGGTCGAGCCGATCGCCGCGTCCGCCGGCACCGTGATCTTCACCGGCAGCAGTTCGACCCCCTCGTAACCCTGCCCCGTGACCACGCCGCGGTAATCATGGATCACCATCGGCACCGGCCACTTGATCGCGCCCGCCGACCAACCCTCGGGCAACGTCCAGTCCAGCGACGTCGCGTAGCCCGAGCCCGCGTTGATCCAATACGTGTGCCACGTCGGCGCGTGCTCGACCCGCAGCGCCGCCTCGAAGGTTTCCCCCGGACGCACCGCCGTCACCGGCGCCACCAGCGACACCTTCACCTGCGCGCCCAACGGCAGCGCAAACGACAACAACACCACCCAGGGAAACAGCCGACGCAGGAAACTCATGGAGCCGCAGAGATTGCTCATGCCCGTGCGAACCGCAACCCCCGCGACTTGTTCCCGCGCGTTACAAAATGCCCGCAAACCCGCCCCGACACTCGACACCCCCGCCGCCCTCCCCCACTAACGGGAACCATGGCGAAAAAGACCCGCCCGCAACTCTCCAAAAAAGACTACGAGGCCCGCATCCCCGCCCTGCGCGAACAACTCGTGCAACTGCAGGTCGCCCTCAAGGAGGCTCCCTTCAAGGTCCTCCTCATCGTCGCCGGCCTCGAAGGCACCGGTCGCGGCGACCTCATCAACAGCCTCGGCTCCTGGCTCGACCCCCGCGGCGTCGAGACCTTCTCCTACCACGAACCCACCGACGAGGAACGCGCCCGCCCCTTCATGTGGCGCTTCTGGCGCCAGCTCCCCGACATGGGCCGCATCGGCGTCTACGCCGGCTCCTGGTATACCGAGACCCTCCGCGCCGAGGCCCGCAGCCGCAAGGCCCTCGCCCACCGCGACAACGAACTCGAACGCATCCGCCACTTCGAAAAGCTGCTCGTCGACAACGACACCCTCGTCATCAAAATCTGGATACACATGGACAAGGCCGCCCACCGCGCGCGCCTCAAGGCCCTCTCCTCCGACCGCCGCACCGCCTGGAAGGTCAGCGAGGAGGACTGGCGCCACCACCGCATCTACGACCGCCTCGACCGCACCGCCGCCCACATCCGCGAAAAGACCAACCAGCCCGGCGCCACCTGGCAGGTCGTCGAGGGCGAGGACGAGCGGGCGCGCAACCTCGCCGTGGCCGACCTCCTCCTCCAGCGCTTTGACCGCCACCGCGAGCACCTCGCCGCCCTCGCCCGCCGGCGCAAACCCGCCCGCCCGCCCGCGCCCGTGCGCTCGCTCAGCGCCGCCGGTCGCCGCCGTCTCCACGAGCTCACCCTGCGCCACGACCTCTCGGCCAAGGCCTACGAGGCCAAGCGCGACAAGTGGCTCGGCCGCCTCAACCAGGCCGTGCGCGACGCCCACACCGCCGGCCGCGCCGTCACCTTTGTTTTTGAAGGCTGGGACGCCGCCGGCAAAGGCGGCGCCATCCGCCGCCTCACCAGCGCCATCGACGCGCGCAACTTCCGCGTCATCCCCGTGGCCAAGCCCACCGACGAGGAGAAAAACTTCCACTACCTCTGGCGCTTCTGGCGGCAGGTCCCGCGCGACGGCCTCATCGCCATTTTCGACCGCTCCTGGTATGGCCGCGTGCTCGTCGAGCGCCTCGAGGGCTTCTGCCGCCCCGACGAATGGAAACGCGCCTTTCACGAACTCAACGACTTCGAAAAGGAACTCACCGACCACGGCACCATCGTCATCAAATTCTGGATGCACATCTCCGCCGAGGAGCAGCTCCGCCGCTTCAAGTCCCGCGAGGAGACCGCCTACAAGCAGCACAAGATCAACGACGAGGACTGGCGCAACCGCGCCAAGTGGGACGGCTACGAGATCGCCGTCGGCGACATGATCGCCCTCACCCACACCCCCAAGGCCCCTTGGCACCTCATCCCCGCCGACAACAAACGCCACGCCCGCCTCGAAATCCTCAAGACCGCCTGCAAGGACATCGAAAAAGCCCTCGGCAAAAAGCCCGCGAAGAAGAAATGAGGATCAACGCATTCGATGTAGGGGCCTCGCTCGCGAGGCCCGTTGAACGCCTTCAACACACAGACCGCGCACTTACGCCCGCCACGCCCAACGGGCTTCGCAAGCGAAGCCCCTACGGCAACCTTTGCGCCTTCGCGCCTCTGCGTTAAAACTTAGCCCTCACCGCACGCACCATGTCCGAGCACCCCTTCATCTTCATCTGCGGCTCCGACGACTTCCTCGTCACCCGCCTCGGCCAAAACCGCTGGGCCGAGCTGTGCCGGGACATCGACGACGAGTTCTCCCGCGAGGTCATCAGCGGCTTCGCCAACAACATCGGCGAGGTCGAGGCCGCCATCAACCGCTTCCGCGAAAGCGTGCAGACCGTCTCCATGTTCGGCGGCAAACGCGCCGTCTGGCTCAAGGACGTCAATTTCCTGGCCGACTCCGTGACCGGACGCGCCGAGGGCACGCTCAAGCTCGTCGAGGACCTCAAGGAACTGCTCGAAAAGCTCAACCCCGCCGAGGTCGCCGTGCTCGTCACCGCCGCGCCCGTCGACCGCCGCCGCGCCTTTCCCAAGTGGTGCGAGAAGACCGCCGACTTCGCCCTGGTCGGCGGCGGCGACGACAAGTCCGGCGAGGGCCTGGCCGGCGTGCTCCTGGCCGAGGCCCGCGAGCTCGGCGTCACGTTCGGCCCCGGCGCGGCCGAGCTGTTGCTGGCCAAGATCGGCAACAACACCCGCCTGCTCATCGAGGAGGCGCGCAAGCTCGCCACCTACGTCGGCGAAGGCACGGCCGAGGCCCCGCCCGTCATCGAGGAGGCGCACGTCGCCGAGCTCTCGCCCAACGCCGCCGAGGGCGATTTTTTCGAGGCCGCCGAGGCGTTTTTCGCCGGAGACTTGAAGTGGACGCTCGCCGCGTTGCACCGGCATTTTTTCGCGGGAGGCGACGCGCGTCCGATCATCTCCGCGTTGCAAAACCGCAACCGCATCCTCGTGCAGGTGCGCGCGCTGGCCGACGCCGGCGCGGTGCGCGTCGGCCAGCGCGGCCTCGACGGCCTGCCCGCCGCACAGGGGAAGTTCGGGCAACACTTCACCGGCGCGACCGAGAAGAGCGCCTACAACCTCTTCACGCAAAACGCGTGGTATGTCGGCAAGCTCGCCGGCTCGTCCAAGCTGCCCGCGCTGCGCCGGCTGATCGACAACCAGCAGGAATTCATCAAGGCCTTCGAGGAGATCATCCAGCGCCCCCACGAGCAGGAGGAAGTCCTCCGCGAGATGACCGTGCGCTGCCTGGCTGCGTGACACCACGACCGATGTCACGAAAGCAACCGCGCCCCCAATGAACGCCGCTTTGCAAGTGGCGTCGGTTTGCCTCATCCCACGTCGCACGCGGCGCTCCTTGGGCATATCGAGCCGGGCGCGCTTAGCGCGGTATTAAATCAAACTGTAGCTACTTTGGAACAGCTCGGTGGTAGGGCGGGACCGCTGGGCCCGCCGAGCGTTTCAAAGGTATCTACATTCCGAACCAGCGGGCTCGGCGGGACCGCCCTACCTCAGAGCCAGCCACGGCGGCTACAGTTCTATTTTAAATGCTACAGCGCTCAGAGGTGGCCCTCGAGCAGTCTTTCGGTGTCGGCCACCAGCTGGTCGATGCTGTCGGGATCGAGGTCGAGCCGCACCAGCTTGCGCAGCGATTCCCACTGGCGCAGCACGTAGCCGCGCGGGGTGCCGGGAGCGGCGATCGCCAGCGCACCCTCGGCCACGATGGCGCCGCGCACCTGCTGAAACGCCAACAGGTGGTTGCCCATGAAGTCCGCCAGCACCTTCACCGCCTGCCCGGCCGGAAAGGCGCGCAGGCGCTGGATGCCGGCCTCGCAGCCAAGCAGCGCCTGGCGCTTCAGCGTCTCGTCGCCGAGAGACAGCATGCGACGCTGGGTATCGGCGACCCGGTTGAGAAAATGGACCTCGGCGTCGACGGCCGCGGCGACGCGGGCGGTGCGGTTGAACACGTCGAGCGCCCGCTCGTCCTCGTCGACCATCATCAGCACGGGCAGCCGCGCGAACTCGGTGGTGAGCGCCTGCAAAAACTCCGTGAGACGCCGGATCCGGGCGGCGAGACGCAGCGACCAGCGCTCCCAGTCCTCGGGCCAGCGGTGCGTGGCCAGACCGGAAATGTAGGCGGGGTCCGAATTGCGCAGGTGGGTTTCCAACTCGTCCTCGACCCAGGCGTGCAGGACGGGGCGGACACGTTCGAGTTTTTCCAGGCCGTCGGTGATCGCGTTCAGGCTTTCGCTGGCGCCAAGCAGCTGGCGGTTGTAAGTGGAGCGGGTCGCCTTGGGCTGCAAAAACATGAAGGGCGGACGGGTCTTCTGCAGCGTGTCGGCCTCCTGCTCGATCTCGGCCAGGGCGGAGGAGAGCCGTTGGTGACTGATCTCCAGGGCGACGTCGCGACGCAACAACTCGCGCAAAGCCTTGGGCAGCGCAAAGGGCGCGTTGGTCAGCGTGGGTGCGGCGGCGTCGGACACGGCTGCATAGAAAGCGCCCGGCGCAGCCATTCGCAACTATTTTACATGCGCGGATTTTGTCCGCGCCCTCGCCACGCCACCGGTATCAACCAAACGCGCCGCGCCACCGCGTGCCGGGCGTGTAGGGGCCGAGCAAGCTCGGCCCGTCAACCGTGCGCCGGTGGATGAACGTTGTTTCGCGTGACCACGCGCAACGGACCGCGCCAGCGCAGCCCCTACCAAAACCGCCAAATTCAGGGCTCCATAAAAACTAACCTGTCTGGTTAGTATTTATTGAATTCATCCCGAATGGACGCGGCAGGGCGGCCGAGGGCGGGGGCTTAGAAGCGGAGGCGCAGGGTGGCCTCGACGCGCAGGGGGAGCGACTGGCTGATGAGGGCGGAGCCGCTGTAGGCGTCGCCGTTGTGGATCCAGTTGCGCTCGTCGGTGAGGTTGAGGATCTCGACGGCGGCCGACCAGGTCTCGCGTTGGTAGAAGAGCGTGGCGTCGATCTGGAACTGCGCGGGGATGTCGACCTGCGGGAAGGTCGGGGTGGCGATGTTGAGGTTCTGCTCGCTTTGCCAAGATCCGCGCAGGCCGGCGCCGAAGCCGTTTTCAAACGTGTAGCGGATGCCGCCGTTGAGCAGCACGTCGGAGAAGCCGACGAGTTCGTGGTCGCCCGCGGCGGTGAGCGCGAAGGTGGGCTCGGCGAGCTGGAAGATCACGGCGTCGTCATAATGGCCGCGCTGGAAGGTGGCGTTGGCGAAGAGGCTCCAGGCCTTGGTGGGTTGCCAGACGGTCTCGAGCTCGACGCCGCGCACCTCGATGTCGGCCGGAGAGAGGAAGTCGTCGCGGGAGCGTTGTTGTTGAAAAACGGATACGGCGGCGAAGAGGCGGCCGTCGAAGAGGTCGGCCTTGGCCCCGGCCTCGATCAGGGTGGAGGGGCGCTCGAAGTCCTTGGCGTTGACCGAGGGACCGTTGAAGAAGTAGCCGCCGCCGACCGCGCTGCCGTTGGTGCCGAGGGTCTGCATGCGGTTGTAGGTGGCGTAGAGGGTGAGCTCGTCGCGGGCCTTGAAGGTGAGGCTGTAGGCCTGCGAGAAGGCGGCGAAGTCGATCTGGTCGGAGCCGACGCTGCCGCCGAAACCGTCTTCGTTGGAGCCGGTGAACTTGCCGAAGTAGAAGTCTTCGCGGAGGCCGGCGAGGAAGGTCAGGCGTTCGGTGAGCTCGACCTCGTGCTGCCAGAAGAGGGCGGGGTTGAAGAGGTCGGCGCGCGACTGCTCGAAGAAGAAGACGGCGGGGCGGGTGATGGTGGTCGGATCGGTGACGTCGTAGGTGGGCGGGTTGACGCCGTTGCCGTAGTCGTAGTCGGCGTAGGTGTCGCGTCCTTCGTAGCGCAGGGAAATGCCGGCGAGCACGGACTGTTCAAGACCACCCAAGGCAAAATCGCGGTGATACTCCGTGCGGTTTTCGATGGTGGTGGCCTGCACGTCCTCGTGGTAGCCAAACTGATGGTCGCGCACGCGGTCGACGCGCTCGGCGAGGGTGCGGTTGACCAGGGAGAAGTCGGGCGTGAATTCGCGGGTGACGGCGACCTGGCCTCGGGCAACCCAGGCGTCGGACTCGTCGCCGGGTTGAAAGAGCGTGACGTCGCGCGGAAGTTTCACAGGGCCGGCGTCGGACTGGTAGATGCCGTTGTCGATGAGGTTTTGGTCGACGCGATTGACGCCGAGGGTCTCGGGGGTGTTTTGCCAAAAGACCTGGGCGTGGGCGTCGATGCGAAGGCCGTCGCGGGGTTTCCAGGCGAGGGCGGCGAAGAAGTCTTGGCGCTCATCTTCGACCCCGCGGCGACGGTGGTAGGTGTCGCCACCCTTGGCCTCGTAGCTGAGGCGGTAGGCGAGCGTCTCGCTGATCGGCGCGGTGTGGTCGATCTGGAAGGTGGCGTTGGCGAACGAGTCGCCCTCGCCGGGGGTCCAGGTGCCGAGCTTGGTGGTGATCTCGGTGCGGGCGGCCTCGAAGGAGGGCTGCTTGGTGCGGTAGTTGACGTAGCCGCCGACGAGGTAACCGGAGCCGAAAACGGCGGAGGCGGGGCCGCGCACGACGTCGACGGCCTCGACGGAGTTGAAGGACGGCAGGTAGCCGTAGTTGTTGTAGCCGAGGCGCTGCCCGTTGACGTAGGTCTCGGCGGTGTCGCCGCGGATGATCGGCGTGGTCAACAGGCCGTAGCTGGCCGGGGCGTAAACGCCGGCCGCCAGCAGGGCGAGGTCGCCGATGGTGTCGACACCCTGCTCGCGGATGAGCGCGGGGGTGAGCGTGGTGGCGGCGCGGGGTGTGTCGAGCAGGGTGCGCTCGTCGCCGAGGACGCCGGCGGTCGGGCTCGCCTGCGGGTTGATGGAGAGGTTGGCGGGCAACGCGGTGACCTCCACGGTCTCGAGCACGACGGGCTTGTCGGCGGCGGAGGAGTCGTCGGCGCGGGCGGAGTGCACGCAGGCGGCGGTGAGGGCGAGCAGAGGGAGGAGGCGGCGGGTTTGCATGGCTGGTTGAGAAGCCCGTGATCCCGAGGCGGTCGCCGGCGATGGAGTCACGCATGGAACGCCCGTCGCGGGCGCCCGGCTGATTTCCTTCGTCGGCATTATCCGTTTCAGGTTCGAAGGGTCGGGTGGCCGGACGCGCCACGATCTCAGCCTTCCGCGGAAGGCACCCCTACAGGCAGGGGTTCAGCGAAAGCGGACCGGCGGCGACACCGCAAGCGCAACCTGCGGGCGCCGATCAGGAGACATCAACAAGAGAGGCGTTCCCAAAGCGGGAACGCCTCTCCTGATTTACACCAAGCAAACCTTACAATTTTACCGTAACCAGCGGTATTAAACTACACGGGGATAGACGCGGTTTTTCGGGAAGCATTCAAAATAACCGAAAGTTTTTTCCGCGAATAAAATTTATCCGTGAAAGGCGGGGGCCAGGCCGGGGACGGGCGCGGAAACCCGCGATGCCAAGGGCGTGGCGGTGAGCGGGTAGCGGTGGGTCTTGCCCTCGTAGTTGCGCAGCACGACCTCGGTGTCGGTCAGGCTCTCGATGTAGTCGGGGTTGATGGGCACCTTGCCGCCGCCGCCGGGGGCGTCGATGACGTATTGGGGCACGGCGTAGCCGGTGGTGTGACCGCGCAGGGAGCGGATGATCTCCAGACCGCGGCGCACATCGACCTTGAAGTGCGAACCGCCGGTGATGAGGTCCATCTGGTAAAGGTAATAGGGCCTGACCCGCATCCGCAGGAGTCGATGAACGAGCGCCTGCATGGTCTCCTCGTCGTCGTTGACGCCCTTGAGCAGCACGCTCTGGTTGCCGAGCGGGACGCCCGCGAAGGACAGGCGCTCACAGGCGGCCTTGAGCTCGGCGGTGGCCTCGCGGGGATGATTCACATGGATGCTCATCCAGACGGGACCGTGTCTTTTGAGGATTTCACACAGCTCCGGGGTGATGCGCTGGGGCAAAAACACCGGGATGCGCGAGCCAATGCGGATAAACTCCACGTGGGGAATCGCCCGCAGGCGGCCGAGCGGGTGGTCGAGCTTGCGGTCCGAGAGCAGGAGCGGGTCCCCGCCGGAGAGCAGCACGTCGCGCACCTCGGGATGGGCCTCGATGTAGCGCAGTCCCTGCTCGTATTCCGGGTGGAAGTTGTAGTCCTGGGCGTTGGAAACCAAACGACTGCGCGTGCAGTAGCGGCAGTAGGCGGCGCACCGGTCGGTCACCAGAAACAGCACACGGTCCGGGTAGCGATGGACCAGACCGGGGACCGGCGAGTGTTCGTCCTCGCCCAACGAGTCGAGCATCTCCTCGGCGTGGAGGACGGATTCGCCCTGCCGCGGGATCATTTGCAGCCGGAGCGGGCAGTTGGGATCGTTGCGGTCGATCAGGTTGAAAAAATAGGGGGTGATCGCCATCGCCAGCTTTTGCCCGGCGAAGAGCACGCCGGCCCGCTCGTCGGCGGTCAGCGTCATAAACCGCTCCAAGTCTTCGAGTTTAGTGATGCGATTTTTAAGCTGCCACGTCCAGTCCTGCCAATCGGAGGCCGGCACGTGCTGCCAGAGCCCCTGACCTTCAAACCAAACGGAACGATCTTCGGAGTAAGCCATGAACGGTAAAAGCCGAACGCTAGACCGGCCCCCTCCCCTGTCAAACGCCCGGCCAACACGCCCGGCCGGCCGCAATCCGCCCCCCGGTAGGCAGCCTGCTTGCAGGCGCGTTTAACATTCCCGGCCAACCGACATCCAACGCACCTGCAAGCAGGCTGCCTACCGGGGACGCCGGCAAATGGGCCTCAATTGCGCGGCTGGGCCGAAATACCACTTGGCAGGAGTGCCCGGGGCGCTTTTCGTTCAACTTTAATGTCCTCGCCCAAGCCTGCAGTCCTCGCCCTTGAAGATGGTTCCGTCTATCGCGGTCTCGCGTTCGGTGCCGATGCCACCATCGCCGGCGAATGCGTCTTCAACACCTCCATGACCGGCTATCAGGAGATCCTCAGCGATCCCTCCTATTTCGGCCAGATCGTGACCATGACCGCCCCGCAGATCGGCAACTACGGCATCACCGCCGAGGACAGCGAGGCCCTGCGCCCGATGGCCTCGGGCTTTGTGGTCCGCGAACTTTCCCCGATCGTCAGCAACTGGCGCTCCACCCTTTCGCTGCACGACTATCTCGCGCAGAACGGCATTCCCGGCATCAGCGAGGTCGACACCCGCGCCATCACCAAGAAGCTCCGCGTCGACGGTGCCATGAAGTGCTGCCTCTCCACCCTCGGTCTCTCCGACGCCGAGGCCGTCGCCCTGGCCAAGGGCTGGCGCGACATGGCCGGCAGCGACTATGTGCAGGACGTCACCTGCAAGGAACCCTACATCTGGAGCGGCGAGGATCCGGCCAACTTCAACGGCATCTACCAGCCCGTCGGCACCACCCTCGGCAACCTCCCTCCCGTCGCCAAGCGCTTCCGCGTGGCCGCCTTCGACTTCGGCGCCAAGCACACCATCTACCGCAAGCTCATCCGCCACGGCTTCGACGTGCAGGTCTTCCCGGCCAACGCCACCGCCGAACAGATCAAAGAGCACGCCCCCGACGGCGTCTTCCTCTCCAACGGCCCCGGCGACCCCTCCGCGCTCGCCTACGTGCACAAGACCGTCTCCGGGCTGATCAACGATTTCCCGATCTTCGGCATCTGCCTCGGCCACCAGATGCTCACCCACGCGATGGGCGGCAGCACCTTCAAGCTCAAGTTCGGCCACCGCGGCGGCAACCAGCCCGTGAAAAACCTCGAGACCGGCAAAGTCTCCATCACCGCGCAAAACCACGGCTTCGCCACCGACCCGGCCTCGCTCGAAAAGGGCGGCGGCGTCGTCACCGAGATCAACTTGAACGACAACACCGTCGAGGGCCTGCGCCACAAGGAGCTGCCCGTGTTCTCCGTGCAATACCACCCCGAGGCCGCGCCCGGCCCCAACGACGCCGACCCGCTCTTCACCGATTTCTACAACCTGATCGCCAAGCGCAAAGCCGGCAAAATCTGACGCCGGCCCATCTCCCCGTTTGCACCGAAAGCCGTCCTCGCGAGAGGGCGGCTTTTCTGTTGCGGCCACTCCCGGCCGCGCAATCCGCAGGTGCGCGTGGGGTGTATTCCCGGTCAACGGTCGGTTGCGGTCACGGCCAAGCCGGCGCATGTTGGACCCGCGCCTCAACGCGCAAGCCCATGCCCGCCAATGATCCCGTAGTCCGTCCCCTGCGCGGAGCCCTTCTCACGGCCCTGGCCGTCTTCGCGGTCGCGGCCTGCGCGCTGGTCTTCGTCTACCGGGAGTCGCGACAGGTTCTGTTTGATCATACCCGGACCCACCTGCTCGAACTCGCGGCCGCGGCCGCCTCGATGATCGACCCCGCGCTCCACGCCGACGTCGCCTCCACCGGAGACCCCGGCTACCGGGCCGCCAGCGAACCTCTGCTGCGCATCCGCCGCGCGGTGCCCGAAATATTCTACGCCTACACCCTGGTGCCCGGCGCCGACGGTCCGACCTTTGTCCTGGACACCTCCCACTACATCAAGAACGCCGGGGACGAGACGCCCGTCGCCGGCTACGGCGATGTTTACGACGACGCCCCCGCGGCCTTGGCAAAGGCCCTGCGGCTGCACATCCCCGCCGCCAGCGAGGAACCCTACACCGACAAGTGGGGCACCTTCCTGAGCGGCTTTGCACCATTCTTCGACGCCGACGGCAACCCCGCGGGCGTGGTCGGCGTGGACATTTCGCTGCGCCAGTTTGAGGCGCACCTGGCTCCCTTTCGCCTCGCACTCTACCTGGCTCTGACCGGCTGCGTCATCGCCGCCTTCACCATCGGCCTCGTCCACTACCGCGCGCAGCTCGCCATCGCCCGCGCCCGCGTCGAGTCGGAGCAGGCCCGCCGGCTCTCCGAACAGGCCGCCGGTCGCCGCCGAGCAGGCCAACCACGCCAAGTCCAGCTTCCTGGCCACCATGAGCCACGAGATCCGCACGCCCATGAACGGCGTCATCGGCATGGCCGGGCTGTT
>JBDRJH010000128.1:0-4919 GCA_043815125.1 Verrucomicrobiota bacterium
GATCCGCAAGGAAAAGAGCACCTACTGGGGCAACAGCGGCGGCGACGTGAACGGCATCTGGATTCGCGTCTATTACAACGACACGCTGGTGCACGAAGTCACCAGCCCCGAAAATCTCCGCGAGACCGAGAGCTGGCGCAAAGTGAAGGACTGAGCCGGAGATCACCGACCCCGCGACGCCTCCCCACTGCGGGTGCGGCGCAAATCAGAGCTGAAAGCCGAAGTGCCTGAGCAAACGCGTCGCGGTCTCCGACGGCGCGTCGATCTCGGCGTCGTCGATCGGCAGGCTGCGCAGGCCGATCTCATGGTGGAAAAACCACAGCGTGTCGGCCGTCACATGCGCCGCGAAGGCCGTCTGGCAACCGCCGCCCAGCGCGGCTTGAAACGCGCGCTCCAGCGTGACGTGTCGATAGGTGCGGCGGTCGAAGAGCGGACGGTCTTTGTCGGCGTCGGCCATGCGGCACTGGACGGCGATGGCGGCCTGACCGACGGCCGGCACCATGTGTTCCAGTCCGAGCACGTGAAAGCTGACGCCGGTGGCGCCGCCGATGCCGAGGCGGCGCAGGCCGGCGGCGGCGAGCACGGTGGCGTCGGCCGCGTGCTCGACGCCGATCTTGCGCAGCCGGGTGTCCACGTTGCCGCGGATCTCGGTGAACTGCGCATCGGGAAAAAGCATGCCGAGCTGCAGGCGGCGGCGCGGACTGCCGGTGGCGATGAGCGCGGGCGTCTCGATGTCGTCGCGCAGCACCAGCACGTCGCGCGGATCCTCGCGCGGCAGGTAGCCGGCGACGGCCAGACCCTCGGGCATGTCGCCGGGCAGATCCTTGCAGCTGTGCACGGCCACGTCGGCCTCGCCGCGCAGGAGGGCCTGCTCGAGCTCGGTGGTGAAGAGGCCCTTGCCGCCCTGCTTCTCAAGCGACCAGTCGGTGCGCTGGTCGCCGGTGGTGACCATCTTGAGCAGCTCGGTCTCGACGCCGAGGGCGGCGGAGAGGTGGGCGGCGGTCATCTCGGCCTGGGCGAGGGCGAGCGGACTTTTACGAGTGGCGAGGATGAGCTTGGGCACGGCGGAAAATGAGAAAGGTGAACCGCGAACGGACGCGGATAAACGCGAATTTTCAGCGGCTGGGGTTTTTCTTAACCACGAAGGGCACGAAGATGCACGAAGCCGGGTGGATGATGAGAAGGCAGGAACAACCGCAAAAGGTCGCAAAAATCGGATCGGAAATTTTGCGAGTTTTTGCGCCTTTTGCGGTTAAAAATCCTCCTGGGTCGGCTCCGGCTTCGTGTCTCTTCGTGGGCCTTCGTGGTTCAAAAAAAAACGCCGCAGGCGAACCTGCGGCGTTGAGAATTTTGCGATTGAAGAGCGTCGCGGGAAGGCAGCCTTAGTAGGCGCCGGCGACACCGGTGATGTTGCGCTTGGGCATCCAGGGCATCATGCCGCGGAGGTATTCGCCGGTCTTCTCGATCTTGTGCTTTTCGCCGGCCTTGAGGAGCTTGTTGTAGTTCTTCAGGCCGCCCTTGTATTCGGCGACCCACTGCTTGACGAACTTGCCGCTCTGGATCTCGGCGAGGATCTTCTTCATCTCCTTCTTGGTGTTCTTGTTGATCACACGGGGACCGCGGGTGATGTCGCCATACTTGGCGGTCTCGGAGATGGAGAAGCGCATGCCGGAGATGCCCTTTTCATACATGAGGTCGCAGATGAGCTTCAGCTCGTGGAGGCACTCGAAGTAGGCCATCTCGGGCTGGTAACCGGCCTCGACGAGGGTCTCGAATCCGGCCTGCACGAGCGCGGAAGCGCCGCCGCAGAGCACGGCCTGCTCGCCGAAGAGGTCGGTCTCGGTCTCTTCCTTGAAGGTGGTCTGGAGCACGCCGGCGCGGGTGCTGCCGATGCCCTTGGCCCAGGCGAGGGCGTTCTTCTTGGCCTTCTTGGACTTGTCCTGGAAGACGGCGATGAGGGCGGGCATGCCCTTGCCCTCGGCGTAGAGGCGGCGAACCATGTGGCCGGGACCCTTGGGGGCGACCATGATGACGTCGATGTTGCTGGGGACCTTGATCAGGCCGAAGTGCACGGCGAGGCCGTGCGAGAAGATGAGGGTCTTGCCCTTGGTGAGGTTGGGCTCGATGTCGGTCTTATAGACGTCGGCCTGCTTCATGTCGGGCAGACCGACGAGGATGACGTCGGCTTGCTTGACGGCGTCGGCGGTCGAGACGACCTCGAAGCCGTGGGACTTGGCGACAGCGGCGGACTTGGAGCCCTTGTAGAGGCCGATGATGACCTTTACGCCGGAGTCCTTGAGGTTGAGGGCGTGCGCGTGGCCCTGGGAGCCGTAGCCGAGCACGGCGATGGTCTTGTCTTTGAAGAGGCCGAGGTCGGCGTCCTTGTCGGTGTATACTTTGGCGGGCATGGTGTGTTGGGAAAAGTTGAGGGTTGTCGGATTGCGGGGCGGGAAATCAGCGGAGCTGGGCGAGCACGCCGGTGCGGGCGAGTTCGAGGATGCCGAAGGGTTCGACGAGCTTGAGGAACGCGGCGACTTTGCCTTCGTCACCGGTGAGCTCGATGATGACGTCGCCCTCGGAGACGTTGACGATCTTGGTGCGGAAGATGTCGCAGATCTGCATGATCTCGGAGCGGGCGCCGCCGGCGGCCTTGACCTTGACGAGCACGAGTTCGCGGATGACGGCCTGGCCTTCCTTGAAGTCGACGACGTCGACGACGTTGACGAGCTTGCGCAGCTGCTTGATGCAGAGGTCGAGCGCGGAGTCGTCGCCCATGAGCGCCACGGTGATGCGCGAGAGCGCGGCGTCGTGGGTGGGGGCTACGTTGAGCGAGTCGATGTTGAAGCCGCGGCCGGAAAACATGCCGGCGACGCGAGCCAGAACGCCAAACTTGTTCTCAACGAGGACGGAGATCGTGTGTCGCATGGGTGGTCGGATATGGGAGAGGATTTGCCTGGTGGACGTTGAGGGACTCGAACCCCCGACACCCTCGGTGTAAGCGAGGTGCTCTAACCAACTGAGCTAAACGTCCAAACCAAAGGGGCAAATAAGCGGGCCGTCCGCGGGGCTGACAAGGGTTTATTTTGCCCGGCCGGGAGGGGCCGGGCAGGTGATTCAAACGGCGGCGGCGGGCTTGAGCAGGCCTTCGCTTATCATGAGTTCGGCATTTTGGACGGCGTTGAGGGCGGCGCCCTTCCAGAGGTTGTCGCCGCTGACCCAGAAGGAGAGGCCGTTGTCGAAGGCGGTGTCGCGGCGGATGCGACCGACGCCGCACTTCACCTTTTGGGCGAAATCGAGGGGGGTCGGGTAGCGCTTGGCGGCGGGCTCGTCGACCAGCTCGGCACCGGGGAAGGCGGCGATGGCGGCGCGGGCGGCCTCGACGTCGACGGGGCGCTCAAACTCGGCGCTGACCGAGATGGAGTGGGCGCGCACGACGGGCACGCGCACGCAGGTGGCCGAGACCTTGAGGTCGGACAGGCCCATGATCTTGCGGGTTTCCTGGGCCATCTTGGTTTCCTCGCCGGTGTAGCCGTCGGCGTCGAAGGTGTCGATCTGCGGGATGCAGTTGAAGGCGATCTGGTAAGGGTAGACCGCGTGCTCCAGCGGTTGGCCGGCGACGTGCGCCCGCACCTGGGCCTCGAGTTCGCGCACGGCGTCGGCACCGGTGCCGGAGACGGACTGGTAGGTGGAGACGATGATGCGCTTGAGGCCGAAGGCCTGATGCAGCGGCCAGAGGCCCATCAGCATGACGGCGGTCGAGCAGTTGGGGTTGGCGATGATGCCACCGTGGTTGCGCAGCTTCTCGGGGTTGATCTCCGGGATGACCAGCGGGATATCGTCGCGCATACGCAGGGCCGAGCTCTTGTCGATCACGACGCAGCCAGAGGCGACCGCGTCGGCGGCGAGGGCGCGGGTGACGGAGCCGCCGGCGGCGAAGAACGCGAGGTCCACGCCGGCGAAAGCGCCGGGCTTGGCTTCCTCGATGACGAGGGTCTTGCCGGCGAACTCAACGGTCTTACCCACCGACCGGGCCGAGGCGAAGAGCCGCAGGCTGGACAGGGGGAAGTTGCGCTCGTGCATTAAACGGACGAGCTCTTGACCGACGGCACCGGTGGCGCCGACGATGCCGACAACGTAGGAGGAATTATTCACGATGGATTCTGCTTGGGAGTTGTTGAACCAAACATGCGACGGTCTGGGTATCAAGCCCGCAGACCGGACGCTGCTCGTGCGCATCGGCACCCAGACGCTGCAGTTTTACCGAAAAGGCCGGCTGGAGCGCAGCTATGTGATTTCCACCTCACGCCGCCCGCCCAGCAACGTGAAGGACTCGCTGGGCACCCCGCGCGGACTGCACGTCATCGCCGAGCGCATCGGCGGCGGGCAGCCCATCGGCATGGTGTTCAAGGGACGCGTTTCGACGGGCATGCACTTTGGCGAGTTCGACGTGGACGCCGCCGCGCCCGGCAACCTCATCACCAGCCGCATCCTCTGGCTGCGCGGGCTGGAGCCGGGCGTGAACGCCGGCGTCAACACCGATGGCGATGCGGTCGACACCTTCGACCGTTACATCTACGTCCACGGCACCAACCACGAGGACAAACTCGGCACCCCCCAAAGCGCCGGCTGCGTGCTCATGGGCAACCTCGACATCATCGCGCTCTACGACGAGGTGCGGGTCGGGGATCAGGTGTTGATCACGGATTGAGCGCTCCCTTGGAGCCGATCCGGTTTGTCACTTAATACGTGACAAACCGGATCGGCGAAGACCGGACGAGAGTGCGGACGACTCAGCGGTTCTTGCCCAGCAGCAGCCGCAGCGAGTTGAGGCACACCACCACGGTGCTGCCCTCGTGCGCGACCACGCCGACGCCGAGCGGAATGATGCCGAAGATCGCGGCCAACGCCATCAACACCAC
>JBDRJH010000129.1:0-12017 GCA_043815125.1 Verrucomicrobiota bacterium
AGGCCTGTCCGTCGACTACGACGCCAGCCTCCAGCAGGCCACCTCGGTCGGCGTTCTGAGCATCCCCGACGAGGGCGTCTGGATCAACTTCCCGCGCGACTCCATGGTGATCGATCGCCCCGACGTCGTCTTCTTCACCGGCACCGGCCCGATCACGTTCCGCGATCTCGCCTACAAGCCCGTCAACGACGACCAGCCCTACCTGCTGGCGATCTTCCCGGTCGACGGTAAACACCTCGCCGAGTCGAACAAATGGCGCGTGTTTTCCAGTCTCGACGGAACGCTCAAACTGAATCGCGAAGACCTGCGGGCCTGGAAAGCCAAGAACCGGGCGTATGAAATCTCTCGCGGATCAAACGGCAGAGGCCACATCGACGGAGGCATCTGGGAACTGCGCCGACCCAAGGACGCCCTCTACTTCGACCTGACCAACAAGTAACTCCTCATCGAATCCCCACGTGTCCCGACAGCCCCGGCCCACCACGGCCGGGGCTTTTTTGCGCTGACTTGCCCGGAATTCCAAAGGAGACTTCCAAAATCGCTCAGGTCGGCGGGAATGGTTCCTGAACGCGCAGGACCGGACCTTGCGTCCGGCCGCGTTGACCCTCGGTAGAGCGATCCCGTCAGCCTGCGGCCGCCGGCGAGCGGCGCACAACCACTACTGCTGTCTGCGATTTCAGGCCCCTATTGCGTCCCGTTATTTTAAATATAAACTATATTTCATTAGTGAAATAATGACCACCCACCTCCACCAAGCCGCCACCCCCGCCCCCGCGCTCAGTCGCGGCCTTGCCGTGCTCGCCACGCTCGACGCGAAGGGCCCCCTCTCGCTGGAAACCCTCGCCGGCTCGCTGCGCCTGCCCAAGGCCTCCGTCTTCCGTCTGCTCGAGACCCTGCGCATCGCCGGCATGGTTCGCAAAAACCCCGACAAAACCTACGCGCCGCTCTGGCGCCTGCAGCCGTTGCAGAGCGGCCGCACCCACTACCGCGACGCGGTGATCGCGCGCATGGACGCGCTCTGCGCCGCCACCGCCTGCACCATCGAGTGGTATGAGCCCTGCGCCGAAGGCATGCGCCTCGTCCATCAGGTCAACCCCGACACCGAGCTGCGCGTGCAGGCCCGGCCCGGCTTCCTGCGCAACTGGCGCGTCGAGTTCGAGGCCGTCACCCGCCTCGCCCACGCCTTCGCCGCCGAGGCCCCCGCCGTTTCCGGGACCTCGATGTATGCCGCCCATGGCGTGCTGAAGCCGCTGCCCGCCGCCAAGGTCCGCGCCCTGCTCGCCGACGCCCGCGCCACCCGCGCCGCCCAAGACACCGCCTACAACACCAACGGCGTGCGCCGCCATGCCGTCGCCGCCACCGGGCCCGACGGACTGACCGGCATTCTCGCCCTCGCCGAATGCCACCGCTTCGGCGCCCATCGGCCCCGACCGTCCGTCCTCCTCAAGCAACTCGCCCAAACCCTGCCATAACACCGGTCGCCCGCGACATCACACCGACACCAGCTCTCTTTAAAATCCGCGATCATCCGCGAAATCCGCGGTTAAAATCCGAGTCAGAACAACCTCAAAACCACCGCCCCCCCCATGCGCATCCTCTACATCGACATCGACAGCCAACGTCCCGACCACCTCGGTTGCTACGGCTACCATCGCGACACCAGCCCGACCATCGACGCCATCGCCCGCGAAGGCGTCATCTTTGAACGCTGCTACACCTCCGACGCCCCCTGCCTGCCCTCCCGCACCGCGTTCTACTCCGGCCGCTTCGGCATCCAGACCGGCGTCGTCGGCCACGGCGGCACCGCCGCTCAGCCCAAGATCCAAGGCCCCGGCCGCAGCTTCCGCGACATCTTCGACGAGCAGGGCCTCGCCCGCCAGCTCCAGAAGCTCGGCCACCACACCGCGATGATCAGCCCGTTCGGCCAGCGCCACGCCGCCTGGCACTTCTACGCCGGCTTCAACGAGATCCACAACACCGGCCAGGGCGGCATGGAGTCCGCCGAGGTCGTCCAGCCCGTGGTCGACAAATGGCTCGCCGACAACGCCGCCAAGGACAACTGGTATTTGCATATCAACTACTGGGATCCGCACACGCCCTACCGCGTGCCCGGCGAGTATGGCAATCCCTTCGCCGACGCCCCCCTGCCCGCGTGGCTGGATGACGACGAGGTTATCGCCCGCCACGTCAAGATGACCGGCCCGCACACCGCGCAGGACATCGACATGTATACCGGCGACGGCGACCCCGCGTTCCCCCGCCACCCCGGCGCGATCACCGACCGCGCCTCCCTGCGGCGCATGATCGACGGCTACGACACCGGCACCCGCTACGTCGACGATCAGATCGCCAAGATCGTCGCCGCGCTCAAGTCCGCCGGCATCTATGACGACACCGTCATCATCATCTCCGCCGACCACGGCGAGAACCAGGGCGAACTCGGCATCTACGGCGAGCATGGCACGGCCGACGACGCCACCTGCCGCATCCCGATGGTCGTCAAGTGGCCGGGCGGCGCCGTCGGTGCGCGCGTCAACAAGTTCATCTACAACGTCGACTTCGCCCCCACCCTCATGGACCTGCTCGGCGGCGAAAAACAGCCGATCTGGGACGGCCGGTCCTACGCCGATGCGATCACCGTCGGAGCCGACACCGGCCGCGACGAGGTCGTCATCAGCCAGTGCTGCCACGTTTGCCAACGCTCCGTGCGCTGGGACAAGTGGCTCTACCTGCGCACCTACCACGACGGCTTCCACCTCTTCCCGCAGGAGATGCTCTACGACCTGGAGGCCGACCCGCACGAACAGCACAACCTCGCCGAGCAACACCCCGAACTCTGCCGCGAAGGCCAGTGGCGCCTGTCGCGCTGGCACGACGCGCAGATGCAAAAACTGGCCCTCACGTCCGACGATGTCACCGATCCGCTCTGGACCGTCATGCGCGAGGGAGGCCCCTTCCACGCGCGCCTCAGCGACGGCAGCCTGCCGGGCAATCCGCACGGCGGTATCCACGCTTTCAATACTTACCTAAAGCGCCTGGAGCAAACCGGCCGCGCGGACGGAGCCGCGCGGCTCCGCGAAGTCCACGCCGCCCGCATCGCGCGCTGTCAGTCTCCAGTGGCCGACGGTTGACGCCGGTCCCTCCGTGGGGGGCGTCAACGCGCCGGCAACAACGTCACCAGTTCGTCCGCGATGGTCGCGACGCCCTCGCCGAGCAATTCGGCCAACCGGCCAAAATCGGTCCCGTCCCACCCGGCGACAGGCGCGGCCAGCACCTTGGTCGCCAACAGGTCGCCACCGCCCGCACTGAAAACCTGCACCTCGACCACCACCTCGGCGGTGTCGGCGGCGTCGCCGCGCACGCCTTCGCAGCGCAGCACGCGGAGCTTCACGTCGACGTCACGCGCGACCTCCAGCGGGAACGGATAGATCAACACCCGGGCCACGCCGGCTGATCGGTTCAGGCGGTCGGCCACGCGCGTGGCGATGGCCGCCTCCAGCGGCTCGGCCCAGCGGGAAAAATCACGGTAGTCGATCTCGTTGCCGTGCGCGCGCACGATCATGGCCTTGCCCCCCAGATAGGCCGGCACCTGCACGGCGCGCAGACCGACCACCAGGCCGCCGGCAACCTTGGCCGGCGCCTCGGCCGGTGCCGACTCGCCGAGCACGTAGTAGCGGGTCGGGTCGCTCTTGGGCTCGGGCAGAAAGGAGCAGCCCGACCAGAGCAGGGCGGACAGGCACGCGAGGAGGGCGGCGGCCGGGGCGGGACAAAGGCGGGACGGGAGGCGGGCGACGTTCATGGCGTGTTGGCGGCGGGTGTCATTCCGAACCCTTGCGGCCGGTGAGCAGGGCGTTGGGGTTGCGTTCGAGGAAGTCGGCGAGCTGGGCGACCGCCTCGGCGGCGCGGCCGAGCTTGGTCAGCGCGTCGGCGGCGTCGGCGCCGAGGTTTTGCTGCGCGCCGACGAACTTGCGCAACGTGTCGGCGGTCTGGGTGAAGGCGGCCATGGTCTCGCGGGTCTGCGCGAGCGTGGCGTTGAGTTGCTCGGTGGTCGGACCGGCCGAGGCGTCGAGCTTGGCGAGCAGCTGGTTGAGGTTTTTCGAGGCGGCGTTCACCTGCTTGAGCGTGTCCTGCAGCTCGGGCGAGGCGACGACCTGGTTGAGGTTGTCGGCGGTGCTGGTCCAGGCCGCGATCAGCGCGCCCACGTCGGCCGCGGCCAGTTGCGCGCGGGCGTCGACCAACAGGCCCTTGAGTTCCTCGGAGAGACCGACGAAGTCGATGCCGTTGATCTTGTCCAGGATGGTGGTGAGGTTGGCCTGGAACTGGGAAAGCGACGACGGCGCGGCCGGCACCACGACATGATCCGAGGCCACCGCGGCGGAGAGCCCGTCGACCTCGGTGCCCGGCCGGAAGTCGAGCTCCACGAACAACAGACCCGTGGCCAGACCGATGACCCCGAGCTGCGCGCTCATGCCCTGGTCGACCAGCGCCTGCAACTCGGCGCGGTCGGACACGTCGATCGGCGCGCCGTCGGCGCCGGTCAGCACGTCGCGGGTCAGCTCGCACTGCACCTCCACCAGCGAGCGCCGGCGCTCGGGCAGGTAGCGCAGGCCAACCGAGACCACCCGGCCGACGCGCACGCCGCGAAACTTGACCGGCGAACCGAGGTCGAGGCCGTGCACCGACTCGTCGAAGTAGACGGCGAAGCGCTCGGGCTTGTTGAAGAAATTCACCCCGCCAAACGACAGCAGCGCGATGACGCCCAACAGCAGGGCGCCCAGAACAAACAGGCCGACGACGGCGGGACTGACCTTGGTTTTCACGATGGGAGGGAGTTAAGGGGCAATGCGGGCGCGGATACAACGACGGGTTTCAAGACGGGCGCGGCCCGCGGCGAAGGAACTCGAGCACGCGCGGGTCGGCGCTCCCGGCGGCGAGTTTGCGCGGGTCGCCCTCCGCGATGATGCCGCGCGCCTGCTTGTCCAGCAGGATGACGCGGTTGGCGATGCCGAAGATCGAATCGAGCTCGTGCGACACGATCACGCAGGTCGTGCCGAGCTTGCGGCTGAGATCGACGATCAGCTCGTCGAGATTGCGCGAGGTGATCGGGTCGAGGCCGGCCGAGGGCTCGTCAAAGAAGACGACCGCCGGGTCCAGCGCGAGCGCACGGGCGAGGCCGGCGCGCTTCTTCATGCCGCCGCTGATCTCGGCGGGGTAGTGGTTCTCAAAGCCGGCGAGGCCGACCTGGGCGAGCTTGTAGCCGACGATCTCGTCGCGCTCCGAGGGGGTGAGCGTGGTGTATTCGACCAGCGGCAGCGCCACGTTTTCGCGCAGGGTGAGCGAGCTCCATAGCGCGCCGCCCTGGTAGAGCACTCCAAAGGTCTGCAACAGCTCGCGCTGGCGGGCGGTGTCGGCGTCGGTGAAGTTTTCCCCGAAGTAGGCCACCGATCCGGCCATGGGCGAGTGCAGCCCGATCATGTGCCGGAGCAGCGTGCTCTTGCCACAACCGGAGCCGCCAATGACGAAAAAAATCTCCCCGCGTCCGACGCTGAAATCGATCCGGTCGAGCAGCACGTTGCCGTCGTAGCCGCAGGTCAGCCCGGAGACGTCGATGGCGGGGATTTCGTCGCGCGTAGTCATAAACCCAATACGTTAAAGACCACCGAGAAGACCGCATCGAAGACGATGATGAGCAGCAGGCCCATCACGACGGCGGAGGTGGCGGCCTTGCCCACGCCGGCCGCGCTGCGCTCAGCGCGCAGGCCGCGGTGGCAGCCGGCCAGGCCGACCAGCACGCCGAAGGTCGAGGCCTTGATGAGCCCGGTGGCCACGTCGGACAGGTCGATCGCCGTCTGCGTCTCCACCCAGTAGGCGGTCGGAGGGATGTCGAGCAGGCCAAGCGAGACGACCATGCCACCCATGATGCCGAGGCCGTTGGCGTAGAGCGCGAGCAGGGGCATCATGAGCGCCAGCGCGAGCAGGCGCGGGATCACCAGATAGTCCACCGGCCGGATGCCCAGCGTGGCCAGCGCGTCGATCTCCTCGTTGGCCTTCATGTTGCCCAGCGTCGCCGCGAAGGCCGCGCCCGTGCGACCTGCCAGAATGATCGCCGTCATCATCGCGCCCATCTCCCGCACCATCACCAGACCCACCGCATCGGCGACGTAGATGTCGGCGCCGAACTGCCGCATGAGCACGGCGGATTGATACGCCATGATGAGGCCGACCAGCAGGCTGATCAGGCCGACGATG
This sequence comes from Verrucomicrobiota bacterium, assembly GCA_043815125.1. Taxonomy (GTDB): domain Bacteria; phylum Verrucomicrobiota; class Verrucomicrobiia; order Opitutales; family Opitutaceae; genus JAUWBF01. The sequence continues at coordinate 6,250 of JBDRJH010000129.1, forward strand.
GGCAGCGCCATCGCGCCGCACTTTTGCATCTCCTCGAAACAGTCGCCCCAACGAAACCGGTGCGGGTTTTTGACCAGATGGACGGCACTCAACACGCATTCGCCGACGAAGGTGTAGATTTCGCGCGCCTTGCGCAGCACATCCCCGGTGGCGAGACCGACGGTGGTCAAAAAGTTCTCCGAGCGGTGGCCGGGGCGGGGCTTGTCCTGCACGCGGGCCAGTTGTTCCAACAGGTCAAGCACCGCGATCGGCAGGGCGGACTGGTCGCAGGGAACGCCCCGCGCGGCGCACCATTGACGCACGTCGCAGACGAACAGCAGCAACGCGCTGTCCCAACGAATGTCGTCGGCCAACACCACCCGCACCCCCGCCGGGTCAGGCAAGTCGTCGATCAATCGTCCCCACCGCGGACGCTCCGCCGTGATCCGCCAGCGTCCCGAAAGCCGCAGTTCCCACCAATCACCCGCCGGGGTCAGCTGCGCATCGGCGCCGGGCGGGGTGGTGGTGGATTCTGCCATGTCCCGCAGCCTGTCCACACCCGGCGAACTAAGAAAACCAAAATTTGAGTGGTTCGCCGACCCGCCCGAGGGGTAAATTAACCGGATGCGTTTCCGCACCGTTCTCTTTGATCTCGACGGCACATTGATCGACCACCTGCCGGCCATTCACCGCTGCTATGTGTTCACCCTGCCGCGACTCGGCCTGACCGCGCCGACCTACGACCAGGTCAAGCGCGCCATCGGCGGCGGCCTGGAAAACGCCATGCTCAACTTCGTGCCCCGCGAACGCCTCGACGAAGCCCTCGCCATCTACCGCCCGCACTGGGACGCCACCATGCTCGACGACGTCACCCTCATGCCCGGCGCCGAAGAACTCCTGGATGGCCTCGTCGCCGCCGGCGTCACCTGCGCGGTCTTCACCAACAAACACGGCCCCTCCGCCCGCCGCCTCTGCGAACACCTCGGCGTCGCCGACCGCCTCGCCGGCATCTTCGGAGCCAAGGACACCCCCTGGCTCAAACCCGCCCCCGCCTTCGCCGCCCACGCCCTAAACAACCTCGAAGCCGAAAGCGCCACCACCCTGCTCATCGGCGACAGCCCCTTCGACGTCGAAGCCGGCCACCGCGGCGGTTTCCCCGTCTGGGCCGTCACCACCGGCACCCACAGCGCCGAGGAACTCCGCGCCGCCCGCGCCGAAGCCATCTACCCCGATTTTGCCGCCCTCGCCCGCGACCTATTGCCCGCCGTGTCGCCAGCCTGATCCGGCTCACTCCTCCGGCAACGCCCGCCGCACTTCCAGCCGCAGCGCGTTGAGCGTCACATTGATGTCGCGCAGGAAAAACCCCAGCGCGCCCAGCAGCAACGTGATCGCCGCCACAAAGAGCATCAAAATCGCCAGCGCCGCCTCGATCCCCAGCAGCGCGCTCAGAAAAATCACCACCACCAGCAGCCCCGAGACAAACATGCTGAGCGTCGCCAGCGACACCGCCATGCGCACCAGCTTGGCCCGGCGAAACAAAATCCGCAGCTGGGACTCCACATGCGTGCGCTCTTCGCCGGTCGCGCTCCGCGCCTGCCCCGCCAACACCCGCGTGCGGTCCACGATCCGCCCCAGCCGGTTGGTCATCGTCAACATCAGCGACCCCAGACCGGTGATCAAAATCACCGGCGTGATCGCCAGTTGAATCATCGGCAAAAGCGAATTGGAAACGAGCGCCATGCGCGGACTCCAACGCCCCACCCGCCCCAACGCAACCGAGGAGCGGCAGCAATCCTGCCGCCGACGGACCGCACGACAACCAATCACGTCGCGCCTGCCAGTTCACCACCACGACGCTCGGGGGCATGATCGCCGCCGCTCCTTCGACCCCTGCCCACGCACGCTACGCGTGACCACGCATGACACGCGCTACCACGGGTTGGCTTTGAGGAACTCGATGAAGGCCTTCACCTTCGGGGTCAGAAGCTTCTTGGACGGGATCAGCGCGTTGAATTCCGGCGTATTGCACACCCACTCGCTCAACACCGGCACCAGTCGCCCGGCGGCGAGGTGTTCACCGCAGATTCGCTCCGGCAACAGCGCCACCCCCAGGCCCTGCCTGGCCGCCTCGACCAGCGGCACATAGTCGGTGGAAACCAGCGGACCGGAGACCGCCACCGTGCGCGTCTTTCCCTTGTTCGTCAGGCTCCACGCATAACCGGGCCCTGGCTCCGCACAGATCAGGCAGGCGTGGTTTTTCAAATCCTCCAACCGCGTGATCATGGGGTGGGCCTTCAGATACGTCTTGCTCGCGTAGAGGCGTCGCACCGAGTGGCCGAGCGGAAAGCGGATGAAACTGGAGTCGTGATTCGGCCCCACCGAAACGACCAGATCGATACCTTGCTGCACGATGTCGGTCCGGAAATCGTCCGAGACCGACAGGGCGATCTTTAGCTGCGGATAAGCCGCGAGGAACCTCGGCAGCGCCTGCGCAACCGCCCATTGCGTGTAGGTCGTCGGGGCCTTGATGCGCAGCAGACCGCTCGGCACTTTGCCCGCCTGCGCGATCCACGCGCTGGCCTCGATGATGTTTTCCAAGGAAGGCCCGCAACGTTCGGCGAGTTCGCTGCCCTCCGAGGTGGGCGTGACGGCGCGGGTCGTGCGGTTGAGCAACCGCACCCCCAGCTCCGCCTCGAGCTCCGAGACCTTGTAGCTGACGGTCCCCTTGGGCAGGCCGAGGCGTTTGGCCGCAGCCGTAAAGGAGGCGTGCTCGACCACAGCGAGAAAGATACGGACGGAATTCAGATCCTTCATTGTTCGGTCTATTGAACAGAGTGTCCGCAAATGAGCAACTAGTCAGAATAGAGAACGGTGATATCGTAGTCACATGCCCATCCAAAGCGGATGCGCGACCGTCAAAAATCAACCCTCCATAAGACAAACAACATTCGTCCAAAAATCCTCCCAAGGAGAACCTCATCATGAAAATCCTCATCACCGGCGGCACCGGCAAAGTTGGCTCAGCATTGCTCAAAGAACTCGTTAACCGCAAAGCGTCGGTTCGCGCCCTCGTCCGCCAGGCGGACGCCTCCCTCCCGCCCGGCGTCGAGCCGGCGGTCGGCGATCTGCTCGACCCGGTCTCGTTCGAAAAGGCGCTGGCCGGCGTGGACAGCCTGTTTCTGCTCAACGGCGTCGTGCCCGACGAGCTTACCCAAGGCCTGATCGCCTTCGGCTTGGCAAAGAAGCACAAGCTGCGGCACATCGTTTACAACTCCGTCTTCCAAGCCGACCGCTTCAAGGACGTCCCGCACTTCGCGTCGAAAGTCGCCATCGAAAACGCGCTGAAGGAATTCGGCGTGCCGTTCACCATCCTGCGGCCGAACTACTTTTATCAAAACGACCTCACACTGCAGAGCGTGCTGACCGACCACGGCGTTTACCCGATGCCGCTCGGCACACCGGGTCTCTCCGCGGTGGACGTGCGCGACATCGCCGAGGCGGCCGCCGTCGTGCTGACCACCGAGGGGCATCTCGGCAAAACCTACAACGCCGTCGGGCCGGACGTGCTGAGCGGTCCCGAGGTCGCCGCCATCTGGAGCGCGATCCTCGGCAAGACCGTGCAGTATCCTGGCGAACACATGGATGCCTTCGAAGAGCAGCTCCGCACGCAGGTCCCCTCGTGGGCGGCGTATGACTTCCGCGTGATGATGCAAGGCTACCTCGAGCGCGGTTTTGCCGCGACCGCCGAAGATGTCGCCACGCTGACCCAGCTGCTCGGCCACGCGCCGCGCCGCTACGTGGACTTCGCCAACGAAGCCGCGCAGGCGTGGGCGAAAAACTAAACCAAGTCCGACCATCCCCACGGAGAAACTCACCATGAAACTGCTCATCATCGGCGCCACCGGCCCCACCGGCCGGGAACTCGTCAAACAAGCGCTCGGCCAGGGACACGAAATCACCGTCTTGGTCCGAGACGCCACCAAGGCCGCCTTCGCCCCGCCCGTCAGGATGGTCGTCGGCAACGTTCTCGACGCGGCGTCGTTGAAGGCGGCCGTCGCCGGCCAGGACGCCGTGATCAGCGCGCTTGGTTCATCGCCGTCCGGCCCGTTCAAGGAGCCCACGATGTTGACCGACGGCACGCGCAACCTGGTCGCGGCCATGCGCTCCGCCGACGTTGATCGTCTGGTTCTCATCACCGGCGTCGGCGCGGGGACCAGCAAAGGCCACGGCCCGTGGTTCTACAATGGGCTGATCCAGCCGCTGGTGTTGCGTGGCACCTATCACGACAAAACCCGGCAGGAACAGGTCGTGCGCGATAGCGGGCTGGACTGGACGCTCGTGCGCCCGGCGATCCTCACGAACGGTCCCGGCAAAGGCCTCCCGGCGGTGCGCGTCTTCACCAAGTTGGCGGGTGTCAAGGCGGGCACGATTCGCCGCACCGACGTGGCCGCCTTCTGCCTGGACGAGTTGACCGGGTGCCGCTTACTCCGCCAAGCGCCGCTCATCACCCACTAGCACGCCACCGCCTCCCCCAAATCGAACCGACCGGCAGGGGGCATGACGGGCGGAACAAGCCAAAATGAGCAGCCGAGTCGAAAAGCCGCAGACCAACGCGCACCAATGCATCGGCCAACCTTCGCGTTGTGACGTTTGTCACCAGCAGCATCGCCATGAGGCGCGCCCAACCTTACCCGCGCCCCCGCAGCAACCGCCCGAACCGCCGCCGATGCAGCGCCGCGTCGCGCACATCGTAGTGGCTCGGGATCAGGCCGACCGGATCAAGCTCCACCACCCGCGCAAAACTCTCCGTGAAACGCTCCGGGCAACTGTTCAGAATCGCCGGCGGCAGATGCGTGCTCACGCCATAGCTCGCAAACAGATCGCCGGAAAACAGCACCCGCTCCCGCGCGCAGTAAAACCCGCAATGCCCCGCCGTGTGCCCAGGCAAATGCACCACCGTCAACCCACCAAAAAACGGCAGCACCTGACCATCTGCCAATGGCTCGTCAATCCGCACAGGCCGGTAACCACCCACCCATCGCCCCGCGCGCTCCAGTCTCCCGCACCACTTGGCGGATCCGCGGTAAGGAAACACTCCGTCCACATGCGCCTGCTCGGCCGGATGCGCATACACCGGTGCGCCGCTCCACGCCACGATCTCGTGCAAACCGCCCGCATGATCCAGGTGCCCATGCGTCAACAAAATCGCCTTCAAATCCCGCGGCCCCAACCCCAAGCCCGCCATCGCGCGGCGCACCCGCGTCGGCATTTCCCAAAGCCCCGTGTCAATCAACACCGCTTCGCCGCCCGTCACCAACAGATGACAGCGCACCAACGGCGACCCGAGTGCAATCACGCCCTCCGGCCAACCCCCGCCCGCGACTGCTTCATTCGAAATCACGCCGGCAACTCCCGCCCACAATTCACGTCCACGCAAACATTCCACTCTCCTTCCCTCCGCCCAACTCTCCCCGATTATTTCCAACGCAAAGACGCCAAGACGCAGAGGTCGCAAAGATGATTTTAATCTTGGGATATCCTATCTCCGCGCCGCTTTGTGCCTCCGCGCCTTTGCGTTAAAACTCCGAACAAAACCCGACACCCGCGCCGACTCAGCGGCGCAGGCTCATCAGGATGCGGATCACATACCACAGCAGCAACATCACGCCGGAGAACAGCGCCAGTGACGCGGCCACGTGTTGGTCCGTGCGGTAGTGGTGGATGATGTTCGACGTCGTGTAGAGGATCGAGCCGCCCGCGAAGAGCACCATCACCGACGAGAACACCAA